>MGXZ01000020.1 GCA_001802455.1 Gammaproteobacteria bacterium RIFCSPHIGHO2_12_FULL_39_24
GATTAATTTATTGCTTGCAAGACAGGCGGGGTCCATATAAGAACCGCGAGTGTAACGAGCGGATGTGAGTGATGATTTTGCTCCGCTTACTTCGTGCGCGGTTCTTTGTTGATTCACTAGCACGCACAACGCTGAAACACATACGCACTATTGAATTTTGTTACTCACCGTCAAAATTTCCAGCACTTTTTTAATCATCTCATCCACTACTTTTTCTGGATCTTTAGAAAAAGTGTGTGAATAACGATTCGCAATAATCGCACTGATAGAACACGCTTTGTGATTTAATATGCGTGCTAACCCATAAATTGCTGCGGTTTCCATTTCCAAATTAGTGATACGCTGATTTTTAAATAAAACGTTTTCTGCCATCGCAAAAATATCTTGATCAACGAGTGGTGCGCGCAAATGCCGATATTGCGCACCATAAAATCCGGGACATGTCAGCGTGATCCCAGCATATCCCACTTTATTTTTTTGAAATAACGCGATTAATTCAGATGAACCCGATGCAACATACATAGCTTGCGCGGATTGTAGCGAAACAAATTTTTCATGGCACAGCGCTAATAATTGTTTTTCATCTTCATTATTTTTCCATTCGTAATATGACACCAAACCATCCAAACCAATTCCGAACGAAGAAATTAATAGCGAATCAACAGGAATGTTTTCTTGTAATGAGCCGCTGGTTCCCAAGCGAACAAAGCGCAATGCTTTATGTTCTTTTTTAATAACTCGATTTTTTAAATCAATATTCACCAGTGCATCTAATTCATTCATGGTAATGTCAATATTTCCACCACCAATTCCAGTCCCAACAACGGTGAAACGATGATGACCAATCACACCGGTGTGTGTAACAAATTCTCGTTTTGTTTTTTCAACTTCAATGCGATCAAAATAGCGTGAAACCTGTTTTACACGATTAGGATCACCAACCAAAATAATGGTATCCGCGATATCTTCTGGCAATAAATTGAGATGATAAATACTGCCATCGGAATTCAAAATCAATTCAGATTCCCTGATTCGATCAGTCATCAACGTTTCCATTTGTAAATCCTGTTGCCATTTTAAAAATTAAAAAAAGGGGGTGATCGCAAAACCACCCCCTTTTTTTTGGCAATCCCTACCAACGTGTTCTGTCCTTAGAACTTTTTTTCCCTAAAGAAAACTCTCCAAGTTGTTTTTCCCTAACAGAACGAGACATAACATCGCGCTCCCAATCCATCAGTGAGTCAATCTATCAGGTTTATGCGTTTTAACAAGACCTTAAGAAAACTTTTTTTGTTGTGTTTGCATCAATATTAAACAACACATTAAAAATAATTTAGAAATCAAATGGGTTGCGTTATGATTTCGAAACAATTCAAAATCATTTTTTCATTTCACTAAACTGAAATTAACTAAAACGTAAGCAATATCTTACAAGGTTATTTTATCAGCACACCTGTGTTGACGATGGCGTGAATAAGAGTATATACTTAAAAATATATACTATTTTTGCATGAGGCGCGCCATGAAACCCACTAAAAATAAAAAAACAAGCAAGCTTAAAAAACCCGCGAAAATCAAACAATCAGCGAAAACATCAAGCGACACAAAGACCACTACGGTATTTACGAACGGACAAAGTCAGGCTATAAGAATACCAAAAGAGTTCCGCGTGAATGGTAAAAAAGTGTATATCAAAAAAGTGGGGAATTGTTTGATAATTATTCCAATTGATGATCCGTGGCGATCTTTAATTAATGCCTGCGGACAATTTTCTGATGATTTTATTGAGGTGATGGAAAATAGAGAAAAATTACCGCCTCAAGAGAGAGACTGGAGTACTTTCAAATGAAATATATGTTGGATACTAATATTTGCATTTATATCATGAAACAAGAACCGGTCGTGGTAGCCAAAAAATTCGAATCATTTCATATTGGCGATATCGTAGTTTCGTCTGTTGCACTATCTGAATTAGCATTTGGTGCATACAACAGTCAACGACTAGAAAAAAATTTATCAGAACTGAAAGAATTTATGCAACCAATTGAAATTTTATCCTATGATGAAAATGCTGCTTATCATTATGGCGAACTCCGTGCGCATCTAAAAAGAAATGGCACGCCCGTGGGACATGCAGATATGTTAATCGCCGCCCACGCCATCAGTATCAACGCAACGCTCATTACCAATAATCTAAAAGAATTTTCTCGTATTAAAAATGTGAAATGTAAGAATTGGATTTAAAATGCGAATTAAAGATCGCCCCATTTTTCCTGTAACAACGTCAACGCAACCACTGTCGCTGTTTCCGTACGCAAAATACGCGGGCCCAAAGAGAATGTCGAAAATTTTTCTTGTAATGCCAGTGCAATTTCACGATCACTAAAACCGCCTTCTGCGCCAATCACAATCGCAATATTTTTCGGTGTTGAATTATTTTCGGATGTTAACGTTTCTGTTTGCCGCGGACAACAAATTAATTTTAATGTGCTATTATTTTTTTGAATCCACTCTAAAAATGAAATGGGGGTGTGCACAACAGGCACCACACATCGTCCCGATTGTTCAGCAGCAGAAATCGCGATCGCTTGCCAATGCGCAACCCGCTTCTCGATTCGATTTTCAGATAATTGCACCTGACAAAATTCAGTAAATAGTGGCGTGATTTCAGCAACACCCAACTCAACGGATTTTTGAATCGCATAATCCATGCGCTCACCACGCGAAATACCTTGCGCAAGATGAATGGATAATGATGATTCTGTTTCGCGCGGATAAAATTTTCCTAACTCAGCGCAAGCTGTTTTTTTATTTTCAGAGGTTAGTATTGCCTCAAACTCACCGTGACCGCCATTAAAAATCCAAAATTGTTCACCGACTTTTTTTCGCAGTACTTGCAACAAATGATGACTTGCATTTTGATCTAACATCACCGTTAAACCAGAGTTTAATTCGCCTTGATGAAAAATTCGTATGCGGCGCATAAATAAGTTATCAGTTATCAGTTATCAGTTATCAGTTATCAGTTTTGGTTTTGAGCGTTTCCAATTTTCAACGACCGTTTGTTTTGCGCGAGCAATCGTTAATTTTTCTGCGGGTGCTTTTTTGCTAACAGCAGAACCCGCTGCAATCGTCGCATTTTCACCGATGTGAATGGGGGCAATCAATGATGCGTTGGAACCAATAAAAGCGCCGTCATCAATTTCAGTTTTTGATTTTTTTACGCCGTCATAATTACAGGTAATTGTTCCAGCGCCAATATTTACTTTTTTTCCAATTTTTGCATCACCCAAATAACTCAGATGATTTGCTTTGCTGTTTTCACCCAGCGTGGTTTTTTTAATTTCGACAAAATTACCCACTTTGGATTTTGATTTTAAAATGGTTTCCGTGCGCAGACGAGCAAAGGGTCCCACTTCACAATCATCTTCAATCACCGCACCTTCAATCACACTGTTTGCCAATATTTTTACACGCTGACCAACGGTAGAATTTTTAATATAAACATTGGGACCTATTTCAGTTTGCGATCCAATCACTACTTTTCCTTCTAAAATCACATTGACATCCAATTTTACACCAGATGAAATGGAAACATCACCTCGAATATCCAAACGTGTATGATCCATGATGGTGACACCACTGTACGCTAATTGTCGCGCATATTCAGATTGATAATATCGCTCAAGTGTTGTGAGCTGCCATGGATCATTGACACCGCGCACTTCATTTGAATTGGTTGCAGTCACACTACGCAGTGACACGCCCTCTTCAACTGCCAATGCAATCATGTCCGTCAAATAATATTCTTTTTGCGCATTTTTATTAGAAACGCGGGGCAAGCAAGATTTCAAAAATTTTGCGGGTGCTGTTACGATTCCCGTATTAATTTCTTTTATCGCACGCTGTTTACGCGTTGCATCTTTTTCTTCGACAATTGCAACAATATTATCATCATGATCACGAATAATTCTTCCAAATCCAGTTGGATTTTCCAATTCTGTTACCAATAAACCCACGCCCTCTTTCGGCGTTTCTTTTAATAATTCACGCAATGTTGGCACAGTAATAACAGGCACATCGCCATACAAAACTAACACGCGATCATGATCATCACATGCAGGAAGGGCTTGCATCACCGCATGCCCAGTTCCTAATTGTTCTTTTTGAAATATCCAATTTACTTTTAATTGGGGCAATGCCTCAGGTAATGTTGATCCGCCATTACCATACACAACATGAATTTTTTTTGGATGTAATGATTGAGCAGTACACACCACGCGTTCCAACAACGTCACACCACCCAATTGATGCATCACTTTGGGAATGCTGGATGACATTCTTTTTCCCTTTCCTGCCGCGAGAATGACGATACTCAATGTCATGGGTAATTCTCCTTAATGCATCTTTTTCAACTTGTTCCTCAACATAGAAATCGCACGCAATTGTGCAGCGGCTTCTGCTAACTCTGATAATGCTCTTGAATATTCAATTCCTGCTGTTTTTTCTTGTAATATTTTTTCTGCATGTTGTTTTGCAGTAACGGCAGCCGCTTCATCCAAATCATCTGCGCGCACAGCAGTATCAGCTAAAACAGAAATCATCGTTGGCTGAATTTCTAGCATACCGCCCGACATGTAAAATACTTCTTCTTTTCCATCTGATAATATCGCACGAATCTGCCCTGGTTTTAGTGCCGTTAATAAAGGTGCATGTCCAGGATAAATTCCCAACTCACCCGCCATCCCGGTTACGGCAACAAAAGAAACCTGTCCATTAAAAATGGAACTTTCGGCGCTGACGATGTCTAACTCAATTGTTTTCATTTATGTTCCAGCTGTTTCGCTTTCTCAATGGCTTCTTCAATAGTACCCACCATATAAAACGCTTGTTCTGGCAAATGATCAAAATCACCATTCAAAATACCATTAAATCCTGCGAGCGTATCTGCCAATGAAACATATTTTCCTGGTGCGCCAGTGAAAATTTCTGCAACGTGAAATGGTTGTGACAAGAAACGTTGAATTTTACGCGCACGTTTCACAATTAATTTATCTTCTTCGGATAATTCATCCATTCCCAGTATCGCAATAATATCTTTTAATTCTTTATAACGTTGCAATGTACTTTGTACTGCTCGAGCGATACGATAATGTTCATTGCCCACAATCAACGGATCTAATTGACGACTAGAAGAATCGAGTGGATCAATCGCAGGATAAATTCCCAACTCCGCGATTTGACGCGACAACACAACGGTTGCATCTAAATGCGCAAAGGTAGTTGCTGGTGAAGGATCGGTTAAATCATCCGCAGGAACATACACGGCTTGAATTGATGTAATTGAACCTGTTTTCGTCGAAGTAATTCGTTCTTGTAAATTTCCCATTTCTTCTGCCAGTGTTGGTTGATACCCTACTGCTGATGGCATACGCCCCAATAATGCGGACACTTCTACACCTGCAAGCGTGTAACGATAAATATTGTCAATAAATAATAAGACATCGCGACCTTCATCACGGAATTTTTCTGCGAGTGTTAATCCTGTTAATCCCACACGCAAACGATTACCGGGTGGCTCATTCATTTGTCCATACACCAATGACACTTTATCCAACACATTCGATTCTTTCATTTCATGATAGAAATCATTTCCTTCACGCGTTCTTTCACCCACGCCAGCGAACACAGAATATCCGCTGTGTTCAACAGCGATGTTACGAATTAATTCCATCATGTTAACGGTTTTACCCACGCCCGCGCCGCCAAATAAGCCGACTTTTCCGCCTTTTGCAAAAGGAATACAGAGATCAAGCACTTTAATACCCGTTTCTAAAATTTGCGTATTACCTGTTAACTCCATAAATGAAGGTGCTTTACGATGAATCGGTAAATATTCATCTGTTTCCACAGGACCTAATTCATCAATGGGTTGACCCAATACATTCATGATGCGACCCAATGTTTTGTCACCAACTGGAATCGTAATAGGCGCACCCGTATTTTCAACAACCAAGCCACGACGCAACCCTTCTGTTGGTCCCATCGCAATCGTACGCACAACACCATCACCGAGTTGTTGTTGCACTTCAAGTACTAAATCTTTTTCTACAACATGTAACGCATCATAAATGCTCGGCACTTTTGCGCTAGAAAATTCGACGTCGATTACCGCGCCGATTATTTCGATGATGTGACCTTGGTTGAATTGGGATACAGTCATAAGTTTTGCTCCAGAAAGTGGTCAGTGGTCGGTGGTCAGTGGTCACTCAAGAGCCGCTGCCCCTGCAACAATCTCCGCAATTTCTCGCGTAATGCTGGCTTGTCGTGCTTTGTTAAATGCCAATTGTAATTCACGAATAATCTCTTTCGTATTATCCGTTGCGTTTTTCATCGCAACCATTCTTGCTGCTTGTTCACACGCAATATTTTCAATCACCGCTTGATACACTTGTGATTCGATATAGCGCACTAATAACATCGTTAATAATGTTTTTGCAGAATCGGGCTCGTATAAGTAATCCCAGTAAGCAGTGGGAATGGGAGTGGGAGTGGGAGTGGGAGTGGGAGTGGGAGTGGAAGATGATTCTAGCGGCAACAACTGTCTCACAAATGGTTTTTGCACCATTGTGTTTACAAACTCATTCGCGCAAATGTAAATACGATCACATTTTTCTTCATCATATTTTTTTAATAAAATTTTCACCACCCCAATGATATCTTGCAACACGGGTGTATCACCGATATGGGTTGCTGATCCTAAAATAGATGCACCCAACTGACCAAAATACACTTCTGCTTTTCGACCAATCACGCAAACATCCATCTCAACACTTTGGTCATTCCACCGCTTCATTTCAGTGAGCGTTTTACGAAATAAATTAATATTTAATCCGCCACACAATCCACGATCAGTTGCAATCACAATAAATCCAACACGCTTAACATTGTCGCGTTGTTGCATGTACGGATGCTGATATTCAGCATGCGATTGCGCAACATGAGAAATCACGCGGCGAATTTTTCGCGCGTACGGGCGCGACATATGCATGCGCTCTTGCGCTTTTCGCATTTTGCTCGCCGCAACCAATTCCATCGCACGCGTAATTTTTTGCGTGTTTTTGATAGAGCCGATTTGTGTGCGTATTTCTCGTGCAGTTGACATAGCTAAATATAAATCTTCTTAAACGTATTAATTACATCTATCACTTGCTGTGCAAGCTCATCACTATATTCCGGCTTACAATTAATTCTCTCCAACAATTCTTTTTCTTGATCATGCAAATACGATAATAATGCTGCTTGAAAATCCACTACTTTTTTTACCGGCACATCATTGAGCAATCCTTTTTCTAATGCAAGCCACAAAATTGCCATTTCGGCAACCGATAATGGTGCGTATTGCGGCTGTTTTAACACTTCCATTGTGCGTTGCCCGCGCTCTAATTGTTTTCTGGTCACATCATCTAAATCCGATGCAAATTGCGAAAATGCTTCAAGCTCACGATATTGTGCGAGAGAAATGCGAATCGCGCTCGCCAGTTTTCTAATAATTTTTGTTTGCGCAGCACCGCCCACACGTGACACCGACAATCCTGCATTGACTGCAGGACGTAACCCTGAATTAAACAAACCCACATCTAAAAATATTTGTCCGTCGGTAATGGAAATGACGTTCGTTGGAATAAACGCAGAAACATCGCCTGCTTGTGTTTCAATAATCGGTAATGCCGTGAGCGATCCTGTTTTGCCAGTCACTTCGCCCTTCGTAAATTTTTCCACGTATTCAGCACTCACGCGTGATGCGCGTTCGAGCAAACGAGAATGCAAATAAAACACATCGCCCGGATATGCTTCGCGACCGGGTGGACGACGTAACAATAATGATACTTGACGATAGGCCCACGCTTGTTTAGTTAAATCATCATAAATAATTAATGCATCTTGTCCGCGATCACGAAAATATTCTCCCATGCTCGTGCCAGAATAAGGCGCAATATATTGTAATGCTGCTGACTCCGATGCATTCGCGCACACCACAATTGTGTGTTTCATCGCATCATGCTCTTCTAATTTACGAACGATCGCTGCAACAGATGATGCTTTTTGTCCGATCGCAACATAAATACATTTAATACCTGTATTTTTTTGATTAATAATCGTATCAATCGCAATCGCTGTTTTTCCAGTTTGTCGGTCACCGATAATTAATTCACGCTGACCACGACCAATCGGTGTCATTGCATCAATGGATTTAATACCGGTTTGTACAGGTTGTGCGACAGATTGTCTTTCAATCACACCGGGCGCAATTTTTTCAATCGGCGCAGTGAGAGTTGTTTTGATTTCACCTTTCCCATCAATGGGATTTCCCAGTGCATCTACAACGCGACCCAATAATGCATCACCAATCGGTACTTCAAAAATACGACCCGTGCAACGTGCTGTCATTCCCTCTTTCAATTGCTCATACTCACCCAACACGACGCTGCCTACTGAATCACGCTCTAAATTAAATGCAAGACCAAAAATAGCATTCGGAAATTCGATCATTTCGCCATACATCACATCACTCAAACCATAAATGCGAACAATGCCGTCTTTTAAACTAACGATCGTTCCTTCCGTGCGAATTTCTGGTGTAACATCAAAGTGTGCAATGCGCGAACGAATAATGTTGCTGATTTCAGATGCTTGAAGTTGTTGTGTTGTCATGGTATGCCTCTCACACTAATACACTTTTCAATCTTTCTAATTTTCCCTTAATCGTTCCATCCATCACCCAGTTATCAGAACGAACTAACAATCCACCGATTAATTTTTCATCTACTTTAAAATCAATTTCACATTTTGAATTTAACCGCTTAGATAATTTTTCTGTTGTATTATTTTTTTGTGCTTCACTCATTGCAAATGCGGAAATCACCGCCAATGTTAAATATCCTGACTCTTGAGCAGAATAACTTTCAAATAATACAGAAATGGTTGGCAATAAAGGTAATCTTTTTTTATCAGCCAACAAGCGAATAAAATTATGGATTGATTTTTCACCGCTCAATAATTCAATAAAAAATTCTGCCATTCTTTTTTTTGTGTAATGCGGATTTTTTAACAGTGCGCTTACTTCTGCATCTTGCACAACCAATGTCAATTTTTTTAACGCAAGCGACCACATCGACAATTGATTGGTTGACTTTGCAGACTCAAATGCTGCTTTTGCGTAGGGTCTTGCTGTGGTGGTTATATTGGTCATAGTTTTAGTTATCTATTATTTGTTATCTGTTATCTGTTATCTGTTATCAGTAAATCGAGCCTCTGACTCAGATAACTGATCACGGATACCTGATAACTATAAAGCATCCATCATCTCAGTAATAATTTTATCATTCGCACTTTTGTTCACTTCGTGTTGCAACACTTTTTCTGAACCCGCAATCACGAGTGATGATACTTCATTGAGCAACGCATCACGCGCACTGTGGAATTCACGTTCAATATCACTTCTGGCAATGGCAATGAGTCGATCACTTTCAACGCGTGCGCGCGCTTTTCCTTCTTCAATAATTAAATTGGCACGATGATTGGCCTGCTCAATCATCAGTGCTGCCTGCGCTTTTGCTTCTGTTAAAATTTCAGTTACTTTGTGTTGCGCTAATTCTAAATCACGTTTTCCTTTTTCTGCTGCCGCTAATCCCGCTGCGATTGTTGCACGACGATCCTCCATTGCTTTCATCAGTGGTGGCCATACAAAACGCATTGTGAACCATACGAAAACTGCGAAGGTAAGCATTTCACCAAAAAGAGTTAGATTTATGTCCATACTGTTACTCCGAAAAAGTTATCAGTTATCGACTATTTCAGTTATCGACTATTATCGATAATTGATTACAGATAACTGACTATTCTTCATGCACCTTTCACCGCTGCTACCGCTTTCAATGCTGCGGTCAAAATCGGATTTGGCGCAAACAAGAAATATAAACCGATTACAACCGATACGACTGCAAACGCATCGAGCAAACCCATCACGACAAACATTTGCATACGCAACATACCTGTTAATTCAGGTTGACGTGCAACCCCCTCCAAAAATTTTCCACCCAGCAATCCCATACCGATCGCAATACCTAATCCGCCTAAGCCAATTAAAATTGCTACGGCAATGACAGTGGATGATGATACTGCGCTGATGATGCCTTCCATTTTTTCTCCCCTTATTTTAAAGTTATCTGTTATCAGTAATCAGTTATCCGGCAGAGGCTCGATTTGGATAACAGATAACGGATAACGGATAACGGATAACTAATGTTCTTCCGACGCCATGCTTAAATAAATAATTGTCAGAATCATAAAAATAAATGCTTGCAGCGTAATAATCAAAATATGAAAAATGGCCCAGATACCGCCTGGCAACCATTGCAACCACCACGGAATGAGCGCTGCAATTAAAACAAAAATTAATTCACCTGCAAACAAATTTCCGTACAACCGAAACGCAAGCGAAAAAGGCTTACTAAAATCTTCAATAATACGAAAAATAAAATTGACGGGGAATAACCACGGACCAAATGGTTTGGTAAAAATTTCTTTTCCAAATCCACGCCATCCTTTCATTTTAATGCTGTAAACAAAGATTAAAATAAATACTGAAATTGATAATGCAAACGTTTGATTCAAATCCGCTGTCGGAACAGCACGAAAATGATTAATGTCCAGCGCACCCGCTGCGCGCGGCAACAAATCAACGGGAATTAAATCCATAAAACTCATCAAAAAAATCCACATAAAAATAGTCAACGACAGCGGACCAATCAATGCACTTTTTCCGTGAAATACATCTTTTACGGTGTTATCAACAAACTCAATAATTGCTTCAACAAAATTTTGCAATCCACCAGGTATGCTTGGCTGTGCGCGTCTCGCTGCGACATAAAAAACACTGAGAAATAATGCGCCAACGAAAATAGAAATAAACAGCGTGTCCAAATGGAACAAAGCGGATTTCGTTTTCCAGTAATGCAAATGATGTTCAATATATTCTGCACTGGTTAATTGTTTTTCGCTCACAACCACTCTTATTTTCCCACAAAAAAATAGGCTACATACGTTCCTAACAGACCCAATAACAACGGTGCCAACTGCACATTAAAAATGTGTAACACTAAAATCAACAATAACGCGGTCAATATTATTTTTAATGCTTCGCCGATATAACACGCGCTCATCTTGGTGCGTGTAAAAAAATACAGTACAAAAAAAATGTTGGGAATAATTGCAAGCAATCCTCCAAACACAACCGACTCTGCCGCTAATTGACCCCACACCAAACCTATTGAGATTGACATAAACACGGTGATGATCACTTGCCAGCGCAAGAAACGCATCATCGCTGATTTTTCTTTACGCACGAAAAAACCCCCGCCACAAAATTTACCTCAACGGACGGTCGCGGCGAGTATAATGGGTTTTCTGATCTGTCGCAATGGCTTATTTTTTAGTCGATGTGACACAATAAATTTTCCAATTCTTTTTCATTTCCATAATAAATAATTAATTTTCCACGTCCTTTTGCATTTTGTAAAACAGAAACTTTTACACCTAGTTTTTGCGTTAAGCGGTTTTGGAGCGTATTCAACATTATTTTTTCCGGGGACTCTGAAAATTGGATTGGCTGCGCACTCATCATTTTGCGAATTAACACTTCTGTTTCACGAACTGACAAATGACGTGACACAATAATATTGGCAGCATCGTGTTGTTTTTCTTCATCGAGCGTTAACAATGCTCTGGCGTGACCCATTTCTAATTGACCACTTTCAACTAATCTGCGCACATCGGTATTTAATTTTAATAAACGCAAAATGTTGGTGATATTCGTACGCGATTTTCCAACGGCATCAGCGACTTCTTGATGCGTCATATTAAATTCATTCATCAAACGATTTAATGCGGACGCTTCTTCCAAAATATTTAAATCACGACGTTGAATATTTTCAATTAATGCCATCACCATCGCTGCTTCATCATTAATGTCGCGAATTACAGCGGGAATGATATCTAACCCTGCTAATTGGGCGGCACGCCAACGACGCTCACCTGCAATAATTTCATAGTGATTATCAGAAACAGAACGCACCACAATTGGTTGAATCACTCCTTGCGTGCGAATGGAATTAGCCAACTCTTCCAACCCTTCATTCGATATGATTTTTCGTGGCTGATATTTTCCGGGTTTTAATGCGGACATGGGCAATTTTTTTAATTGACCGTCTTCAAAATCATTTTTATCTGTTGAAATAATTTCTGAATCAATAATAGCTGTTGCGGGAATTTGCAAATCACCCAGCAAAGCACCGAGACCGAGATCACTTAATCCTTTTCCCAGACCGCGTTTTTTCATGTTCACACTGATACCTCACACTGATACCTGTTCCAACGCCTGTTCCTGTCTTCTCACCACTTCACTGGCCAACGCCAAATATGCTGCTGCACCTTGTGATTTATTATCATATCCCAAAACGGGCATACCATGACTCGGCGCTTCTGCAACACGCACATTGCGCGGAATCACAGCGTGATACACTTTTGTTCCGAAATGTTCAATTAATTGTTCTGACACTTCTACGGTCAACTTCATTCGACCATCGTACATCGTGCGTAACAAACCCTCTAATTGTAAATGGGGATTCACCGCGCGACGAATTTTTTCAATGTTCGATAACAAACTGGTTAATCCTTCTAGCGCATAATATTCGCATTGAATGGGTACTAAAACACTATCAGCTGCAACCAATGCATTTACCGTCAACATGTTTAATGAGGGTGGACAATCAATAATAATAAAATCATATTGATTTTTGACAACCGCTAACGCTTCTTTTAATTGTTGTTCGCGTTTTTCCATTTGCAATAATCGCACTTCCGCAACGGTTAAATCACCGTTCGCTGTCACTATTGGAAATCCCCAACGCGTGATCATCATGGATTCGGTAATGGATTTCGCACCGAGTAAAACATCATTCAATGATGCTAAAACTGCTTGTTTATCAATACCGCAACCGACTGTTGCACTACCTTGCGGATCCGAATCAATTAACAACACGCGACGCTTAATGGCTGCCAACGATGCACTTAAATTCACGCTCGTGGTTGTTTTTCCAACACCGCCTTTTTGATTGGCAATCGCGATTATTTTTGCCACAATTTTTTCTCCATGATAACCAGCGTTCGGCTTCCATTCACATCAGGCACGATTAATTTTTCTATGCGCGCCTGATATTGTTTACTCAGTAATTCATCTGATTTCATCATTAACAGAACGCCGTCTTGTCGCAATAACTGTTGGGCAATATTAACCAGCACCTCTATCGACGCCACAGCACGCGCGATCATTGTATCAAACACATGGGGCGTTTGATATTCTTCCGCACGACCATTCACGACTTCTACATTTTGCAATGCCAATTCACGCATTACACATGAGATGAAACGTGTCTTTTTGCCAACGCTGTCAATCAACGTGAATTTTTTATCAGGAAAATAAATTGCCAGTGGAATACCGGGCAATCCCGCACCACTCCCCACATCCACGATATTTTTGCCCGTTAAATAAGGCGAAATGGACAGACTATCTAACAAGTGATACGAAATCATTTTGTCAAACTCAGTAATTGCGGTGAGATTATAAGCTTTATTCCATTTTTGTAATAAGTGTAAATAAGTGAGTAGTTGAGATTGTTTTTCGACGGAGAGCGTTAATTTCATCTCCAGCAAACCCGATTGTAGTTTTTTGTTTTCGCGCGGCATCTTAAATAAATCCCACGGGTATCGCTTCGACATCAGATGACAGTGATAAAGGTGATTGGACAAAGCAAATCACACCACCCCGCCCTATTTTTATTTTTAATTTTTTTAACACATCAAAATTAACATTAATATTTTTGATCGACGCTGTTTTTTTAATTTCAATCGGATAAATCACACCATTTTCTTCGAGTAGGAAATCAATTTCGCGCATATCTTTATCACGATAAAAATAAATGCGCGGTGTTCGCCCACAATTCAGATAAGATTTAATGATTTCAGAAAAAACATAAGTTTCCAAAATAGACCCCGCCATGGAGCCGCGTTCTAGCACATCGGCATTTAACCAACCCGTTAAAAAACAACACAGTCCGGTATCCATAAAATATAATTTAGGTGTTTTAATTAAGCGTTTTGTTCGATTATTAAAATAGGGCTGCAATAAATAAATAATTCCCGACGCATGTAGTACATTAATCCAAGATTTAATCGTTGGCTCACTCACGCCCACGTCATTCGCTAAATCACGATAATTAATTAATTGTCCTGTTCGTGATGCCGCCACTTGCATAAATCGATGAAATGCAACCTGATCATTAATTTGTAAATAATCTCGAACGTCTTTTTGAATATACGTCGTGACATACGACTCATAAAAACGCTCCCAATTTTTTCCATCTTGCAACACCACGTCGGGATAAGATCCACGCCATATTTTATAAAAACATGCTAATGCAGTAAGTGGTTTTGCTGTTTTAATTCGTGCGCGAATCGTTTTTAAGTCTGGCAAAAACGGCACATCATGAATGCGATTTTGTTCTTCAGCCAACGAAATACCGGACAATTGCAAAACAGCAACACGTCCCGCCAATGATTCCGTAATATTTTTCATCATATCGAATTGCTGAGATCCCGTTAACCAAAATAATCCCGGTGTCTTATCTTGATCAACATGCATTTTAATATAGGGGAAAAGCGCGGGCGCATACTGCACTTCATCAATCAAAACAGGTAATGTCAGCCGCTCTATAAATGTGGCTGGGTCTTTTGCAGCGGCAATACGCACATTCAAATCATCCAATGTGACATAGGATCGTCTTTTTTTATCAACATGTTCTAACAAAGTGGTTTTACCCACCTGCCTGGGACCTGTTAACAAAATAACGCGAAATTGCTTGCTGACTGCTTGAATTGTTTTTTCAAGACTGCGGGGAAGATACATGCTACATTCCGGCTAATATAAAATAATACTTTATATTAGCCGGAATGGACGGGGAATACAATGCCAATCTATCGTCCGCATGTTCCTGTGTAGCACTCTAATGATTGTTGATGAGTCGGATCACTTCCTCATCCACAATCTGGACGCTAAAAAACTCGCATCTTCGTTTCCGTTTGGTTTGGTATAGTTGCATTACGTGTTGTGATCGTTTCCTCTAATGCTTGGTTTTTTTGTTGTGCTTGAGCCAACTGACGTTCTAAAGTCTGTATAGTTTCCTTCAATTTTTTCACTTTATCATTTAGGTCGTCAATGGTACTGGTTTGATAGCTTGAATACATTGAAGAATATGATGAAGCGAGTATCCAATATACGAACATGACTATGAGTGCATAGGCGCACAGAGCCCCACCACCATCCATGGTTGTTTGTTGTTGTTGCGCTATTGCTTGTTGCTGATTTGATTGTGTTGTCGTCGGACCATAAACAACGTTCTGAGTGTTTGAGTGCGTACTTTTAAAGGCCTCTTTCCATTCTTCTAGAGCAGAAATGTTATTCATTAATCCCTTGATCTGTGTTTCTAATTCATCGATCTGTGTGTTAAGCGTGTTTACGTGGCACCGCCCATCAGCTAAAGAGTCCAAGCAGCTTCCAATGCGCCTATTTGCGGCATTCATCTGAGTATTTAGCCAGTTGGTGTATTTCGCCTTGTTTTCCAGCAGTTCGGCTCGTTCTTCTGGAGAGAGTGTATTTATATCACCATAATATGTTGGAAGTGTCTTCTTAGCTTCGGGTGATTCGGATGACGTAACGCAGTTTCTGCGATTGCAAGAAAAAAAGGATAGCGGTGACACTGGATTGATGATAATAGCTTGCTTGGTAATGGTTTGTATTTTTGAGATTTTTGAGAATGTTCTCATATGCTTTCCTCGGTTGTGTTAATTTCCCCGCCTATCCAGATAGGCAGGTTGGTTTTAATCAAAATATATGATGGAATTATGCGGATTAGATCTTAAATTTACCGTAACTCCCCAGGTATTTCAAATTAATACTTGAATTTTTTTCAGGGTATGTTCGAATAGCGCATGGACGAAAAAGACACATTAATTCGGCGATTATTTGATGAAATAGCTTCGCTAAAAAAAATTATCGCTGAGCAATCTACACGTATTACTGAGCTTGAAAAACGCCTTGGCAAAAATAGCAATAACAATTCGAAACCACTATCCAGTGATGGTTTGTCAAAACCACCCAGCACAAACAGAACGAGTTCATTGCGTCAAACAGGTAAAAATAAAATTCGTGCGCGGTTCCGTACTTTGTCACTGGCACACAATGCTGCAATATATCTTTTTCCAAAGCTCACGGTTACACCGCCGATTTGAACTTGGTCACATGCACCATCAACAACGAAATCGCTGCTGGTGTCACGCCTGAAATACGCGAAGCCTGTCCGATCGTTTTAGGTCTGATTTTATCGAGTTTTTGACGTACTTCGGCAGATAAGCTCACCATTTTTTGATAATCAAAGTACGCGGGAATTTCAGCCTCTTCACAATATTTTTGTTTTTCGATTTCTTTTTCTTGGTGTGAAATATAGCCGGCGTATTTTGCTTGAATTTCTACTTGTTCGGTGACAGCGGGAGTGGGAGTGGAAGTGGAAGTGAATGTACTCATGAGTTCAGTATAAGTTACTTCAGGACGGCGTAGTAAATCCATTAAAGAATATTCACGTTCAATTGATGTTCTATATTTTTCTGAAAACAATTTCGCTTCACGCGAATCTTTTTGAATCCACATGGATTGTAAACGCGCTTGTTCTTTTGCAATCGCTTCGCGTTTTTCACAAAATTGCGTGTAGCGATGATTATCCACACAATTTAATTCAAATCCTTTTTGCGTTAAGCGTAAATCCGCATTGTCTTCGCGCAATAATAAACGATATTCGGCGCGTGAGGTAAACATGCGATAAGGTTCAAGGGTTCCGCGTGTGATTAAATCATCGATTAGCACACCAACATACGCTTCATCACGTCGTGGACACCATGATTCTTTTTCTTGCGAAAATAAAGCAGCATTAATGCCTGCAATAATACCTTGTGCACCCGCTTCTTCATAACCGGTCGTACCATTAATTTGACCCGCAAAAAATAGACCTTTTATGAATTTTGTTTCTAATGAATTTTTTAAATCACGCGGATCCATAAAATCATATTCGATCGCGTAACCGGGTCGTGTAATGTGACAATTTTCTAATCCGCGAATACTGTGCACGAATCGTAGTTGTGTTTCATACGGTAAACTGGTTGAAATACCATTTGGATACACTTCAATTGCCGTTAATCCTTCTGGTTCTAAAAATAGTTGATGAGAAGTCCGATCACAAAAACGCACTACCTTATCTTCAATCGACGGACAATATCGCGGACCAACACCCTCAATTTTTCCAGCAACCATTGGTGATTCATTTAAGCCATTGCGAATGATTTCATGCGTGTTTTCATTCGTGTGCGTGATATGACAAGAAATTTGTTGCGGATGTTGCGATGCATTACCTAAATACGACATCACTGGCAAGGGATTATCACTGGGTTGTTCTTGCATGCAGGAGTAATCTATTGTGCGTTTATCAATGCGGGGGGGTGTGCCCGTTTTTAATCTACCCACATTAAATGGCAATTCACGCAATCGTTTTGACAATGCATTCGACGGCGGATCACCGGCTCTGCCGCCTTGATGATGTTGTAATCCGATATGAATTATTCCACCTAAAAAAGTGCCAGTTGTTAACACGACTGATTTCGCATAAAAACACAAACCCATTTGCGTTTTTACACCCTGCACGTGATCATTTTGTACAATTAAGTCATCAACCGCTTGTTGGAAAATCCACAAATTCGGCTGATTTTCGAGTGTTTTTCGAATAAAGGCTTTATATAAAATGCGGTCTGCTTGAGCACGAGTTGCTCGCACTGCAGGACCTTTGCTCGCATTTAATACGCGAAATTGGATGCCGGCGTGATCCGCGGCCGTTCCCATAATACCGCCCAATGCGTCAATTTCTCGCACCAAATGACTTTTACCAATACCACCAATGGCGGGATTACACGACATTTGCCCGAGCGTTTCGATAGTGTGTGTCAGCAGTAATGTTCGTTGATGCATACGCGCAGAGGCAAGCGCTGCTTCTGTTCCCGCATGTCCGCCACCGACAACAATCACATCAAATGTATTTTGACTGGTTTTCATGGACGAAAGTATGCTTTAGAATTGCACAATGCGCAAATAATAAAATACCTACACGCTAAAATAATGTGTCGCTGCGAGTAACAAGCCACCGACAACACCTTCACCATTTTGAGTCGATTTATATAAATAAATACCATCAAATTCAAGCGATGCAGTCCACGTTGGCGCAAGACCAAAACCAACACCTGCACCAAAACTCGGCGAAAATCCATCACTGCCTTTGCAACCGTTGTAACATGTTTGCAATGATGCAAATGCGGCACCTAATTTTGCAAGCAAATAAGCGCTATTTTTAATCGGGAAGTTAAAACGTCCGCTTAAATCAATGATACTAATGCCACGCATCGGCGACAAATCATAATACTGCACGCCAAGTTCAGGACCAAAATAGGTTGTGAGCATCGTGCCGCCAAATACAGCGCCACCGCCGCTCAAAAAACCACTGGATGTTTTTCCGTTAACATAAATTCTATTTGCGTATGATGCACCCAAACCCACCGTTGCATATTGGCCAAGATAGCGATTATAAATTTCATCGGCATGCACAGCAGAAATAAATGCGGTTCCCGCTATCACTGAAAATAAGACAGAACGTTTGAGTACCATATACGAATCCCTGAAAACAAATCGAGTTTCTTGAAGTATAACCGATAAAAACTACTTCCCAATACAGAAATTCGAAAATATTTTTCCGAGTAAATCATCTGATGAAAACGCTCCTGTAATTTCCGACAACGCCAGTTGCGCTTGTCGCAAATCTTCCGCTAATAATTCGCCTGCGAGATTATTCAGTAATTGTTGTTGGCCATGTAATAAAAGGGCATGCGCACGCTCAATGGCATCAACATGTCTGCGACGCGCAATAAATCCATTTGTCTCTGATGATTGAAATCCTGCGCTATTTTTTATGGCATCAATTAATAAATTCATGCCCAAATTTTTTTTAATAGAGATTTTTATTTCAGTGTAGTGATCATGTTTAATCATCTCTGGTTGTTCTGCAGTGAGATCGATTTTATTTTTAATGGAAATAGTGGGAGTGGGAGTGGGAGTGGGAGTAAATGTATCACGATCAGTCGCATCAACAACCCACAGAATCAAATCCGCTTGCTGCATCTGCTCACGTGCGCGACGCACTCCTTCTTGTTCAATCACATCCGTTGTTTCGCGTAAACCTGCTGTATCGACAATGTGTAATGGCATGCCATCAACATGAATAGATTCACGCACTATATCGCGCGTAGTACCGGGAATATCTGTCACAATAGCAGAATCACGTCCAGATAAATAATTGAGCAGGCTGGATTTTCCTGCATTCGGTTTTCCAACAATCACCACCTGCAATCCGTTCTGCAATAAAATACCTTGTTTTGCAGTATTTTTTACTCGCAACACCTCATCAATTGTTTTTTGCAACAATTCGCCAACGCGCGGATCGGATAAAAAATCAATTTCTTCTTCGGGGAAATCAATCATCGCTTCAATTTGCATGCGCAGATTGGTAAGCAGCGCTTGCAGTATGTGAATTTGTTTTGAAAATTCGCCTTGCAAAGATCTCACTGCAGAACGCGCTGCCTGTTCTGAATTTGCTGCAATTAAATCAGCGATCGCTTCGGCTTGTATTAAATCAATTTTGTTATTTAAAAATGCACGCTGCGAAAATTCACCGGGGTTTGCCATGCGCGCACCGTGATAAATAGCAGTTTTTATTAGCTGATCTAAAACAATGGGGCTACCATGCGATTGCAACTCCACCACATCTTCACCTGTGAATGAATGCGGATTTTCAAAAAATAAAATAATACCTTCGTCAATGATAGCATTCTCAGCGTTATGAAATTTTACAAAATGCGCAGCACGATGGGTAAGCGTATGCGTATGCGTGTGCGACTCAATTATTTTTAATGCAATTTTTTTTGCATCAACGCCCGAGATGCGAACAATACCGACACCACCACGCCCAGCGGGAGTGGCGATGGCGGTAATGGTGTCAGGGTGATAAGCCATTTTATTTACGCACTGGTTTTCGTGCGTGTTTCTGAGAATGATGTGTTTTCATCACAATCCATTGTTGCAAAATCGAAGCGCAATTATTGGTGATCCAGTACAACACCAAACCCGCGGGAAAAGTTGCAAAGAAAACAGTGAATATAATCGGCAACATCATCATCATTTTTGCTTGTGCGGGATCGGGTGGTGGTGGCGATAATTTTTGTTGCACAAGCATACTGATTCCCATCACAATCGGCAAAATAAAATAAGGATCTTTGACTGATAAATCATGTATCCAAAAAATAAATGGCGCTTGACGTAATTCAACGCTTTCAATCAACACGTAATATAATGCGATAAAAACAGGGATCTGAATCAACATCGGCAAACAACCGCCGAGCGGATTGATTTTTTCGATGCGATATAATTCCATCATCGCTTTTGACATGGCTTGTTTGTCATCACCATGGCGATCTTTCAATGCTTTTATTTTCGGTTGTAAATCACGCGTTCTCGCCATCGATGCATAACTCTTATTCGACAACCAATAAAACGCGACCTTAACTAACAACGTCACTAAAATAATCGACCAACCCCAGTTACCAACATAGTGATGAATTTTACTCATCAACCAAAATAAAAATTTCGAAATCGGCCACAACCAACCATAATCAACCGTTAAATCCAACCCTTTTCCGTACGCTTGTAAATTTTTTGCAATCTCAGGGCCGACGTATAAAACAGAATTAAAATGAGTTGATGCGCTGGGCGCTAATTGAATGGGGCGACTCACATAACCCAGCACAAACACATTATTTTTTCCGTCATCGCCATTTCCAAATGAACGACTGTAATAATGCAACACTTGATCTTTTGGTGGAATCCACGCACTTAAAAAATAGGGTTGTTGCATTGCAATCCAACCGCTCACAATATTTTTCGAAAAATTATTGTCACTCAGTGATTCAAAAGTTAATTTTTTGTAAGGGGTGTCTTGTGTTGATACCGCAGCACCATTATACGAACGTGAAAATGCACCATTGATAGCAACATCTCGACGGGTAAGTTGATTGTAAATATTTCCCTCCCATGGTGTTTTGGTGTTATTAATTAACTTTATTCCTGTTTCAATCGCATAAGATCCACGCTTGAACGTCAATTTTTTTTGAATGGTTAATCCTTCTGATGTTTTTCCCGTTAATATCACCACTAAATTATTTTCACCATTTTGCAGAACATAACTACTTTGTGCTGTTTGATATTCTATTGTCTTTGCGGGTGATTTTTCTGTTGGCACACTCAAGCCACTTTGCGCAATATACAGCGCATCATTACTCGGATCTAAAATTTGAACGGGTGTATTTTTTTCGAGTGAAACAGGATAATAAATTAATTTTCCATTGACTAAATTACCACCACGCAAATTAATTTGCGCATCAATCACATCCGTTTTAACCGAAATCATTTTATTTTGCGGTAACGCGGCTGATAATGTTTTTTCAGTTGCTTGATATTTCGCAGAAGAAGTTTGTGAATCATATGCCGCGGGAGAAAATTCAGCGGGATGTTGCGCAGCGTGAAGTGAAGATACATCAGAATCACTGACTGTTGCGTTTTTCAGCGGATGGTCCTGTGTCCAGGCATGCCACAACATGACTCCCAACACAGCAGCAGCAAAATATAAAATTGTTTTTCTGAAGTCCATGATGAATACCTTTAAGTGAGGGTTGGGGTGTGTGCGTCTAAATTATTATGAGGGTCAAATCCGCCGCGATGAAAAGGGTTGCAGCGCAATAAACGCCAACTGATTAAATACAATGCTTTAAAAATGGAATAAGAAGCGAAAGCTTCTCGCGCATATTCAGAACACGACGGATAAAATCGACAATGATTTCCCAACAATGGACTAATGCCAATTTGATAAACACGTATCAATTTGATGAAGATCCATCGCAATGCGCAATGAGCTGCGAAAATAATTTTTCTAAACATTCATTTTGCTCTTGATCTGATATTTTCTCAGACGATGATCTCAACTGCACAATTACATCGACACTCAACAGCAAGTGCTGTGAAAGCCTGAATTTCTCGCGAATAACACGTTTTATTCGATTCCGATCAACAGACAGCGCACAGTTTTTTTTATTAATCACCATACCCAATCGAGGGTAGCCACGATCGGTTCTCAAACCAATAAGCACAAAACAAGCGCTGGAAAAACGCTTCCCGAGCTTGAAAACAACATCGAATTCTGCGGCATGTCGAATAGGGTGCTTCGATAAAAATCTATACACTAACGCGTTTTCTGCCTTTTGCACGACGACGATTCAACACCAAACGACCACCCACAGTTGCCATTCTTGCACGAAAACCATGTGTACGTGCACGATGTAATTTACCTGGCTGAAATGTTCTTTTCATAACCCACTCTTTCAATAAAATTGGTTTACCGAATTCGACATATTAATGAAGGTAAGCGGTGTTGGCAAGGAGAAGTTAAGCCAACACCGGTGCCAACCACTTCTCCGCCATCTCGAGTGGAATTTTTTTGCGAGCAGCGTAATCAATCAATTGATCTCGATCTATTTTACCAATGACAAAATAATCACTTTCGGGGTGCGCAAAATAAAATCCGCACACAGAAGACGCAGGCCACATCGCCAAATTATCGGTAAGTGTTATACCTGCATTTTTTTGCGGATTGAGTAATTGAAATAACGCGTGCTTTTCCAAATGATCAGGACAAGCTGGATAACCAGGTGCGGGGCGAATCCCAAAATAATTTTCTTTGATAAGTGACTCATGACTTAAATTTTCCTCGGATGCATAACCCCAATATAATTGTCGCACTTTACGATGCAAATGTTCTGCGAAAGCTTCGGCCAATCTGTCCCCCAGCGCTTTAATCATAATACTGCTGTAATCATCATGCTGTGTTTCAAATTTTTTAGCCAACGCATCCACACCGATGCCAGCGGTTACCGCAAATCCACCAATATAATCTTTTAATCCCGTATATTTTGGTGCAATAAAGTCTGCTAAACATTTATTCGCTCTACCTGGCGGCTTTCGATTTTGTTGCCGCAAATGATGCAATGTTAATATCACTTCATCACGATCATCATTTGCATATACCTCTACATCATCATCATTCACACTATTCGCCGGGAAAAATCCAAACACCGCATGCGCTTGTAATAATTTTTCATCAATGACATGTTGCAACATCGCACGCGCATCGTGATAAAGCTTGGTTGCTTCAATGCCCACAATATTATCTTTTAAAATATCCGGAAAATGTCCTGCCAAATCCCATGCTTGAAAAAAAGGCGTCCAATCGATTTCTTGAGCGATTGTATTTAGATCATAATTTTTCAGTATTTGAATGCCCAATTGTCGCGGAATGGCGGGAATAGTATTATCCCAATTTAACGATAATTTGTTCACGCGCGCCTCATTTAAAGAAATAAAATCCGTTTGATGTTTTTTACCCGCATGACGCTCGCGCACCTCCTGATACTCATTTTTTATTTCACGACTATAATTTTCTTTCTGATTTGAATTCAGTAATTTTGCAGCCACTCCAACCGCACGACTCGCGTCTTTCACATAAATCACATCGTGCAAATAATTCGGCGCAATCTTAACCGCGGTATGCACACGTGACGTTGTTGCCCCGCCAATTAATAATGGAATCGTAAAATCGGTGCGCTGCAGCTCGCTCGCGACAAAACACATTTCATCCAATGATGGTGTGATTAATCCGCTTAATCCAATCATATCCACATTTTCTTTTTTTGCCGTCTCTATTATTTTTTCACAGGGCACCATCACACCCAAGTCAATCACATCATAGTTATTACATTGCAACACAACACCCACGATATTTTTTCCAATATCGTGCACATCGCCTTTCACCGTCGCCATTAAAATTTTTCCGCGCGCAGAGGCTTTGTGATTATTATTTTTCTTTTCTGCTTCAATATACGGAATTAAATAGGCGACTGCTTTTTTCATGACACGCGCACTTTTTACGACTTGCGGCAAAAACATTTTTCCATCACCAAATAATTCCCCCACTTGATTCATGCCATCCATCAACGGTCCTTCAATGACCGCTAATGGATAAGATGCAGAAAGCCTTGCTGCTTCTGTATCCACGTCAATAAATTCCGTAATACCCTGCACTAACGCATACGTTAATCGTTCATTGACTGATTTTTCACGCCACGATAAATCTTTTTGCTGCGTTTTATCAGTACTCATCACCGTTTGCGCAATCTCTAATAATTTTTCTGTTGCATCCGGTTTGCGATTTAGCACAACCTCTTCAACACGTTCTAATAATTCAGCCGGAATATCTTGATAAATCGGCAATTGCCCGGCATTCACAATGCCCATGTCTAATCCCGCGCGAATCGCATGATATAAAAAAACCGCGTGAATCGCTTCGCGCACTGGATTATTACCACGAAATGAAAATGAGACATTACTCACACCGCCGCTAATTAATGCATGCGGGCAATGTTTTTTTATCTCAACAGTTGCTTCGATAAAATCAACCGCATAATTATTATGTGCATCAATTCCGGTTGCGATTGCAAAAATATTCGGATCAAAAATAATATCTGAGGGTTTAAAACCAACTTGATTAGTTAAAATAACGTAAGCACGCTTGCAAATTTCAATTTTACGGTCACGTGTATCCGCCTGACCCTGTTCATCAAACGCCATCACGACAACCGCGGCACCGTAATATAATATTTTTTTAGCACACGCAATAAATGCAACCTCGCCTTCTTTTAAACTAATGGAATTCACAATGCCCTTTCCTTGAAGACATTGTAAACCCGTCTCAATCACCGACCATTTTGATGAGTCCACCATAATCGGCACGCGAGAAATATCCGGCTCACTCGCCACCAAATTTAAAAACGTGCGCATCTCGTCGGCAGAATCCAGCATCGCTTCATCCATATTGATATCGATGATTTGCGCGCCTTGTTCAACTTGTTGGCGTGCAACGTGCAATGCCTCTTCATATTTTTTTTCTAAAATAAGTTTTTTAAATTTAGCGGACCCAGTTACATTGGTGCGTTCACCCACGTTAATAAAATTACTGTCAGGATAAAGGGTTAAAGGTTCTAATCCACTCAGACGACAATAAGGCTTAATGTCTGGGATTTTTCGCGGTTTTGTGTTTTTTATTTTTTCGGCAATCGCGTTAATATGTTGCGGTGTCGTACCACAACAACCACCCGCCACATTAATAAAACCATTCTGCGCAAATTCAAATATCAGCTCACTCATACGTTCAGGTGATTGCTCATATTCACCCAATTCATTGGGCAAACCTGCATTCGGATACACGCTCACATACGTATCTGCGATTTTAGACAAGGTTTGAACATAGGGGCGCATATCTTCAGCCCCCAGTGCACAATTAATCCCAATCGCAATAGGATTAGCATGCATCACTGAATGCCAAAAGGCTTCAATCGTTTGCCCTGACAATGTTCGTCCACTCGCATCCGTAATCGTGCCTGAGATCATGATCGGTAATTCAATTTGGTTATCATCAAAATATTTTTTAACAGCGTAAATCGCGGCTTTGGCATTCAACGTATCAAAAATCGTTTCAATTAAAATAATATCAACGCCGCCTTTTACCAAGCCATCCGTTGCTTCCGTGTAAGCTAACACCAATTCATCAAATGAAATATTACGCGCGCCCGGATTATTCACATCGGGTGAAATGGATGCGGTGCGATTCGTAGGTCCAATTGCACCCGCTACAAAACGCGGTTTTTCAGGCATTTTTTGCATAATTTCATCACATGCAGCACGCGCTAATTTGGCTGCCTGATAATTAATTTCAACTGCCAAATGACTTAATTGATAATCTGATAGCGCAATCGATGTTGCACCAAACGTATTGGTCTCAATAATATCCGCGCCGGCTTTCAAATAGGCTGCATGAATAGCGTGAATAATGTGGGGTTGTGTTAAACACAATAAATCATTATTGCCTTTTAAAAAAATCGGATGATCATTAAATTGCGTTCCACGAAAATCATTTTCGGTAAGATGGTACGTTTGAATCATCGTTCCCATGGCGCCATCGATGATTAAAATTGTAGACTTCAATAATTCTAGTAGCTGCATATCCATTGGCTCTTTTTTAAATGAGACGGTATTCTATATCAAACGGAAATGAAAATGCGAACGGTTATATCCTGCTTTCATTCGTTTGCATTGTCATGGTATGTTCTCGAGAAGACGTCGTGAATACATCCCTGTAGACTTGTCATTTTCATCCTTGAAAATCACACTTCTCTTAAACACACCATGACAATGCGCTCTCATTTCATTGGATTGGTTCGCATTTCATATTTTAATAAGGATATTTTCTATGTCATCGCCTCACTTAAGCTTCGAATTTTTCCCACCCAAAACAACAGCAGGAATAAATGCATTATTGCAAACAGCTGGCATGCTGACGGCAATCAATCCATCTTATTTTTCGGTTACCTTTGGCGCAGCGGGATCAGCACAAACACACACACCCGACACGGTATTTAAAATAAAAAAACACACTCGCATTCAAACAGCACCCCATATTTCTTGTGTTGCTGCAGAAAAAGAAAATATTAAAAATTTATTGGATCGTTATATTCAAAAAGATATTTCGCGTTTAGTAGTTTTGCGTGGTGACGCACCCGCCAACACAACAATACCCTCTACTCATTTTCAGCATGCATCTGAACTGGTGCAATTTATTCGTGAACAAACAGGAAATCATTTTCACATTGACGTTGCTTGTTATCCTGAATTTCATCCGCAAACAACCGATGTAAAACGCGCTTTGTTTCATTTAAAAGAAAAAATGGATGCGGGCGCAAATTCAATGATCACACAGTATTTTTATAATCCTGATGCGTATTTTCGATTTCGAGATGATTGCGAGAAATTTCATATAACAGCGCCGATCACGCCGGGCATTATGCCCATTATTCATTATGAAAAATTGGTGTCATTTTCAAATGCCTGTGGCGCTGAGATTCCACGCTGGTTAAAATTTCGCTTGGAAAATTATAAAAATGATATTATTTCACTGCACACTTTTTGTGACGACGTACTCACTGATTTATGTGAAAAATTATTATCCGGTGGCGCATCGGGATTGCATTTTTATACGTTAAATAAATCTGAATATTGTTTGAACATTTTAAAAAATTTAAAAATTAATCCAGTATTTGCTTGATCTGCTCAATACTGTGAATTTCACCACCATAGTGTTTCAACAAACTCTCGCTGTGACACTTTGCGTGTTCCACACCAAATTGGTCAAATGGATTAATGTTCAACATAAAAGCCGTCGTCACAACAGCGTGTTCATAAAAAGCCAATAACGCACCCACTGATTTTAAATTTAATTTTTCTAGCACAAATAAATTAGCAATTTTTCCACCGGGGATTTGTTTAAGCGGATCAGAAGATGCAATTCCATCACGCAGTGTTTTCACTTGCGTCACACAATTTGCAATCATATTAGCTTGCGTAAGTGGCAAAATAAAATCGGCAAAAACAGGATGCGTGCCTTGCATCATGAGTTGTTGGAAAGAATGTTGAGAGTTGGTTCCTGCGCTGCCATATACAATTGGGCCTGTTGGATAAGCAACTGATTCACCCATCGTCGTAACGTGTTTACCCAAACTTTCCATCAATAATTGTCGTAAATAATCGGGTAATGAGCGCAAACGATACGCGTACGGTAATATTGCCAGTGCTTGCACGGAATGATTCATAATTGCATCACACAATAAAGAAGCATACATGACAGGTGCATTTTTTTCTGATGATGTCTGTAGAAAATGCATATCCATTTCATACGCGCCTTGATGTAATTCAGAAAATTTTTCAAACCCCAACGCAATGGCACACGGCAAACCTACTGCACACCACAATGAAAAACGACCCCCTATCCAATCGGGCATCATTAAAACGCGCGAAACGGGAATTTGATAAATTTCAGTCGCAATGTGGATATTGGTTGTCACAGCAATCAAATGCTCAGCAGGATCGCACCCAGCCTCTAACAACCACTGTTTTGCAATCAACATATTTTCGATAGTTTCTGTTGTGCGAAAAGATTTAGACGTCACAATAAAAAGTGTCTGTGCGGGAGATAATTTTTTTAAGGTAGAATGAATCTGCGCTTTATCTAAATTTGATACGAAGTGCAAAGTGAATTGAGTAATCTCATCCTCAAACGCTTCGCAAATTAATTTAGGCCCCAAATCAGAACCACCGATACCAATATTAACGATATCTTTTACATCAAAAAACCACTGATGTTGACGAATCGAATCACTGATTTGTTTTATTTGTGCTAATGAGTCTTGAACCAACTGACACGGTTGCGGATTGCGAAATTCGGTGTGCCATGCTGCACGCTGCTCACTTGCGTTAACAACAGACCCACTCAATAATTTTTTTCTGTAATGATCGAACAGTACAGTATCTAACGCTGTTTGAAGTGTATGGGTAGAAAACAAAAAACGAATGCCGGCAACACGAGCGGACACGTGATGAGTTGATTTCGTTGCTGTTGTCACTGTTTCGCTCCAAAAAAGAGCAGGTATTGTGACAAAAAAATAACTTGTTATCAAATGGTACGCGTTCGATCTTGTCTAATCCCATACCCTTTTTTCAACTGAATCAGTTGATTCACAGGCTGCGCACCTACCATAAATCCAAAAAATTGCTGATGGGCAATAAAAGCAATGCCAATAATTTTGTGATCTGCGTTTAACAATAACAGTGAAGCAGATAAATTAGCGTGATTATTTTTTGCGTGTATGGATCCACTCACTGCAACACCTGAAATAAAACCAACATAATTTTTTAGTGATCTTTTTCCTATTGTTATAGAATAATTTTTCGGATCAACAGTCACGCCTATTTTTTTTATCATCGTTTCTGATAACGTTTGATTTAAATAATGCGGTTCTGGATTGCTCAACGTATACAACGCTGATTGTCGATATAACAACAAACGATCAGCAATCTTATCATTTCCTGCTGAATAACTACCGTTATCGGTTGGCAACAACACACCATAAGGAAGTGCGATTTCTTGTGCGATAAAACGATAATTTTTTGTTAACTGAAAAAACACGCGATGATAAGAACCAACAAAAAAGACAATAAATAAAAACACAAAAAATTTCAGGATTTTTTTATACCGATCAGACAAACGCGACCATTGCAATGCATAAAAACCCGTTAATGATGCGCATAACATCAGTGAAATAGCAGCATATCGTATTGATAAACTTTGACCAACGCCAAACTGAATGCGTGTCAATGCCGCAACAAAACCATTTGCGATCGCAAATAATCCTAATGCTAACCATGGATAAAAAATTGTTATTTTTTCGACATGATATCGGTTAAAAAATAGTTTGATTCCGTTGAAAAACAAAACAAGAACAGCACAACCAATAACAGACGCTAAAAGAGCTGTTGACCAATTTCCTAAAAAATCAGTGAAATACAAAAATGATTTTATAGGTTCATTGATAATAAAACCCTGCAGATGATTATCATGAGAATAAAAATAAATAATTATCAAACCGATGATGACATAGGCTGCCATTTTCATGATTGAGGAACGACACAAAATAAGCAATAAAAATCCAATAGGCCAAATCATCAATCCATTGGCAGAGCTGGCTGTTGCCAACAATGAAAGCAAAATAGCACAACCATATCGAAGCCAAGTGATATTTTTTTGAGATAAGCAAAATATCGTGGCGGTAACAAAAAATACGGTTAGCGGGAATTGAATAATAAAACCCCAGCGCCAAAATGAAATATCCTTCGGAAAAAATAATATTCCCGCAGTAAGCAAATAAAACCAACGATACGATTTCTCACTGTACTGTAATTTGAAACGTGCTTTTTCAAATTGAAAAACAAGAAGAAAATAAGTGGCGAGAAAAAGAAAATAAGAGGTGAGTTGGATAAAATAACGTGATGTTGGAAAAAAGATATCTTTAAAAAGTGTTATCGCACGTGTCAATATCACACGGTGTTCATTGTGCGGATGCACCCAATATTGCCACGTTAAAGTATGATGCAAATAACTAAAATAAAGAACGATCGAATCATCCCACGTATCACCAAAAGGAATTTGATATGCCATTATCCAAATTAATAATAAGGGAAAAACAACAGCGATTATAAAGATCGCTAAAAAAAATAAATTCGACTTTTTCATTACAATTTCTTCATCAATGATTCCGGCAACCATTTAATAATCAACATAATGTATTTCCAAAACCAGGGAACATACAACACTGATTTTTTCTTTTTCATTGCGTTAATAACACAGCTAGCAACGTCGTTTGGCTGCGCCCACAAAAAACTTTTTTTAAATTCTTTCGTCATCGGTGTGTCTACAAAACCAGGCTTGACGGTCATGACATGCACATTGCTGAATGACAAACGAGCACGCAATCCTGACGTGAAAGTTGAAATGGCTGATTTCGCCGCACCATATAAATAATTACTTCTTCTTCCGCGATCTCCTGCGACCGAAGAAAAAACAATGATATGTCCATTTTTTTGTTTTTCAAAATAATCTGCAAAGACGGTTAACAAACCAATATAACTCATTGCATTAATCTGAAATTCATCTAATGTTTTTTGCAAATCAATTTCACAACTTCGTTGATTTGGCAGTGAGCCGTGTGCAACCACTAAAATATCTATTGTAGATAATACACCAAGTGCTTCACTTAAGCAGGCTTCAATTTGATTATTACTGAAGGCATCATATACAAAAAACTGGCACGGGTTTTCACTGCGAATAGCATAATCTGCCGCCAACATGGCCAAATGTGTTTTGCTTCTCCCAATTAAAAACAATTTATTTTTTTCTTCGGCAAATTGACGTGCTATGGCTTGTGCGATGGCGGAAGTAGCGCCGATAATGACAATTTTTTTCATATACTACATTACCCTTCTTATCAAACTAGACGAAAATCCTGGATCGTGGTATGCAGAAAAATTTTCCCACGCTTTTCCATAATAATGAGCAAACTGTTTTTTACTTAATCTCGTATCTTTTGCAAGATAAACACGGCCATTTTCATTCATTACAATATCATCTAATTTATTTAATAATGCCAATGTCTCACTCCCCTTATTGGGAAAATCCAGCGCAAGTGTTATTCCCGGCATGGGAAACGATAAAATTCCCGGTGATGGTTTATCACCCAGTATTTTCAACACCGATAAGAATGACCCTTGTCTTGATTTCACGATGGTGTTTAATAAGTTTGTGATAACGGTATCACCATTTTGCATCGGCACAACACACTGATACTGATAAAAACCACGCGATCCATAAATGCGGTTCCAATGGTGTATGGCGTCAAGCGGGAAGAAAAATGAATTGGCACGAACTAATTTTTCCGATTGATTTCTCGCGCCCGCATAAAAATACAACTGATTGAATGCACGAATCGTCCAGCGATTTAATACCATCGATGGTAAATTAATGGGAACAGATAATTTTTTTCTTGCATCATTTTTTGTAATTAATTTTTCCTGATGATAATTGGCTTTGCTAAACAAACCGCGTGCGAAATTTTTTCTGTCAGATTGACAATCCAGCCACGCAACCGTGTATTCATGTGTTTTTTCAGCATCTTTTGATAACGCAATGAATTTTTCAATTCCGTAAAATGGTTCTGTAGTGACGGTTAAATAATCACTCTTTATTGGCATTAGCTGAATTTCAGCCCACAAAATTATCCCCGTTAGTCCAATGCCACCGACAGTAGCACGAAATAATTCAGCGTTTTGATGTGGTGCGCATTCCCATAATTCACCAGTGGATCTCAATAGTGCAAAACGATTAACATGACATCCAAACGTGCCGCGCATATGATGATTTTTTCCGTGCACATCGTTAGCAATCGCGCCACCAACCGTCACGTATTGTGTTCCTGGAACCACGGGAAGTGTCCAACCTTTAAAAATGGCAAAAGATAAAATGTCCGACAGCAAACAACCTGACTCACAAACCAAAATACCTGTTTGACTATCAAAATAAATAAAACGATTGAGCTGATGTGTTTTAATGATCACACCATTATTATTTAAACAAACATCACCATAGCTACGACCATTTCCATACGCTAAAACAGGTTGTTTTTGAAAAAAATCATTTTCATCACGCCACAGAATATTTTTTTCTTCTGTGTTTTTTATTGTTGAAATGTTTCCCCAGCTACTGATCATCACGATTACCTAAAGGTAATATATTTATGACCCACGTAACTCATAAACGCAGGTGCGCCAATTCCGATAAAATGCGCGATTTCTTCTCGTATAAAAATATCTTTAATCATCATTAATCCAACATGAAACAAAAATAGTGAAACAAATAATGCAATAAAAATACCCACACCATTTACTATTACAAAATAAAAAACTTCTTGATGTATTTTATTTTTTTCCGATTGAAATAAATAACGCCGACATAATAGATACGCAACCATCATTCCAATAAGATAGGCAATCACAATGGACCAGGCATATGAAAAAAAATTGCCTATAATAATTCGCGATCCTAAATTAATGAATGCAGCAAATCCATTCACCAATAAAAATAATATAAATTTTTTATCGTAAAACTGACTGATAATCTTCATGAACCAGTGTCGCTAACGTTGATCCCATTTTCACACTTTCCGACATACTGCGATCTTCGGGATAATAATACGCCGTATCCGCCATATAAAATCCCTTTATTTCATCACATCGCATACGGGGTAATTTATCCAAGAAATTTATGCTACAAACGGTTTGTGAATACGCATAACGCGTTACTTTTGCAGCAATAATAGCTTCTTTAGTGAATGTATTCGATATCATACTAAGATAACGTGTTGCTTCTTTAATAAATCGTTCATCTTTCCAGCGATATTTTTCATGCGTAGATGGCATGTAATAAGGCACATAAATAATTCGTTCATCAGCTTGCGTAATACTGGAATTTAAATTGGTGTATTCAATGATACCTGGCAATGCAATACGAGAATCGTTGATGTTAACCCAAAAATGTTGTGTGATCGATTTTTTTGTTTTAAATAATACGCACGCAACAGCAACGTTGGTGATAGCATTAATTTGATCATGCGTTTTTTTCGAAAAACTGGGGACTAACTTACTTACAAAAGGTAGTGGGATAGTTGAAACCACAATATCACTCTCAACCAGTTGTCCATTGATATTGACACCAATCACTTTATTATTTTCAGCAACCACTTCATCCACACCGGCGTTCAAATAAATATGTCCACCCATTTCGATAATACGATTTTTCATCGCGTCTAATAAAATTTCTGATCCGCCCTCAAGATAACCCAGCTGCTCTTTAAATAAATTACGTCGTGATAAACCAACTCGTTTAATGCGTGTTCCTAACCAAGCAGCGGACAAATCATTTTTGTAATGATAAAATTTATAATAAAACAAACTGTCCCACAAAATTTCATATCCTTTTTTTCCCACCCATTTTTTTAGCCACGCAGTCGCTGTTATTTTATCAAGCTTATTCCAATTCTTGGTGTGCGACATTTTGAATGCCATTAATCCATAACGCAATTTAGTCAGAAAATTCAATTTGGGAAAGGTTAACAATCCAATCGGTGTTCCCCACGGATACAACTTTCCATCGTAAAAAAAACCCATCGTCGTGTCTGTCCATCGCAACGCATGTTGCAAATTAAATTCAGACAACAGATCAAACAGTGGTTTATCTGTTTTACAAATAAAATGATAAAAACGTTCAATCTGAGTGCCATCGAAATCAAATGACGCAGACATTCCTCCGATACGATCATCGCGTTCGTACACACTCACGTGAAAACCTTTTTTTTGTAATTCATACGCTGCCATCAACCCCATGGGGCCGGCGCCAATGATAATGGCATTATTCGCGCGCATTGCCATATGACTCCTCAAACGCTTGACGTAATGGTGTTGGAGTTACCTTAAATTCTTTTTCATAATCAACACCCACAAAATAATCACCTGCGGTTAATGCTTTTAATTGATCTGTGGTAAAAGGTGGTTTACTTGAAATCATTCCGGCGATTTTTATGATCCCATAAAAAAGACGATAGGGAATTTTAATAATCATGGTTTTTGATTTTTTGATTTTTTTAATTAAGTAAATAATATCGATATAATTCATTTCCTCTAATCCAGCAATATCAAAAATTTTTCCTGACGGTTTTTTTTCAAGCGCAGAAATAATGATTCTGCAAAAATCGCGACTGTATAATGGTTGACGTAAATATTTTCCATCTCCTGGAATCGGAAAAATAGGTGTTTTTTCCATAAAACGAGACAACCAACCAAAATGTTTTGGGTCAAACCGTCCAAACATCAAGGTCGGTCTCAAAACACAACAAGCAATATTGCTGTCAAGCACCCTCTTTTCCTGTGCTTTTTTTGTGTTGGTGTAATCATCATTTGCAACTGAGTTAACAACAGATGAACTGACATGAACGGTAAACACAATATTATTTTTTTTAATCGCATTTAAAACATGCTCTGTTGCAGTGAGATTATTTTTTTCAAATTCAGTTAAATAAAGACTCGTGACTTGTGCATGCAGAATAATGACGTATTGCGCATCGTTGAAATGATGTTCCCACTCACCCGGCACACTTAAATCGGCGCTCACGCACTGAACGGATGGATTGCGTTTTTGAAGCAATGCCATATTCTCTGCATGCTTATCAATTGCAACCAGATTACAAAATCCTTTTTCACGCAACAGCAATAATAGATTTTGACCCACCAAACCTGCAGCGCCGGTGATAATGATTTTGTCTTGTGTATTCATGTTAATTATCAATCATTGGTTAAAAATGAATTAAGCGCTGACAATTTGCATTCGTTCGTAGCCGTCACAACACCCTTGTTTTTCGTGAACATGACACAAAAACAAGGGATCTTGCAACGGCTTCTCACTACTTTAATTAGCGCTTAATTCACATTAGACAATCTATTCACCCAATCGCCACCAGCGCTATTACAACAATAATAAATCCGATCACATACGTAACGCGATCTTTCAACGCAAACACAATCGGATCATCATGCATTCTCCCCTCTGCGGTCATCAACCATGCACGCAAAATCCAATATAACAATAGCGGGCAAATTAAAAATAATAATTCGCTATAGTGATACAAACGCAAAGATTCTTGCGACTGTACATATAACGCAAAAATTAAAATAGAGGCAAAACCACTGCAAATACCGAACATTTTGGTTTCTGACTCATGCTCAATCAAATAGGCACGACCTGGTAATCGTTCAAAACCATTTTCACTAAAACGTTTTAATTCACTGAGCCGCTTCATCAGAGCAAGGCTGGTAAAAAAGAAAAATGAAAATAATAACAACCACTGTGAATAACCCGTTTCACCCATAATCGTCATACCTGCAACAATGCGCGTGGTATACAATATTGCTAACGCAAACACATCCACTAACAATAATTTTTTTAATTTAAACGAATAAGCAACGGTAATTATGTAGTAGGAAATCAGTGCAATACAAAATACGGATGGTAACCACTCAAGCGCCAACACAACACCCGCCATAAAATTCACCGCCATCCCCAACAATGCGTATGAAATACTTAATTCGCCGCTGGCGACCGGACGAAATCGTTTGGTTGGGTGTAGTCGATCAGAAGGTAAATCCAATACATCATTTAATAAATAGGCGCTGGATGCAATCAATGAAAAACAAATAAATCCTAATACGGTAGATAAAATAAGTGGCGCATTATTAATTTCGTGCCCCAACAAAAGCGGCAAAAATATCAAAAGATTTTTTGCATACTGATGAATGCGCAACGCTTTTAAAAATGTTGAGAAATTATTCATTGATGTTTTAAATACGATAGAAACGGGCGTTATTTTTTTTACTTTTTCAATAAAATGTGGGCTGTTGTTAACCACAACGGCTTCAGCAGCATGTGCAAATACGGTTAAATCACATCGACCATTGCCAACATAAACGTACTGTCTTGAACCAAATTGTTGATCTAAGAAATCTCTTTTGCTGATACCACTTAAATTAAGATCCCAATTCGTACCAAATGCTGTTTCAAAAATGGGGATTTGTTTTGCGATGGTATCTGCAATTTTTTGATCTGCCGCCGTAACCAAATATAATTTGCATCCAGCCTCTTTTTGTTTTTTTAGCCAAAGTAAAAGTGGTTGATTCACCGGTAAATGTAATGTTGAAACATCAATGGATCCGGATAATTGTTTTTTGCAATAAACTCTTCCTTTTACCAATAACCAATAAAATATTTTAAAAACAATAAAAATATTTTTTTTAAAAGCGGCGATGGCAGTTTCATGCAATGTGTCTGTTAAAACAAGAGAACCATCCAGATCAACGCAAATGATTTTGTTTTCCATCGCTAAGTGACCAAGACTGGCTCAAGCTGAGCACTAACTGATTGCGGATGACAAGATTTGCTATAAATCACTCGACTTCCATGTTCTTGAAAAGCAATATCCAGCAATTTATGTTCAGATAATGCTTGCGTAATCTGTGGACGTTTTTCAGGGGGTGCTACCAACAACAAAAAGCCACCACCGCCCGCGCCACATAATTTTCCACCATAGGCACCAGCCGATAATGCTTTTGCATAAACGGCATCAACATGAGGATTGCTGATGTGTGAAGCAATACTACGTTTCACTTCCCATGCGTAATGTAAAAGTTTACCAAAACGCTCAATCATTTCCGATGCAGTGTAATGACTGTTTGTTAAAATTGAAAAAGCGTCGTCCACTTGCTCACACAATTTTTCAAGACGTTGGTTTCGATGATCTTTGCTGTTTTCATGAAAAGTTTGCGTTTGCATTTCAGCAGAAGATCGAAGACCGCCAATAAAAAACATCATGCAGGCTGATTCCAAAGCGCGTTTTTTTTCGTAGCTCAAACAAATGGGCTCGATATGAAAACGATTCTGCGAAAAAATAATTTTATTAAATCCACCACACGCTGCATAAACTTGATCTTGCCATCCACCGGTTTTTTGCAACTCACCACCCCGTTCAATTTGAATGGCTTCTTCCGCCAACAATTCTGGCAATCGATAAATACCATGCAAAGCGTAAATTGCGTTGAGCATGCCAACGGTAAATGATGATGAAGATCCAACACCACTAGCCCCGGGTAAATCAGCAAACGTATTAATATCCAAAAAACTATTTTCATCTAAACAAGGATGCGTTTCTAAAATACGACGCGCTATTTCATTCTCTAGTTGACTGGGTTGGTTTACATATTCTAATTTTGCATAAGATAATCGGATGCGTTTTTCAAAAAAACGCGCGAGCGAATTGACAGTCACATACATATACTTATCAATGGCCGCTCCGAGAACAGCGCCACGCGACTGATTGAAAAAATCAGGAAAATCGGTTCCACCACCGAAAAAACCAATACGAAACGGTGTTTGCGTAATCACAATACCCTGCGTTCTCGTCACTGTTCGTCCTTTATTTAAATTAATATTTTTTCTTCAGTTTGTGTTTTTTTACCCAATGACAATCCCATCAGCTCATGATAAAAATCAATTGCATCCGCAGGTTTTCCATCAAATCGTAATTCACCCTGGTGCATCACAAACACACGACTACATAATTCTTTTAACGTATCAAATTCATGTGATGCAAAAATTAATAATTCCGCATTATCAATTAATGCGGTAATTCTTTTTTTTGCTTTAACAATAAATTTGGCATCCCCTGCCGAAAACACTTCATCCAATATTAAAATATCACCAGAAACTGATGTGGAGATCGAAAATGCCAGTCGAACAATCATTCCGGCTGAATACGTTTTAATAGGGTAATCAATAAAATCGCCCAGCTCAGCAAATTCAATAATTTCATCAATCATCGCGCGCATTTCTTTCGGTTTTTTCCCCAACAACAAGCCGCGGTACATAATATTCTCGCGACCCGTTGCTTCCATTTCAAAACCCAAATTCAATTCAAACAATGAACGCACATCGCCAATAATATCAACAGAACCCGCTGACAAGGGATAAACCTGCGCGATTGTTTTCAGTAGTGTGCTTTTCCCTGCGCCATTATGTCCAATGAGTCCGATTCGTTCGCCGTGATAAATTTGAAATGATATGTTTTTTAACGCATGCACATCGGTAATTTCAACGTGATTTATTTTTTTTCGTGCCACTCGCCTGAATATAGTTTCTTTAAGCGAATGTGCTTTATACGCCAATGATGAATAGCGAACATCAACATTTTTTAAAATAATATGCGTTTTCTGCGTCATAAATAATGAATCAATGTGTTTTCGTTTTTAATTAATAAACGAATAGCCCATGCCCAAAAAATTAATCCTGCGACAATGACATAAGCAAAATCAATTATCATGGGCGCGTGCCCATACAAAATCGGCGCACGAAATAATTCCAACAAGTGGTAAATTGGATTGTAAGTGACGAGCACATGCAAATGTTTCGATTTCATCAGCAGTTTGTCAGAAATAAAAATCGGCGACACGTACCACACCATCTGAAAAATTAAAACCAACAACCGTGCAAAATCGCGAAACTGAGTATTCGTAATGCCGCAAACAATGCAAACAGGTAATGCAATAAAAAATAACATGCAAAGCGCTGGAACAATCCACACCAACGTAACCAATAAATGAAATGGTTGTTTTAACAACATCCATGCAGCTAAACCAATCAAAGCGTACATCATGTATATCATCGAAACGAGTACCGTTCGAATCGAATAAATAATCATCGGATGCTTAAATTGTTTGATGTAACTGCTCGCTTTAAAAAAAGCATCACAGCCATCATTGCCACTACTCGTAATGACTTCCCACACAATTAAACCAGAATAAACGTATGGTGCGTATGAAATCGCTTGTGACTTAAAAATAAAACTCATCACCAGCGTTAAAATGGCAGTGAGTAATAGTGGCGTTAGTACTGCCCATGCAATTCCTAAGTAGGAGCGACGAAAGCGCGCACGAATATCAGACAACGCGAGATGCCACCAAAAATAGCGTGCAGACCAAATTCGCTGTAAGTATTGCGGATAATTCGTTTCTATTTGTACATTTTGCATGCTGTTGGACGAAACCTACCATGATCAAAAACGAATGAATTATGGAATAAATGCTTGATCTGCGTCAATCAATTTGAACTCAGCATAGCTCTCCGGCGTGCCGATATCATAGAACACGCCATCTAATTCTACGACACTGAGTTTTTTTCCCTGAGTTAACAACTGGGGATATAGCTCTGTTTCAAGTGAATAAGCTTGATTCTCAGGAATCGCAGAAAAAACAGCGGGTGATAATTTATAAATTCCCGCACTCACTAATCCATTCTGTTGTTGCTGCTTTTCTGCGAAAAATGCAATTTCATTGCTATGGGACTTTAAATAAATACTGCCAAAACGATCTGCTTCTTTTACTTTTTTGACACCAATGAGTGCTACATTATCATCGAGTGATTGCATAATAAAATTATTTAAATTTCCAGAAAAAAAAGTATCGCCGTTGAGAAATAAAAATGTTGATTCTGTTTTTAAATAAGGTGCCGCGAATAACAATGCGCCCGCTGTTCCCAGCAGGGTTTCTTCGCGAGAATAAATAATGTCTACACCCAACTGATTTCCATTTCCACATGTACTTTCAATTTTGTCGTGCAGGTATCCCGTCAATAAAATAATATTTTTTATGCCATAGCTCGCTAACTTGCGAATCAATAAAAATAAAAACGGCGTATCACCCACTGGTGCTAATGGTTTTGGCACATCGGAAATAACCGATTGTAGTCGAGACCCTTTTCCACCCACTAAAATAGCTGCGATCATTAGTTACCTGTTGTTATACCAATTCCATTAAACGTTCGTTTTTTGATTTTTCTTTAGCGCGGCAAATTCAGCATCCTACCTCATCTTGCCTAAAATTAATATCCTTGTTAACCTTGTCAGGAGTTTTTTGTAAAAAACAAAATAAAACAATATGTTATGTCTATTTCATCGATAACCTCCTGATTTAATATTTTCAAAAAAGATAAAATATTATCTGTATTTGATATAGAATTATGCTATAAATGATGTCGTACATTTCGGACAAAATATTGTCATATATTTGGATGAAAACAGTAATGCGTGATGATCAAAAGAACATGATTGTGACCATCAAGCGCGAAGCTCGACCAAAAAAGCTAACCGTGGAAATGCGACGAAATCTTTTGAGTCGATTTCTTAATGCGCAGCCTAGTTATGTATTGGGTCGAGATTTAGCTGCTCAAAGAATGTTGGATCACAACAATTCTTGCGAGGAAAGAATAGTGCATACATCTGATTTGATGCAACCCTTTCATCCTTTACTAATTCTGATGGTCCCCACCATGACAGGCTGCGCTTTCTTGTATAACGAATACTGTTTGTCTACATCCCTGCAAGAATCTGCTTTTTTTTGGATGCGGCTTTTTTGGATGAATCCTGTGTTGTCTTGCAGCCAGTATTTTCGTGAGAGGCAAATGGAAATCAATTTTGTTTTGATGGTACTTGCAAATATGCTTTTTGGTGAAGGTGTGGGTTTGAAAACATTGTTTATTGTTGGTTTATCACTCACATGTGCAAATGTTATTAACCCATGCGTGAAAAAATTAATTGATTGCTATTGTAAATCGCAATTGGCTGCACACTACGCGAGAGAATTATTTGCAACGCTCGCTTTTATTGTGGTGAGCGCTGCAGTGTTTGGCTATGCCGTTTACACTTACTCACCCAACTCAACAGATTTATTAAACAATGAAAAATTATGTGAGCGGTTTTTAAAAGAGTGTTGTCAGGCTGCGTTTGACGTATTTGGTTTGCCGGTTACTGCGACTCGAAGAGATCTATTTCGTGAACATAAAGAATGGTCGTCACGTTGTTTTGCAACAGGAACAGACAGAGAGACTATCAATGGCGCTTTAGCAATAGCGCGTGGGTGTGCGTCGTGACAGTCAACAATAGATCTAGTAAAGAACGTAAAAAAGCGAGGCAGCGCAACAAAGCGCGTGAAGCGCTTGCGGTAACGCCAGCGGAACAAACATCGCCAGCAACGTCCCAGTCACGATCAGAAAAATATCTACAATATTTTTGGTATGGGTTGCAGCAAGGCGTGACCATACTTATGGTGGTTGCCCCTATTTTTATACCTGCTTTTTTAAGAATAAGATCGTCGGGTGTTTTGAATAATGTTCTCAGAAGCGCTGCTGCACTTGCTGTTTTACCTGTCACGGTTAGCGCACAAACACCGCCACCACCCGTCACACCACTTGCTTTTCAAGATCCATGTTTGCCACTCACTACGTTGGATGATGTAAGCGGTAATATCGGCCCCTTTACAAGTAATTCAGCTTTATTAATGGTGGGCGGCGGTAATTGTTTAACTGAAGTGGATATGTCGCTTGAAACGGGCCCAAAAATAGGTCCGTCATTAGGACCCACAACGCCCGTTGACAATAATTGCGTTGCAGCAGTGACAAATAAAGCAAAAACATTGGCATTTACTGCAGCAGAAAAAAATAACGGTTTGATTATTTTTGATTTGAAAACAGGGGTAAAACGCGGTGAGCTGCTTGGGTTTAATGCGGGTGCGGTTGCACTCAGTGAAAATGAACAATATGCTTACGTTGTTGCAGAGGGGACATCAATTGGCCCGAGAATATTGGCCATTGATGTCAGCGATCCAAGCAATCCAACACTGTCGAAAACATTGCAGCTGAAATGGTTATATACCGGGAATGATGCTGCTTCACGTTTCTATCTCTTGAGACACGGTAACAAATTGGTGGTGGCTTACAGTGGATTGCCTCCTGCCGCTACTGGATCTTATTGTGATGCAACGGTTTGTGTAGTGGATGCATCAAACACAACCGGCTTGGTTTTAGAAGGTAGCGTTTCTTGGCCTTTTTCTCCGGGAAATCCAGCTGCCATATCAAATATGGCGCTAAGTGATGATGGAAAAAAAGTCACCATTTCAGTTGAAAATATTATTCCTACGGTCAACAGCCATGAATTTAAGTCGGGTGTTTATTTGATCGATATTAGTGACCCGGGAAATTTACCGACTAAGCCACCACAATATATTTCAGGCACAACAGATGCAGTTTTGTTTTCACCCGGTACTAGCAAAAAAATTCTTGCGGGTGATGCAAATGGATTGACTTCACTTAATTCTGGACAATTGATATCAACCGATCCACTCACTAAAATCGCACAATCTGCTGTGCCTGGCGGCATTAAACATTTTTCACGCACACCGGATGATCGTTTTCTCGTGATTCAAACGCAAGATCAAAAATTAATTGTCGCGCCAATGCCACCAACGTATGTCATGGTTCAGCCAAATAGTCTGTTGGCTGTTCCAGAATTTTTTAATCACGCTGATGTGGAATTAGCAACAGGTGTTGGAAAAAATAACCGAGGACGATTATTTTTCTTTAAAAGTGGTGTAAATACATCAGCAGGATTAACACCCATTACGCCAACTATTTCCAAAGTTGAAATGGTGGATGGGCAAACTACGAATGACGCATCGTGGTTTAAAATAGTGGATCCTGCAAAAAATCAATTCGAAGCAACACTGCCTAAAAACACAGTGGTTGGGAAAGATCTCACGCTGCGTTTTCATACCGATACAAGCCAATCAGTTGACGTGAAATTTGACGTGGTGCCTGGTTTGACGTTAGAGCCAAATACAGTCACCCCATCGCGCACACTTCCCACTCCAACACCCAATCCAACAACACCGGAATCACCACCACCCACAACAACAAAATTACCCACCACAAAAACGCCCATCACAACAGCACTTGCAACGCAAACCACGCAAGCACCACCGGATGCAACCTTGATAGCACCCGGACAAACCTTTCATGCGCCCACTTGGGTTAATGCGACGCATAATACTTATCCTGCGCAAACAGTGCCGCTGGGAGAATCAATTGTATTAAAACCAGTGGGAAATGCAGTAGACCCAGATGGTGATGTATTAACAGTGAAATCAGTGACAGTGAATGGCGACCCATTCGATGGTTCAGTGATTAATAATGCATTTCGCGTGTCGTGTTCAGAAGAAGGCCCGCAAACAGTTTCTGTTGTAGTGGGTGATGGTCGACTCAACTCACAACCCGCGCAATTTCCGATTCAATGCAGTTATCTTGAACCCACGTTTGATGCTGATCGTTTGCCAACGGTATTGCCATTTCAATCACGCAAAGGCGGTAGTTATCGTTTGCCTTTTAATGCATTTACCGGAACAGGTGATCTTCGCATTAGTGCAAAGTTACAAGATGGCACGGTTGTGTTAGCGCAAAGTGTTGTATCTCCCGGGCTTGAACTTACCATGCCGCCTAGAAATTTAGGCGTGGTGGATACGATTACATTGACGTTAATCGATGAGTATGACAAATCGGCTGAATTTAATATAACGGCGAAAGCCATTGATCATCCGTTAGTTGTTGGTAACACCACTACTTTTCCTGCAAAAATTACAGCGCTTGCGAATAAAGTGACTACAGTTGTTTTTCCTGCGGATTTGGTGACAGGCGGTAACAGCCTTATTCAATATTCAATCACACCTGCTTTGCAATGGGTACAGCTGAGCCAAGATAATGGTGTTTATAGGGTTACCATCACGCCACCCAAAGGAGAAGCGGTGGGGGAAGATTTTAATTTTGCGCTGATGGCAACCGATGAATCTTTAACAACGCAGATTGCATTTCAAGTTTCCATTCCCGCGCACCAGCCGCCCATATTAACAAAAGCATTGGCAGATCAAGTGGCATTAACCAGTGAAGAAAATAATTTCCCGCCATTGGATATTTTTTTTAAAAGCCCTGATGATTATCCGCTGACATATCGTGTTGAACAATTAGATGCGGAAGGGAGATCAATTGGTTTGTCTGCACCGTGGAGCTTTGACAGCAAAACCAATAAACTGTTTGGAAAACCGGATATAGATCATGTGGGGGATGTGCAATTTCGTGTGATTGCTATCGATGCATTGGGCGGCGAAAAAGAAACGACGTTTAAGACAACGGTAAAACTCTCACCCTTAGATTCTTTGAAATATTGGGGTTTGAGAGTGGGTGTGCCGCTCGGTTCTGCTTTTACAGCAGCAGGTGCATTTTTATGGGTGCATGAAAATTGGTCTCATTTGGCTAATTTCACTCGATTTGGGCGTTATAGAAAACAGTTTGAAACTATTTTTGAATTTGATTCGCCGAGCGGAAAATTTCATCGTAAAGAGAGTGACACATTTGCTGCGCATAATATTCAATGTGAATTTTGGATTGAGAAAAATACGTTTATCAGTAAATTTGCAAGTCTGTTTAAACCTGTTAACTGGTACATGTATCAATATTTTAAGCTAGAAAAGATAGACACAATTGATTGGGTGGGATGTCCGCAAGAAAGTTATAATCCCAATTTTACGGTAGATTTATTGAAAATGGAGAGCGCGAAAAAACAAGGTCGACTAATTGATATTGTGGCGCGCGTGGTTGAGGTTGGTACAGGAAGAATTTTAGAAGAGTGTGTGGTGAAAGTGAATATTGAAAAATATAAAAAATGTATGGATGATTATCTTGCGTCCGTGCCACCACCGCCATTGTCGTCAACAGCACAACCAACAGAACAAAAACCCATACATTCTGGAAAGAAGAAAAAACGTCACCATTCTCGTCATCGTCGCACAGAATCATCCACTTCTCATTCTGGCGAAGAATTGTTGGTGGTGCCAGCAAATCCATTAAATTCAGAAAAAGGTTCGTCGAGTAGTAATGGCCTTTTTGCTGAGCAAGAGAGTTCATCGGATAGTTCTATGACAGGAAACGGCGTATCGTTTTTTTCATCACAAAAACCTGGGTATGTTTATGATTTTAAAACGGGTCAATGTCTTGGTTCTGCGAAAGGTTTAAATGGTAATGATTTAGCACACTCTCTGCTGCAACCGCCTGAGAAAAACATTAACTAATTTAAAAATGAATATTTTTAATTTCATCCGATGACATCACGCCGCGATCTAACACATAAGCTGTCACCAACGCTGCGGGTGTTACATCAAATGCGGGATTATAAATAGGCGTGTTATTCATACTCCAAATCACGGCACCAAACGCACCTTTTGCACCACGCACTTCATCGGCCTCACGTTCTTCAATGGGAATGTCTTTTCCGGTTTCGCAGTGAAAATCAATTGTGGTGTAGGGTGCGACAACATAAAACGGCACGCCATGATATTTTGCCAGCACCGCTAAATTATACGTTCCAATTTTATTCGCGAAATCACCATTTTTTGCAATACGATCCGCACCCAAGAATATCGCTTGAATTTTATTTTTTTGCATAAGTGATGCTGCCATGTTGTCGCAATTCAATGTGTGTGGGATATTATTTTTTGCTAACTCCCACGCGGTTAATCGCGCACCTTGCAAAAGCGGCCGCGTTTCATCGATACAAACATGTATTTTTTTATTATTGTTATGCGCGTGAATGACAACACCCAGAGCAGTTCCAATTCCCGTTGTCACCAAACCACCGGTATTGCAGTGTGTTAAAATCGTATCACCATCATGAATTAATTTTTCACCGTGTCGTGCCATCGCATCACATAATGCCGCATCTTCTTCAAATATTTTTTCAGCCATTTCAACAACCGATTGCGGATAATGATTTTTATCCAATGATTTTAATTGTCGATCAACACAATTTTTTAAATTAATTGCCGTTGGGCGTGCATTTTTCAACGCTTCTGCTGAAACTTCAAACTCACTACTATTTGCGCCTTTTTCTGCAAAATCAGCCAGCGCTAATACCGCTGCAACACCAATGGCAGGTGCGCCACGAATTTGTAATTTTTTAATAATATCGATCATGTGCGTTGGAGATTGGCATGCAATCCATTCTTCTTTTTGCGGCAATTGCTGTTGATCCAAAACCAGCAGCGTATTATTTTTATAAATTAAACAGGTCGATGATAAATTTTTCATGTGGAACTCTTTAGTTGTTCTCGCAATTTATGCAACGCTTTAATTTCTTTTTTAGGTAATGATTCAATTTTTCTCAACATTGTTGCGCGCAATAAAATATCGGCGGTGTGTTCTAATCGCTCCATGCCATACCACGCTTCATCCACTGTCTCACCCCACGCAAGCGCACCGTGATGCGCTAAAATAAATAATTTTAATTCGGGTAAATAGGGAATTAAATTATTTCCCATCGATTGCGTACCCGGTCGCGCGTAGGGAACAATCGGAATTGTCGGCGTTGTTAAAATTAATTCTGACAAACTATCCGACGGCAGCGATTTTAGCTTTTTATTGGAAATACTCCAAGCAATCGCTGAAGGCGGATGCGCATGTACAACACATTTTGCTGTTGGACAGTGTTGATAAATTGTCAAATGCATTAATCGCTCACCAGATGGATTGCCAGAAATAATTTTATTATCCAGTGTAATCACCGCCATTTCTGCTGGCGTGATAAATGCTTTTGCTTTTCCGGAGGGTGTGATGAGTATATGTTCATTATCGACACGATAGCTGATATTGCCATCGGCGGCGGCTAACATATTTTTTTGATGCAATAATTTTGCAATTGCGATGATGGAGGTAGAAATGGATTCTAGGGTTTGTGTCATACAATCTGACCCAAAAAGTGCCGTTTAAAAGTACTTTTCATTTTCCGAACAACAAGCTTTGTTCTATAAATCGGAGTGTAAAATAGTGTTATTACCCTTCCAATGATCGGAAACAAATTGATGCTATAAAGCAGTTTTACCACATAGAACATTTTGGTCAATGCGTTTTCAAAAGACAAATTACCCGATTTTAAATCATATAATCCATGAATATTTCTCCACCCCAAATAACTCAGATCTTCTGCTGCGTATAAACTATATTTATTAACACACACATAATTGCAACCATCGCTAACAATACGAGCACTTCCTATTGATAAAACATCAAATAAAATTGGGCTTTTTTCGAAATCAGTTTTCCTGACGAAGCGTGGCTTGGGAAGAAAATAATTCAGTGATCCAAAACGACTTTCACCTTTAAAAATAAATTGTGTTGCGGAATGAGTTGATGTTGTTTCTTGTTTGTATGCAAAATAACCGTCCAGCATAATCTGTTCTAATTTTTTAGCAGCAACGCAGGGATCAAAATAAGTGCGAACATAATTAAACGCATTGTTTGATATCGTTTCTTCAAGCTCAGGTTGTTGTCTCAGTTGATTGAACTTGTCAATTAATGTATTGATATCTTTAAAAATAACTGCATTCTCGTCATCAAAACCCTCTATCAAATCAGCAACAATAGGAATAACACCGCTGCCCATGCTACGCAATAAAAAATAAAAATCACATTGCTGTGTGGCCGAAAAAAAATAGTCTGATATTTTGAATAAATTATCATACTCATCATAAGAGATATTATTTTTTCCTATAAAAATCACATTCGGATAATTAATAATGTCGGTATACACTTCTCTATCGGGTTCATCCATTAAAAAAACATAGTAATCTTGCGGATACTGTTTTTTCCAACGTTCAATAAAAGAAAAAAATGTTACGCTATCTTGCGATTCTGCTGAAAATAAAAAACGTCGAGCACGATCTGGTTTTTTTATTATCGGAGGATGATCAGCACAAACAACGCCTAATGGAGAATAATGTAATTTTTTATTAATCACATCTGAATTGAAAAAATTTTTAATTCGCTCAAGGGTATGCAGCATAGGAGAAATAATGGCGAAACACTCTGTTTTCTCAAGCATCATCTGAAAATATTTTTTTGAAGCATTCTCAAATTTCCAGGGATAAAAAAGTGTTTCAAAATCTTTGAGATAAAATACGTGAGGCTTTAAGCCACAGGTTAACAAATAGGAATGTACAATCTTAAAATCATACTCACTGAGCTCATCAATAATGGTTTCAGCTATTTCAAAATGCTTCCAAAAATCATGATTAATGCTATCTGACAACTGCGCAGAAATACTTAAGATGTGACGATCCAATGCATTTTTCACATCATTTTTAACCAGACACTCTCTAAATAAATTTTCATTTAATGTTACATATTCGCAGGTTGAATTTTGCAAGATAAAACGGTATAAAGGGCAAAATGCATTCACCCCGCTATAATTTTTTGTATTCCAGGGTAAACACACACGAATTGGATTGTTGGACATAAAAACCAGATGATAAACATTGTTACCTTTCCGCACGCGATTGCTCAGATTCAAAATCAAATCGATTTTCTCACTGATTCACTGCGTGACTCGGGCGTAATCTATCAGGTTTCCAATTCTATTTCTACTCAGCATTTAAACATTCTTGAAGAGGGTTTTTATCCATTTTTTGCGAGCGAAATTGCAGTGTTTTGCAAAAATCATAAGACAAAAATAGCTGTTATATTAACAGAACATCTCGAACATAAAAAAAATTCGATGTTGGTTAATGAAAGGAAGCTTGGGGTGCGCAATACGTATTTACGAGATGCCTTAATCAGATGTGAATCCTTATTCTCATTACTTCCCCATATACGTTTTTTTCTGGTTCTGGGTCATTTACCGTTAAAAGAAAAATTAAAAAAAATATTTAAGACTATTCCGATTGTTGAAGCACCTTATCTTCCCGTTAAAGCGCTTAGCGTCATTCAAGCTGAAGCTGACATTCAGAAAATTGATTTTTGTTATCAAGGTTCATTAACTCCTCACAGAAAAAGAGTGCTGAAAACAATAAAAAACATACCTGCGTCAGTTTCTGCATCATTTGACAATGACGCTCATCAACGTCTGCTCACGCTCAAATCAGCTCGATTTGCACTGCAAATTCCGCAATATAAAGAGTGGCGTTATATTTCTCCCATGCGCGCACTATATTGTCTTCAAAATGGTATTCCCATGATCAATATTTCGGATCATGTTACACATGATTTTGATTTAATTTTTCCACGAGTGGGTACAAAAAAATTAACGGAAGAACTAGAAGAATATTTAACGCTTTCTCCTGAAAAATGTTATTTAGACACGGTGGATCGTTACAATGCTTTCGTTGAACGACAAGCCAAATCCAAATTACCCGCAATGCTTAAGCTGTGGAACGATTTGGATAGATCAAACTCTTTTCCATCGAATTATTTCAAACAGAACCAACAGCAATAAAACGATCGCTAATCCAACACTCAATTTACAGAGCTGGATAAATACGCTGGGATAAAATGTGAATCGTAAAACGCCCGATCCCGCCGGAACGTCTACTGCCATAAAATACCCATCCGCCAAATAAATTGGGATGGGTCGATGATTCCAGCTCGCTTTCCAATCCGGCGAGAAACTATCATCAAATAAAATGATTGAGGGATGCGCGAAATGTAAGTGTAGTTGAATATGATCAGTATCAGAAGATTTAAATTGCAATGGAATAAACCGACGCTGATTGTCCGAAGCTAATGCAATACCACTGGTCACAATGATTTTATCTACATTAAATTTTGGAGAAGCAACCAATGTTAATTGTTGCTGAGTAGTTGGCAAGCTAATCGAATCAGAAAAAGCCGAAAATCGTGACAATGCATTCGGGCGAATAATTAATTTTTTCTGCGTATCAAAATCATATTTGACACCCATCAAATCTAAAAACCGCTGATTTTTACTCCGCGGAACAATACCCGCTCGTGTAAACCACGTTTCATGCGATTTCATTGCCAAAATAAATCGTTCCAATTTGTCACTGACAATGGAATCTACACCGCCATAACTACGCAATCCATATATCATAAAAATATTAGATTGCGCAGCTCCTGATGGATTGTGCGTATAAAGATGCGGCCTATTCATTCGATAATCCCACAAATCCAGTTTGTTTTGACGCGACATAATTGATTGATACATGTTTTCATCACCCGGATAAATGGAATTCACCGACACAAAAGGCGGATTCATTCCGGCATATTCATACACTTTTGTATAAAACAACAAATCTCCAGCTGCGAAGAAAAAAATCAACGATAAAAACAACATCATTGAAATTTTTTTGTCACGAAGAAATAAAAATAAAACCCAGGTAACTGCAAAAACAGCAATAAATCGAAGTACAGCAAAAATAGAGTATGCAATCAAATAAGGATTTTGTTGATCCGATGATTTGGGATTGATAAAAATCATCACGATACAAAACAAGATACCCAAAACCAGTAATACATTTTTATGCAATTGTTTATCAGTATCGATATGGGTTAGCAAATAAAATGTGGCATAAGCCCAAATCATCGAGCACAGCGTGTAGAATAACGGCGTAAAGTTAATAACCACAGGATGATGCATCAACAGATAAATGACAAAACCAAACAAGTACAAAAACGCCACCAACAATACGCCCATTATAATACGCTGAGCCATATGAACAAGATTTTGTGTATCCAAATTAATTTTATTCACTGCAATAATTGTGCAAACAAACAATGCGGTCAGCACTAATTTTAAAAAAATAAAAAGGGGTAGCGCATAATGACTACCAGAAAGTATTAATCCAAAAACTCTACTGTAATAAGCGATAGCGGCACATAAAAATAAACCCGCAATAAGAATAGCGCCCTTCAAAAAAAGATCAAGACGAATATTATTCGTCTGTGTCATGCCATATAAAACATATCCAATAGAAGCAAACATAACAAATGACGTTACAATGCGAAAATATTCTGTGGTTACCAAGGGTGCCGTGATAAATCCAACAATATCGGATAATGGTTGTATTAAATAAACAAAAGTCACGCAACCGAGTATTGCCAAAAGACCCACTGTGCGAACTTTATAATCTATTCCACCAAATCCCGCTAATAAAATCACAAAAACGGCTGGCATGCCAAAATACAAAAGATTGTGCATTTGAATATGCACGGCCCCACTGCCCAACATCGAAAAGAATGTAGCGGATTCACCCAGGTAAGTGCCGAAAATACCGGGGATCATACCTGTTAATAAAAGATATCCATGCGTTCCATCTACCGACTGCGGCCACAGGGAACCTTGCGCTGTTCCACTATGCAGCAATGCACTCAAAATGGGATACCATCGATATGCTGACATTGCCATCGAAAATAAAAATGCACTAATCACTACGCTAACGGGATAGCGCCAGGGTTTCAGCAGAAATGGATAATTTTTTACAAAAAATACAGCGGCAATAATAGTTCCAAACGCAGCGATAAACCCAAAATGACCAATACCGAATAAAAAGAAAAAACCTAATACCAAATACACAAAATTAAATAAAACTGATCGGTTATCGAGTGTTAAAAACAAATACAAAATCAGCATGGTGAGAAAAAAACCTTCCACCCCGATAAAAGTCATGGTGCAAAACCAAGTAAATCCGGATAATTGTGTTACCAGCGCTAAAAATAAAATACCAATTCTGGGAATAGCAAACAAATTAAAAATCTTAAAAGCGAGCACACCAATTAATGCTATCTCAATGAATTCAATTACTGTCAGCAAAGAGAAAATATATTTTTCTGGTACCAACAAAAGCGGCCAATTTGCTGGATTTAACAAATGATCGTGAAAACTCGTGGTAAAATCCATACCCGCAAAAATATACGGATTCCAAAGACCCAACGAATGCTGATGCCATTCTCGATACCCATAAATAATATTGGGATAATGATTAAATAAACTATCGGTTGTAGAAACAATATAAGAGGCATAAATAAAAAATGGTGTGAAAATAAAAAATGAAAACAGCCAAAAAAGAATCCAGGTGTATTTTGATTCTGAAAAATTTTCCAGTTGCTTTAGAAAATATCGTGCCGTGAGTGGTTTATAAAACATGGTCATCTATCGCCAAAGTAAATCCCGCATTCACTGCATCATTTCGAAACATCTTGACGGTGTCGAGTGAATACTCTGATAACTCTTTTCCAATTAACGGTAATTTTTTTAATACATCATTTGTCACGGTAATAATATGGCAACCTATTTCATCTGCTTGAATAATATTAAGCAACTCTCTGGGACTGGCCCAAATTAATTCGAGCTGTGAATTGCTAGACATTATTTGTAAAGCGGTTTTCACAATGGGCAATGGATCACGACCCGTATCGGCAATTCTTCCAGCAAATACGGAGATACACGCAGCAGGACCTTTCGCCAACGCATTATTTACAACTTCAACTTGTTGCAATGTCATGAGTGCCGTTACATTTTGTTTCACACCTTCACTCGCTAATTCACGAATTAACGAAACAGAAGATTCGCCTTTTGTGTTTGACACAGGAATTTTGACATAAATATTTTTACCCCAACTCGCTATTTTTAAAGCTTGTGCATGCATCTCTTTAAAATCATCTGAAAATACTTCAAATGAAATGGGGCGATCAGGGATACAAGCAACCATTTCGCGCGCAAATTTTTCGTAGTCATTAATGCCGGCTTTGCGCATGAGTGTTGGATTGGTGGTAAATCCTTTAATAAAGGGTTGATGATACATTTCCATCATGCTAGATTTGTCAGCACCATCTGCAAAAATTTTTACTTTCATTTCTTGTTGCGTTTTCATTGCGTCACCTCTCAAAACACCTCCATCACAGCATCACTCGCTTCTTAAATGCGAATTAAGAGCTGAATTTGCATTTACTCGTGGGCGACTGGGGGGTACTTGTTTTTCGTGAAAATGACACAAAAACAAGCACACCCCAATTTCCCGCTCGCGCTTTTAATTTTGCTCTTAATTCGCATTTAAGATATTTTCTTGAAGCGCAAAACTTTTATTTAGCAACCGACTCCCACTTTGTTTCCACTGTTTTTAACAAAGGATGCGAAACCAGCAAATGCCAAATCACTCCCTGAAACGCTTCTGCATGCGGCGTTGTATGTGATGCATTATCCACGGGTATTAACACACAGGCATCTGCCATTTTTTTAGTATATCCGCCATCACGACTCACAATACCAACAATTTTTGCTTTTCTATCAACAGCCAGTTGAATAGCAAAAACCAAATTAGGGCTCACATTTTTTTCTACATTGCCGCCACCCACTGAGAGAATAAAAATAGCGTCACGTTCATTTAATTTGCTAACTACCAACCAACTTGAAAATGTGGTCTCCCATCCTTCATCATTGGTTCTGGCGGTTAATTCAGAAACATTATCCGTTGGCGCGTAAGCTTCCATACCCACAATTTTTCGAAAATCATTAACGGCATGTGATGCATTAGCAGCGCTACCACCCACACCCAAAATAAAAAGACGACCATTATTTTTTTTCACGTCTGCAAGAATGCGCACCATGTTTTCAATAGAGGCAACATCTAATTTATCAATGACTGTTTTTGCTTCGGCTAAAAATTGAGATGAAAATGTCATGGTTTTATTTCCTGTATTAATTTTGCGAATAATGGATCTTGCATCCGTTCGTTTATTTTTGTGAATTTTTATCATATAAGCCTGCGGGGAATCCGACTATCGCAACACCCCATCGTTCTCGTCTTAAAAGACTCACCCGATGGGGAAGTGTTGCGATGTCACCTCCTCGGCTTTTGAGGAAAAATTCAAAAAATGCTCTCACTTCTTCAGCATTATTCGCATTTTAAATGCATCGGTATATACCTTGAAAACGCTTCAATGCCTTCCGCAGAACCAATTTCATAAAATCGATTTTCAACTTCATAACTGGCCAATTCATTTCGCGATAATAATGCTTGATAGAGTTGCGCCAAATCAAATTTTTTTTCCTTCTTTTTTAAATCAAATGCCTTTTGATTAAAAATTCCAAGCCCATAATCGATATAATGCATATCATCCGTTTTATTTAATTTATCGTATACACTGATTTCATTGTTTTGGTAAACAATATTACTCTTGTCCCCTTGATCACGATTATGATAAATGGTCATCAGTGATAGTTTTTTTGAAGTCACATATTTTTTTTGAACAGCTGCGAAATCACAATCAAGATAAGAATCCCCATACATAACAAAAAAATTTTCTGATTCAACAACCGATAAAGCGTTTTTCACAGCACCTCCGGTTCCCAGTAATTGTTCTCCATCCAACGAATAACGCACATCCACATTATATTTTTTACCATCTCCAACCTGTTGCATAATGGAATCACATAAATAACCCAATGACAAAATAACTTTCGTAATACCTTTATTGCGTAATAACGTGAGTTGATAATCAATAAAGGGTTTTCCATGAATAGAAATTAACGATTTCGGTATTGTTTTTGTGACGGGATAAAGTCGTGTGGCTAAACCACCCGCTACAATAATCATTGGAAAAAGCGTATTCGTCATGATTCTGCAACAACGTGAGTGCCATTAAAATCAAAATTAAAACGCACTTCTGGAAAGTTTGCTTCGCGCATAATTTTTCGTAACTGTTGTTTATTCTTAGCATAAAATAGCAAGAAACCACCGCCACCCGCACCAATCATCTTTCCACCCAACGCGCCATTTTTTAGTGCGAGATCATACAAGTCATCAATATGCGCATTGCTCATACTTTTTGACCGTTTCTTTTTATGCTGCCAATGTACATTCATTAAATCAGCAAATGTTTCTGCATCACCCTTTTCTAAAGCAGTTTTACTTTTCAAACCAATTTCTTTCACAAAATGCAAATTATCAATCATCTCTTGATTGTTATCTTTGCTTTTATCATCTTGCTCTTTCAAAATGGACGACGCTGAACGAGAATATCCGGTAAAAAATAATAGTAAATTTTCTTCCAAATCAAACAAGGTATCTTGATCCACTTTTAAAGGATAGGCATTCACTTGATTATCTTTCGTGAATTCAAAACAAGTTAAACCACCATAAGCGGCAATGTATTGATCTTGTTTTCCAATCGGTTCGTTCAATAAATTCAGTTCAATGTGACACGCTTCTTCTGCTAATTGCTTGGCATCAACAAGACCTTTATGTAACGTGTGTAATGCTTTCAGTAAAGCAGTGGTAAAACTGCCCGATGATCCCAAACCGGTTCCTGCTGGAATGTCTGCCATACTGGTAATTTCTAATTGGAGGGGATGCACATTAAGATAACGTAATGTTTCGCGAATCAGCGGATGTTTAATTTGATTAATTTCGCTAACACGTTCTAGTTCTGAATATTTGATAATTAAATCGGGAAAAAATGTTTTATGTAACGTGATATACACATATTTATTAATCGCTGCCGCAATTAAAAAACCGGAGTGATTTTGATAATATGACGGTAAATCAGTTCCGCCACCTCCCAAAGAAATTCTAAGCGGGCTACGCACCACAATCATAGTGTGAGTCCTTGTAAATTTTATCTACTATCACGAGCGCTGCATGCGCATCACCTAAATTTGCTTCGGGCGTTTTATTATGCTTAATGTCATCAAGAAAATGGATAAATTCAACTTCCCAAGAATTGTCCGCTGTTGGATATTCCCATGAAAATGCTTCCGGTGGCCCCATTTCAGGAAGCATTTTATAAAAAGTGATGCGTTCGATACCATAACTGCCACCCAAACCATCGATCGCGATCTTACCATTCTTCCCGTAAATCTCAAATGAAAAAGTATTTTTCCATTCGGTACAACTGACATGCAAAAATGCCGTTTGTTTTTTTGCTGTTTGTAAAATTAAAAATGCATTGTCATCAACGGGCATATTCCAAAAATACGTATGCGCATGTCCAACAACATCCGTAAAATCACCTAAAAACCAACGCGCGAGATCGATGACATGTACACCTTGATCGATTAATTCACCGCCACCCGATAATACAGGATTGGCACGCCATTCTTTTTCATAACCCAGTCTGCCGCCGTGACCGTAGCGCGCGCGCAGAAACATCAGTTCACCCAACGCACCTTCATTAATCAGTTCTTTTGCTTTTTGCATGGCGCGATGATAACGATGATTAAATCCAACGCGCACCAACACATTATTTTTTTTTGCAGCATGAATAATTGGATCTAACGCTTTCGCATTTTTGGCAGCAGGTTTTTCAACTAAAACATGTTTTTTGGCGTTGATTGCGGCCAGTGTTATTTCAGGCAATAAATAATGCGGTGTCGCGATAATAACAATATTAATCTCAGGATCATTAATCACATCGTGCCAATTATTAGATGCAATACAATTGGAAAAGACGGCTGCGAGTTTTTCTGCTTTTTGAATATCGTGATCCACGCACCGTTTCAAAATGCATTCTTGTAATAACTGTGCGCGTTTATTGCCGATTAATCCGCAACCAATAATTCCGATATTCATTTTTCATCACCCCACGACAAATTGCGATCTGTCGGTACAATGCGTCGCAACGTATACACATCCGTTTTTTGTAAATCGGATAAATGCATTTGTAAATCTTTCCAAGGATCCCACACCGCGCTGATTAATTTTCCGGTGATGTTATCACTTTCGCTCGAAGCAAGATAAACACATAATTCAGCACCTGTTTCTAACGGCGATCCACCCGTTTCTTTTTGCTTGAGCAATTGCTGATAAAATGCATGGCCAACAATATCGGAGCCTGCTGTCAATACGTCATCCAGTAAGCGTGTATTTAATGCGCCGGGTGCCACGGCATTCACATCAATGTGATCTGTTTTTAATTCTTCTGCCAGTGTTTCTGCAAAACGCACAATCGCTGCTTTTGATACTGCATACGCACTTAAATTGGGCATGGGTTTGGTAGCACCACCACCGGATAAAATAATAATTTTACTGCGCTTGTTTTTTTTTAGATAAGGAATAGCTGCTTTGCAAGAAAACACCGTCCCTTTTAAATTAATATCAATGGCGGTTGACCATTCATCCCAATTAATTGTTTCAATCGAACCTTTAGGTCCATGAATTCCCGCATTACAAACCAAAACAGAAATTTTTCCGGTGGATTGATTTGCTAAATGCATTAGTTTTTCAACATCAGCGATTTTTGAAATATCAGCTCGGCAAGAAATGATTTTTTTATGATGTGGATTACAATTTGATAATTCAGCAACAGCCTCATTTAATTTTTTTTCATCGCGCGCGCAAATCGTAATATCAGCACCTTCTGCTAAAAATGCTTTGCTGATGGCCAATCCCAAACCTTGATTAGCGCCCGTAATAACAGCTGAAACAGTGGATAGTTTCATTTGCGCTGCTCCAAGATCCACTGATTACTTTTTAAATATTCTAGTGTATTGATAACCGCTTCTTTGATGGTGAGTTTAGGTTTCCATCCCAATGCATTTATTTTCTTGGTATCCAGAAAAATAAACGGGTTATCACCAATCCAACCGCGGTCACCGCCAGAATAAATTTTTTCTGGCGTGAGTCCTAAATGATTACAAATCCAATCAATAGAATTATTCACTTCACAATACGCATCAACTCCTAAATTAAAAATATTGATGCGATCCTGTGCGTGTTGTATTGCAACTTGAATCGCATCTAAACAATCTTGAATATACAAATAGGATTTTCTTTGTTTGCCGTTACCCAATATGTGTAATTTATGTGGGTTTTGCAGTAATTGTTTATAGAAATCAAATACGTGGCCATGCGTATACCGCTCACCTAAAATAGACACAAATCGAAAAATCCAAGATTGAAAATTAAATCCTTCGCAATAAGCCTGAATTAATCCTTCTGCCGCTAACTTTGACGCACCATATAATGACGTTTGAGTTGGAAATGCGGTTGTTTCAGGTGTTGGAAATTCTGTTGCTTCTCCATAAATTGAACCCGTTGATGCAAAGACAATTTTTTTAATATTGTTTTTTCGCATTGCTTCCAGCACATGATAAGTAGCAATCGTATTTTGTTGTAAATCTTTTTCGGGATAATCTGTTCCAAATCGTACGTCTGCATTGGCAGCAAAATGTATTACAAAATCACACCCCTTCATCGTTTCTGTTAATGCGGGCAAATTTAATAAATCATTTTCTACGAACATGAAATGAGAATTTTTTTGAGCGGATTCAAGAAAAGCGGGTAATCCTGTCGAAAAATTATCATAACCTACCACATCATTTTTTTCATGCAGCAGTCGATCTACTAAAGAACTACCGATAAATCCTGCGCTGCCTGTGACAAAATACTTCATATTATTTTTCTTATTTAAAAACCCAATATCTCGCCATCATATATCCAGACAACACAGTGACACCAATAGCAGAAACCATACCAAAATAAGGTGAACATTGTAATTCAGAAACAATGAAATACACAATCGTCATGGTGATGACGTAATTTACCATTACCATCACAACATATTTTACAATGTGTTTTTGTAAATTCTTTCCATTCACAGCAAATGTGAAATATCGATTCATAGTAAAATGGGTTATCACAGACATGATATAAGCAAAAGAAATGGCGAGTTGATAATGAACATGAAATCCCTGAAAAAATAATGCAAACACGCCAAAATAAACGGTTGCTGATAATCCACCAATCAGACAATAAAAAATAACAGGGTGCATTCTCATGATTCTTTTTTTTCTGTGGTTTGAAAACCAATCATACGATCAATAATAAATATCGGTCGCTTTTTGGCTTCATCATAAATGCGCCCGATATATTCACCCACCAACCCAAGACAAAGTAATTGCACACCGGAAAAAAAAGTGATGGCCAAGATGGTGGTGGATAATCCTGGTGATAATTTAAAACCAAATAATTTTTGAATAACGTACCAAAAACCAATAATAAAACTCAGCAAAGCGGTCGATGCGCCCAATACAGACATTAATTGCAGAGGACGACTACTGAAACCAATCAACCCATTCAAACCAATCTTAAGTGATCCAGTAAAACGGTTATAATGACCCCTGCCTGAAAAACGTGAATCGCGATCATACTCTACTGCAGTTTGTTTAAATCCCACATACGCCACTAACCCCCTTAGAAATCCATGTGATTCATTTAATTTTCTTAATTCCTCGATCACTCTGCGCGTCATAATACGAAAATCACCTGTGTTTCTCGGTATGGAAACATCCGCTAATGCATTAATCATTTTATATCCGATGTGAGATATCAAACGTTTAATAACCGTTTCCCCTTTTCGTGAACGACGCTGTGCATAAACTACTTCATATCCCTCATTTAATTTTTGATACAATGTAGAAATTAATTCAGGTGGATCTTGCAAATCAACATCGATGACAACACACGTTTTTCCACAACAATATAAAATACCTGCCATCGTTGCAGCGGGTTGCCCAAAACGTCTTGAAAATTCAATTAACTTGATGCGAGTATCGCGCTGAATTTCATTCTCAATAGCGCGTGTTGTATTATCGGGTGATGGATCCAATGAAAATAGTATCTCATAATGCGGCGTAATACTTTGTAGTACAGGTTCTAATCTATTCAAAAAGGGCTTAATGTTATTGGCTTCCTTGTAAACCGGCACAACAACAGAAATGGTCGTGGGATGATTAAGCAGAGATTGACTTGACATAATTACCTCTCGATTCCATCACTTCCGCTTTACGTAACACATCATAAACACGCTGAATATCCGCGCGCATATCTCTCGGATGATTTCCCACAAAAAAACCACGATCATGTGCTAAATTCGCATTGGTCATTTCACCAACGCAAGAATGATCACAATATTTTATCACATCATGACGCAAGAAATTGCCGCCCGTGATGATGCGATATTGAATATCGGCTGCTTTCATCGCTTGCATGATTTTTTTTCGATCCAAATTATAGTGTGGATTTAAAATAATCGTAAAAGCAAACCAAGAACTTTTTCCATTTTCTTTTTGAATGATAAAACGATCATCATTACCGAATAATGATTTAAATGTTTCTGCATTTTTTCGTCTGATTTCAATAAAATGATCTAATTTTTTTAATTGTTCAATACCAATCGCACCTGATAATTCTAATGGACGTACATTGTAGCCCGGTAAAATAAATCGATAGGCTTCATAAAAATCATCATCAGATGGTGTAAATATGGTTGAATCTGTTGGTAAATCACGCGTCCAACCATGTGCGCGCATGGCTCTGGCGATGTGATAAATTTCTTCGTCATCCGTCATCACCACACCCCCCTCCATCGTGGAAATATGGTGCGAGAAAAAAGTGCTGAACGTATTCACATCACCAAATGTGCCGCACTGTTTTCCATTTAATTCAGCACCCATCGATTCACAATTATCTTCCAATAAATATAAATGATGCTTGTCGCAAAATTTTCTCAATATATCTAATTTTGCAGGGTTTCCTAAAATACTCACCGCAACGACCATACGTGTTTTTGGCGTGAGTGCTTGTTCTAATTTACCGACATCGATATTTAAACTATCTAATTCAACATCAATAAATTTTAATGTTAAACCATATTGCATAAGTGGATAATAAGTGGTTGCCCACGAAATGGAGGGCACAATCACTTCATCGCCCGGTTTTAGGGGAGAATCCGATTTATAAAATAATGCGGCAACCGCAATTAAATTCGCAGATGAGCCTGAGTTCACCATTAATGCATACTTTCCGCCGAATTTTTTTGCAAAATCCGCTTCAAATTGTTTAACGTATTTTCCCATTGTAAAAATGCCGCCACGAATCACTTCTTGCATGGCATTCACTTCTTCTGATCCCCAAGTACTACTGGCTAATTCATAACCCATTATTTTTACCTTTACTTATTTTATGATTTTACTAATGACACAATGGCCTCTTTGGTCGATGCAACCGTGGGATAATAAAATTGTTCTAAATCAGCGCCAGCCGGTGAAGGACAGGCTGGTAAACCCAACCGTTTTACAGGTGCTTTCAAAAATGAGAAACCTTTTTCAGCAGCAATAAAACCAATTTCAGCACACACACCACCAACAGCCCAACCTGTATCCACCACCAACAAACGACCTGTTTTTTTAAGCGACTCTAAAATAATCGTTTCATCTAATGGTTGGATAGTGCGAAGGTCAATCACATCAGCGTGAATATTTTTTTCTTTTTCTAATTCATTTGCGGCCGTCATTGCCAAATCGATTGCTTGTGATGCGCCTACAATAGTGACATCATTTCCGCGTCGACGATAAACACCTTTGCCCAATGGAATTTCATACGCTTCCGTTGGCACAACACCGGTTCTCTTCATCAACCAACGATGCTCAATAATAATAGCGGGATTATTATCATTAATTGCCGAAATCATTAATCCTTTGACGTCATATGGTGTACTCGGCATCACAATTTTTAAACCGGGAACACCTAACAATAAACCTTGAATCGCTTGTGAATGTTGCGGACCTGATCCCCACCCTCTTCCAATCGCAGCCCAAATTACCAGTGGTACGGAATGTTGTCCGTTGTCCATCCAATGAATTTTTGATGCGTGATTGACTAATTGATTAAACGTTAATAATAAAAAATCAGGACGATTATGAAAATAAACAGGACGCATGCCTGTCATTGCAGCGCCGACACAAATTCCCGTCATCCCTTCTTCAGAAACCGGTGTATCAAAAACACGTGCAGCGCCATACATTTCTTTAAAACCTTTTGTGACACCAAACATGCCGCCTGGATCATCAACACCTTGACCCAATAAAAAAACTTTTTTGTCTTCATCCATTTTGTATGACAATGCTTCGCGAATCGCTTCAACGCTGCCGATCACACGACCATCCTGATTTACCGGGTCTTTTTGTTCGGCATTCGCAACCACTAATTTTTCATCCCACAACATGCGGCATTCCTCTAATCACAATAAACATAATTCATCAAATCATCTCGCGTTGGATGCGGACTTTGTTCCGCAAACGCGAAGGCTTTATTTATTTCTGCAGTGATTTGTTGTCTCAATTCTTCAACCTCTGATAATGGCAAAGAAAAATCTTCAATCAATACTTGTTGTAATAATGCAACGGGGTCTTTTGTTTTCCAATGCGCTAATTCTTCTGGTGTGCGATAACCCATATCTTCTTCTGAACCATGATGTCCGCGCCAACGATACGTAATGGCTTCAATAAAAGCAGGGCCAGAGCCATTATTGACATAATCCAGCGCACGTTGCATCGCCTCATAAACAGCTAATACATTATTTCCATCAATGCATTCACTTTTTAATCCAAAGCTTTCTGCTTTTTTATAAATTCGAATGTTGTCAGGTTGACGATAATGCAGTGGCGAACAAACAGAATAAAAATTATTTTCACAAAAATAAATCATCGGTAATTTGCGAACCGCCGCAAAATTCATGCTTTCCCATGCCACTCCTTCTTCAACGCCCGCATCACCGGTGTACACGACTGTCTTGCGATGATTATTTTGCATTTGCGCTGATAATGAAAAACCCGTTGCAATGGGAATAGCGCCTGCAACAATCGCAGAAGAGCCCATCATACCAACAGACTTATCCATCAAGTGCATTGATCCACCACGAGAAGCAGTGCAACCTGTCATGCGACAATAAAACTCAGCAATCATTGCATTCAGATCACCGCCTTTTGCTAAATAAGCGCCATGTGTGCGATGACTGCAATAAATATAATCATCTTTGGTCAATAACGCACAACTTCCGACCACAGTGGCTTCTTGTCCAATCACCAGGTGAATGGGAGTTTTCATTTTATCTTCGTGATATCGTGCTGCAACGGTTTCTTCAATTAATCGAATGCGAAACATTTTGTAAAATAAATCCAACAAAAATGTTCGCGGATATTTTTTTGCTAATAATTTTAATGACGCAATGCCTTCGCCGTCATAGGGATATCGGATCATGGCCATTTTTTCCTTTATTTACACCATTTTTAATTTTTTTCAATCACTCGCTTTTCTGAAAAAAACCATTCATATGTTTTCTTAATTCCATCGCGAATAGCGATAGTGGGTTTCCATCCGAGTTCAGTTATTTTTTTGCTGTCTAATAATTTTTGCAACACACCATCTGGTTTTGATGTGTCCCACACAATTTCACCTCCAAAACCCACTGTTTCTGCAATCATGGTGGCAAGTTCACGAATAGACCAATCCATTCCAACACCCACATTCAGTGGCGCAGATGTTTCATCGCAACTTAAAACATGTATTACAGCACGCGCAATGTCATCCGCATGCACAAATTCACGACGCGGTGTTCCTGTTCCCCACAAAATAAGTTTGCTGAGATTTTTTTCTTTTGCGTCGTGCATTTTTGCCATCATCGCCGACATCACATGTCCCGCGTTAGGATCAAAATTATCAAATGGGCCGTAAGCACTGTTTGGAATTAACGCGATAAAACGCTGTGTTTGATATTGCTGATTGTATGCATGACACAGTTGCACGCCCGCGAGTTTTGACATCGCGTAACTCATACTCGTCGCTTCTGGTTTTCCCGTCAACAATAAGTCTTCACTCATCGGCTGCACGCATTCACGCGGATACATGCAAGATGATCCAAAAAAAATAAGTTTATTCACTTCAGCTTTTTGCGCTGCTTGAAACACGTTGAGTTGAATAGCGAGGTTGGTATTAATAAAATCAGCGGGCTTGGTTTTATTATAAAAAATACCGCCGACCATTCCTGCTGCCAAAATAACGAATTGGGGTTTTATTTTTTCAACATACTGACTGACTGCGCTCGTATTCAATAAATTTAATTCAGCGCGCGTCGGATAATGTAGGCGAGAAAACCCCAGCTCTTTAAGGTAACGCAAACAAGCTGAACCAATAAGACCTGTCGCACCCAGAATAAGAACTGAAGCTTCTCTGTCCATTTACACAACCACTGCATTTGCTTCTTCAATCAATTGGCGACGCAATTTAATTTTCGTCATATCGGCAACATGATCATGCACGGCTTGTCCAAATTTTCTTTTCACCAACGCTAAATAGTTGGGATTAGTAAAATAACGATGGAAGGCGTTGTCACGGAATTTTAAAATTTCTGATGCAGGCAATGCTTCCGAACGCAATGGTTTGCTTTCGTATGCGTGTTGCGAATAACCAATCCACGAATCAGGCAATGCCCATTTTTTCTCGAGCGCGAGATCGTACAATTTCGATCCCGGATAAGCCATCGCACAATAAAAATTAGCAAATTCACAATTCGCTTCAATGGCTAAATCCAATGTTTCATTCATCGATTCGGTCGTATCGTCGGGCAATCCAAAAATATAATTACCAATAACATAAATACCAGCAGCTTGAATTTTGCGAACCACTTTGATGATGTCTTCACTGCCAAAACGACCTTTTTCAACACCATCACGCACATGCTTGCTGCCTGATTCGATACCGAGCGCCAACCAACGAATGCCGGCTGCACGCAATTTTTCTAAAAATTCATCTTTAACGGTATCCACGCGCGCATAGGCCCAAATATTTAAATCATAATTACGCTCAATTAATAAATCACAAATGCCAATGACATGATTTCTTTTTAAAACAAACATTTCATCAACAAATTTAATATTTTTAATGCCATACTCATTTACCAGCACATCAATTTCTTCCACCACTGTTTTGGGAGACCACATCCGATAAGAAGATTTTCCAAAGGGTGCATTAATGCAGCAAAATGTGCATTTGTAAGGACATCCTAAACTAGTATGGATCGATGCGTACGGTTGACGATCATTAATGTGATCGAAGCAATGCCAATTATGCGCGCGATATTTATCCATTGGTAATAAATCCCACGCACCGCCCGGCATATCCGCATCTAAATTATCTAACAACAGTCCTTTTGGTGTAGACAACGCAACACCGCCGCGTTTGTACCACAAACTGGGCACCGCACTAAAATCAGTAGAGCCTGCTTTTAAAGCTTGAAATGTTTGCCAAATGGTTTGTGGACCTTCCTGACTGCACACAAAATCAATTTGTTCTTCATTTAATGTTCTCGCCGGCAATGCAGCAGGATGCGTTCCCGTCATCATGATTTTGCATTGCGGCGATAATTGTTTTAGCGCAGTACACGTTTCGCTGGCTGCCATCATGTTTTGTGTTGAAGCGGAAGGTTGAAAACCGTACACCACCATCACAATTAAAGTGGCATCATAATTATCCGCAATATACTTTGCTGTCATTGCAGGACTAAAATGACGAATTGGCGCATCAACAATATCGACTGTGCCGCCTTTTACGCGAACGTAAGTTGCAAACAGTGCTGCCAAAGAAGGGGGTTCGAACGCCGAAAATTCACTACTTAATTCTTGATATATCGCTGCTGGTGAGCCCGGATTAACTAACAGTACATCCACTTTTTGTTTGCCGCTCATTTTCCTGTTCTCCTAATCAAACATTTCCATAGACACTGTTTTTAATCATGGTAAATCCTTTTATTAATTCACGGATACCTTCTTCAATAGTGGTGTGCGGCTTAAATCCCGTTTTTTCTATTTTTTCATTCGAGACAATATAATTACGCTGATCAGGATCTTTACCCACCGTTGCTTCTACAAAAACAAAATCAGGAATAAATTGCTGTATTTTTTCACACAATTCTTTTTTGGATATATTGGCTTCTGATAAACCGACATTGTAAATCTGACCTTTCACGCGATCATGATTGGTAATCATGTGTAAAAATGCGCGCGCAACATCTCGAACATGCACATAGTTTCTTTTAAAGTGACCTTCAAACAACAAAACATATTTGTCGTACACAGCACGATAAGTAAAATCGTTCACGAGCAAATCCGTACGCATGCGTGGCGAAATACCAAACACGGTTGCCAAACGCAAACTCACCGCATTCGGATGTTTCATTAATTCTTTTTCTACTTTTACTTTTTCTTGCGCGTAGTGCGAAATGGGATTGAGTGGAGATTCTTCTGTGCAAAAATTATTTTTATCACCAGAACCATAAGCACTGTTCGTTGTTGGCATATAAATTTTTTGCTCGCAGCTCATCAAATTGAGCATCATGATTATCGCATCGTAATTCACTGTCGTTGCTGTAATGGGATCTTGATTGCACAATGGCGCACCGACCAACGCGGCCAACGGAATAACAATATCTGCTTTTTTTAAATAGGGTTGAATGGTTTCTTTAACACGAATATCGCCTTTAACAATGTGAAAATTTTTGTAACGACACACAGCAGCAAGACTGTTTTGTTTGTACATGAAGTTGTCGATAACAGTGACTTCGTGTCCCAACTGTACTAATTCAGGCACTAAAGTTGAACCAATATAGCCTGCGCCACCGGTTACCACGATATTGTATTTTTTATCCATGAAAGTCCTTCGGTGACGAAAAATAGAGCGGTGTCATTCTACTGAACAACCACCCATTCCACAAGACTGCTTCAACCTTACTTTATCGCTTTTTACCAGGTATGATCATCTCGTTCACTGGTCTTCACAAAATAGGCAAAAAGGCGCTGTATTGATACATGGATACCGTCAACAAAAATATTTTCTGTAAACAGTATGATTTGTTTCTCAATATTACGCTCTTGCTGTTATTGCTTTTTCTCACCGTAAAAATGAATTGTATTCCGGCGCATGATACTTTTTGGCAATATCAGTCATTTTTTGTTTTTTACAACCATTTTTATTTTTACAAAACCATACTACAGTGGTTCCCTTATGGCTCATATGGCATACCAGCAATGCCGTTCAACTTGATGTCAATAACACCCGCTCTTTACTTAATAACATTTGTTGGAAAAGTCTTGGATGTGACAAACACATTACTTTTATTTGAAATGGGTATTTATATTGAAATTTTTATTTATTTTATTGGATTATATTTTCTGTTGATAGAACTCAATGTCAGCAAGTCGATTCGTTTTATTGTTTTACTCTCAGCGCTCTCAACTACCGCATGGCAATGGCAAATTGGATTTATGCTCAATATTTTTTACTTGATTCCACTTATTTTATTTTGTTTTATTAGATTGGATAAAACAAAACAAATAAGGTGGTTATATTATTCTGGTTATATTTTCTTAATTAACATTATCGGTATAGCAACTTATTTAATACTCATTCAATTTTATACACTGTTTTTCTTTTTTATTGGGCTGTTAATCACAAATCGTGCTTTATCTAAAACAGTATTTTCAACTGCTATTTTTAAAACGAAATATTTTGCGCTGCTCATTATAATGTTGATTCCTTTTATCACCATGGCGCATTTCATCACACATGATTTGATTGATCTGACACCCGGCAGAATACATGGTTACAATACAGTGGATACCTTTATCCATTATGCTTTTCAACCCATTGGTAATGTCGTTTATGGATATCTGACTGGCAATATTTCACTCTCAGATAATACGTACTATATCGGACTTTTTTTATTAGCCGCTTTTATTTACGGAATTTTTTATTGCGACAATAAATACTTTCGAGCATTTTTATTACCAATCATTTTTTTAATATGGCTTTCGATATCCGGTATTTTTGCACACATTGTTTATTTTTTTCCAGGAATGAAATACTATCGCCACATTGATCTCACATTCGGCATCACCAGTTGTTTAATGATCATTAGCGCGGCGATTATCATACAAAATATTGTTAATGATCATACGCGTCGTTTTGTGTGTCCGACATTTTTTATTATAATATTTACGTTAATGATTGTTGATTTTTTAGTAAGTCACTTTGTCCTACACACTATTCCAACATTTCATTCTACTGTCCCCATAAAAATACTCACTACAAAATTTAATCTTTATCAGCTTTTTTTCTGTATGCGAATTATTTTTTATTCAACATTTATTTTTTTTGCAGCACGCTCGCAACGACCCATTTGGATTATCTTATTTTCTATTGCTATTTTTGATGTGATGAGCTACCAATTTCTACAACTATACGATATCAAACACAACTATTTTACAGCGACAAAAACAATCACCACGGCTGAGAAAATAAAATATCAACCCAAACGAAGCGATACTGTTAAAAACATGACGCCGAATCAACTGGAACGTTGGAACTTATCGACCAACATGGCTTCTGTTAAAAATTCGTTGGATGATAATTCTGCAGTTTATTCCCAATCTACTTATTTATTTGCTTCATCAGACCCGTGTCATCCCAAATACCGAGTTGATTTATTATCACCATCGATTGCACCGCTTTTTCAACAAATCAATCATGGGCACGGAACTAACAACCTGCTCAATATCATTGGCTGCCACTCATCAAAATTATTTTTAAATGGACTGCCGCTGTTTACGTTTCAATTAAATCACTTTAGTGGTGACACCGTTTCTTTTACCGTTGAAAATAAAAGTGATCGATCTCAACTGTTAACCTATGCTGATGCTCAATATCCAGGTTGGACGGTATTTATTGATGGGCAACAAAAAAAACTGATGACAACACAGCATGGATTCAAAGCAGTCGTACTGTCACCGGGGGTGCATACAGTATATTTTGAATATGCAAATTTACTTTATTTAATTTTATCGTGGTTTTTAGCGGGCGCCTCATTGTTATTTTTTCTCTCACTCATTATGTCGCTATCAGTGTTTTTATCAAAATTAATTCGCTCTGCCACATAAACCAAAGGGCGCTTCAGAATTTGCGTGTGAATACTGGCAACATATTCACCGATGATTCCAAGAAAAAATAACAATATTGAAAAAAAGAAAAATAACGCGATCATAATGGGTGCGATACCCGCATAAAAATGATTCCAAAAAATAAGTTTTAAAATAAATAATGCAGCAGCACAAAACAGGCTAAATACAGATAAAAAAAGTCCTAGCATCGTTGCTAATCGGATCGGCACTTTTGAGTGACTCGTAAACCCCAGTATCGCCCAATCAAAAAGAATATAAAAATTGGCTTTCGAAGCACCGCGTTTTCTAAGTGGTTGCAAAAAAGGAATTTCTTTAATTGGATAACCAATCTCTGAAATAATTCCTCTGAAATAGGGATACGAATCACCCAGCTCTTTGATCGCATGAATAACTGTTTTGTCATATAAACCAAAGCCGGTGAAATTTTTAACGAGTTTTATATTCGCAATTTTATTGGCAAGCCAGTAATATAATTTTCTCACTCTAGCCATCAAAAAACCTTCTTGGGTTTTTGCTTTTGTCGCAACAACAATTTTCCAACCCGCCTCCCACGCTGTCAAAAAATCCTTAATCAGTTCTGGCGGATCTTGTAAATCACACACAATCGAAATAACCACATCCCCTTTTGCCTGAAAATAACCATACACAGGTGAACGCACAGGACCAAAGTTTCTAGTATTAACAATAATTTTCACATTATTATCTTGTGCTGCGATTCTTTTTAAAATAGAAACGGTTTTATCTTCAGAACAGTTATCAATAAAAATATGCTCATAATGATATTGCGGTAATTCAGAAAATATTTTTTTCACCTGCTCATATAGATCAGCAGCATTTTCTTCTTCGTTATAACAAGGCGTCACCACAGAGATCAGCTTCATAATACGTTCCTAAAAACAAAATGTTTATTCGCATAATAACTCGCGAACGCCAATAGCACGATCGCTATTCCGCCATCAAGATAAAGATCAGAAATAAAATCATGCAACAAATGTATTATTCCGATGTTCAAAAAATACAGCACTAAATACAAAAAACAAAATCGTAAAAAAAAATTGTCATTTTTAAAAACAAGTCTGCTGATGGTAAAAAAGTTAAAAATCACACCCAGTACCGTTGAACCCAGCGCTGCGAAGAGATAGGAGATGTTCAAAAAAACAAGAGCGCTAAAGATTGCGTACCCAAAAAGCGTGTTCAGGCCACCCACTAACAAAAAACGAATAAATCGAGCATTCATGCACTTTGTTTCATCACTAGAAAATAATTTTCAACCATCTGATAGTGTGGTTCATATAATGGTCGCCAACTCAGGTAACCATCTTCTTTTATTTCACGATACAAGGCTTGCCTACTTATTTCTTTGAAATTTAATTTTTTATAAAGATCAATCGCGCGCGAATTGTTTCCCAACACTTTTAAATAATATTGCTGAATATCTAAAAATATTTTTCCCCAGCTCATCATCGCCTCACATGCGAAAAGCATAACACCTTTGTGATAATTTATTTTTCCACGCACAATGTTATCTATTTCGCACGCCTTGTTTTTCCAATCAAAACGATTCAAACCAACATGGCCAACATATTCCCCATTTTTCTCTCTCACAAAAAACAAAACCCTGTCTTTTGCTTTCGTGAGTAAATGCTCAAGCCATCGCTTTGTGCTTTCTACCGTTACATCAAACTCATCTAAAAATCCGTGTTGATTTTTCTTTCTCCACTCCATCAAGAACAATATTTTTTGGTCATTCAATCTGTCATTCTGACAAATTGCTTCCAGCGTAAATAACGCGCCGTTACAATTAAAATCAATTAAATATCCATTTTCCTTAATATCCGCTATTTTTTTTATAACTTCTTCTTTATGAGACATCCAGCCTTGCAATGCATGTTGGGCAGATGCTTGCTTCATCACCAGTTGTTTGATTGCACCGCAAACATAATCAATTTCTTCTTCTGATAAATTATGCCCACTTGGTAAATTAATTCCACGAGAACCAACAAAATAAGCATTGGGATTATTTTCGCGCTGAAACATTGGCATCGAGCTAAGTGGATGAAATACCGGTCTTGAATCAACCCCTTTTTCTTTTAATTTCTGAATAAAATCATCTCTGGTTTCTGGGATATCATTACTCAAAATAATAGATGTCATCCAAAAGATATTATTCACATTTTTCTTTTCAACATTTAATTTCAGTAACTCAATATCATTCAATCGACTTTGATACCATTTGAATATTTTTTTTTTCTGGGCAACAATTTCTTCAACACGCTCAAGTTGCGCCAAACCCAATGCCGCTTGCATATTTGACATTTTATATTTAAATCCAATGCTGGTATTAAACAGCGGAACTTTGGGATCTCGACCATGGTCACCAAAATATTGCGCCTTTTCAAAAAGAACTTTGTTGTTCGTTACCAGCATTCCGCCTTCGCCAGTCACAATCGCTTTTGCACCTTGAAAACTAAACGCAGCCGCATCACCAAATGATCCGGTTCGTTTTCCATGATAAGTTGCACCAATACTTTGCGCTGCGTCTTCGATCACAAATAAATTATGTTTTTTTGCGAGTGCCAACAGTGGTTCCATATCACAAGGATGTCCGTATAAATGTACTGGCATGATTGCAATCGTTTTGGGAGTAATTAATTTTTCAACTGATTCTGGCAACATTGTCCACGATTCTAAATCGATATCACAAAAAACAGGTGTTGCACCAACATATTTCACAACCGATGCTGTTGCCACCCACGTTATCTCGGGAACAATAATTTCATCACCTTCTTTTATGTTCAGTGCTTTTAAAATAAGATGCATTGCGCCTGTGCAACTGGAAGTGGCTAATGCATGACTAACATCCAAATATTTTGCAAATTGATTTTGGAATTTACTCAGATAGTTTGCCCAACTGTGATTCCATCCATTGGCAACTGCGTCAGCAACATAAGCAATTTCTTTATTTGTAATGCTGGGACCTGCAGTTAAAATAACATCACTTATTTTACTCATCTTTATTTCCTACATTAATTTAACGTTATTTCTATCGACAACAAATCTCTAAAATGATTTTGATCGCCCACTAACTTTGGAATAAAATCTCGAAAGCCCAATCGATGCACCAAGGGTATTTTCGTTATTTCGCCTTTGAAAAATAATTCATGTATTTTTTCAAGAATAGCGCTACCGAAACCACCATCCAACTGATGTTCTTCTACCGTAAATATTTTTTTGGATTTTTTAACAATACTACTTATTCCTTGAATATCCATCGGCTTGATGACGGGAACACTATATAAGCTAAAAGCGAGTTTTTTTTCTTTCAAGATGGTGTAAACAAAATGGGTGATCGTGCCGGTCGTTAAAATAGATATGTCTGAATTATTTTCAATAATGGGTAACACTCTTTCCACAGACTTAATTTCACCATCATGCAAAACATCTGAACCGCCTTTATCTAAGCGAATATAACAAGGGCAGGAATATAACATCGCATTTTCTAGCGATGCTTTGGTTTCTCTGATATCAGCGGGCGTGTAGACACGTATGTTTGGTAATGCACGCAATATTGCCATGTCTTCAATTCCATGGTGCGTATACCCAGCACTACCATAAGTAAATCCTGCGCCAATCGAAATAATTTTTACATTAGCGTTGTGGTAACACAAATCATTTCGAATTTGTTCTAAACACCTGAGTGATGGGAAATTGGCAATGGAGTAAACAAAAACCGTTTTTCCCGCAAGCGCCATTCCAGAAGCAACACCAATCATATTCTGTTCTGCGACACCGGCATTAATAAATTGATTTGGAAATTGTTCCTGAAATTTTTCAAGAACAGAGTATCCCAAATCACCCGTCATCAAAATAAGATTAGGATTATTTTTTCCCATTTCTACTAATGTATTAATTAAAACGGTTCTCACATTTTTTTACCCCAATTCTTTTTGCGCTAAATTAAATTGCTCGGCATTAGGAGAGGCATAATGCCACTGTAATTTATTTTCCATAAAACCAACGCCCCTTCCCTTCACGGTATGCGCAATAATGATGGTTGGTTTATTCGATATATTTTTCTTATTCAATTGTGTTTTAATATCAGCATGATCATGACCATCTATTTCAACCACATTCCAACCAAATGCTTTCCATTTATCTGAAAATGGTTCAAGACGCATAATTTCTTCCACCGTTCCTAGTCCTTGTAATTTGTTATAGTCAACTATCATGTTTACATTATCTAACTGATGATGCGCACAAAATAATGCTGACTCCCATGTTGTTCCTTCATCACATTCTCCATCACTCAATAAAACAAAAACACGATTAGATTTTTTATCCAACTTAAATGCTTTTGCAATTCCACTCGCTACTGGTAATCCATGACCTAATGATCCCGTAGAAAGTTCCACACCTGGAACACCATTTGCGGTGACATGACCAAATAATCGAGAATCATTTTGACAATACGTTGTCAGCTCTTCTTCCGAAATAAATCCGTAAGCAGCCAATGTCGCATACATTGCTGCAACACCATGTCCTTTACTTAAAATAAAATAATCTCGTTCAACTGAACGGTAAGTCGCTGGAGAAATACGAAGCACATCCGAATACAAAACGGCTAAAATATCAATCACAGAAAATGATGAACCGATATGCGAACTCTTCGATTCCGTAATCATTTTTAAAACTAGTTTTCTAATTTTAAGTGCGATAAATATAGAATCTTTTTTATTCATATTGTTATCGACTTTTTAAAAACAATGAAACAGATTCATGCATATGATCCAGCATAGCTTGTGTCAACCCATGATGACACGCTAATAAAATACCACCTCGCATCACTTGATCCGCATTCGGATAATGATCTCGTTTTTTGCATACCATATTTTTGAATCCAGGTTGTCTTAAAATATTGCCTGTGAAAACAGTACGCGTTTGTATATTTCTTTTTTCTAAAAATAGTTGTAATTCTGTTCGAGTAAACGGTGCATCATCTTTTACCATCACTGGAAAAGCTAACCAACCTGTGCGCGAATACTGGAGTTGTTTTGGTAAAATAAAATAGGATTCATGTTGTTTGAAAAAATTTTTTTGTTTTTCAAACCAATGAATGCGTGCATCAATATTTTTTTGTAAATTATCTAATTGCACCAAACCAAAAGCGGCACACATTTCATTTGCTTCTAAATTATAACCTAACGCCTCAAAAACAAATTTTGCATCGTAGCGCATCCCCTCAACATCAACACTAAAGCGATTCTCAATCGACTCAGATTCAACAAATAAAGAAGAACTGCGTCCCCAACTTCTTAGTAATTTCGCACGATTTGATAAACGGTCATCATTCACACACAACATACCGCCATTACCGCCACAACTAATCACATGCGATCCATAGAAGCTGGTCGTGGAGATATCAACAAATTGTCCTGTAGTGTGATTATCAATCGTTGCGCTCAATGTGTCTGCTGAATCTTCAATCAGTATTAAATTATATTTATCTGCAATTGTTTTTATTTTTTTCCAATCCGGTAAATTACCCAATAAATTCGGGATCATCATCGCTTTTGTTTTTGAAGTAATCATCGATTCAATTTGATCAACATCGATATTAAATGTATCAGGTTCTACATCGATAAACACAGGCACTAAACCATTACGCACTAATGGCGCAATAGTTGTTGAAAAAGTTAAAACAGGTGTGATAATTTCAGAACCTGCTGGCAAATCTAGAATTTCCACCGCGAGATAATTCGCTGAGGAACCTGAGTTCACCATAATACCGTGCTTTTTTGCAAACAACGTTGCGATACGCGCTTCCATCTCATATACATGCTTTCCCATTTGCGTTGATGTATTTAACACGTGCATCACCGCATTTTTTTCTGCTTCACCCCAAACAGCTTTTCCGTATGGCACATGAATGAATTGCTCTTGCATTTTACGCTCAACCACGGTTGTCATTGCTCACTCCTGCGTTACTAATTTTTCGTATTGTTTGATTTGCCCTATTGTTATTTCGCGCATGTTTTTTTTATTCATCCACGCTTGATACCAAGTCGAAATCCACGCAATAGTCGCATCTATGTCTAACTGCGATTTCCACTTTAATTCGTTCATCGCTTTTGTTGTATCTAATTTCAAATAATGCGCTTCATGTAAATTTTCTTTATCTTGCTCAATAAGATAACCCCTGTTTTTTTCTGGCCACACAGAAAACATTTTTTTAATTATTTTTTCCACGCTCATTGCATCTTGTACAAAAGGTCCAAAATTCCATGCGCCACTTAATTTATCTGGATGATGAAATAATTTTTCAGCTAACAATAAATATCCAAACAAAGGTTCCAATACGTGTTGCCAAGGACGAATTGCATTTGGATTTCGAATTACAACTGATCTGTTTTCAATAATACTGTTTATGATATCGGGAATAAGGCGATCTTGAGACCAATCACCACCACCAATCACATTACCTGCTCGTGCAGAAGCCAATCCTTTTTTTAATTTTTGAAAATAGGATTTTTGATAGGCCGTTGTCACTAATTCAGAACATGCTTTACTACTACTGTAGGGATCCTCTCCGCCGACATTTTCATTTTCACGATACCCCCACATCCATTCTTTATTCTCGTAACATTTATCCGTTGTCACATTCACAACAGCCTTCACTGATTCGGTGGTTTTTGCAGCTTCTAATACATACGCTGTTCCCATCACATTGGTAGAATAAGTTTCAATAGGATTGTGATACGAATACCGAACAAGCGGTTGCGCAGCCATGTGGATAATAATTTCTGGTTCGAAATCATGAATGATTTTTTTGATCTGCGAAAATTCACGCACATCTGCAATACAATTTTTCATGTGCTGTGCAACATCAGCAAGTGAAAATAAATTGGGTGTTGTTGTAGGTTCAAGCGAGATGCCACACAAATGCGCATTCAGTTGCTGCAACCACAGTGATAACCAAGATCCTTTAAATCCAGTGTGACCCGTGATTAATACACGGCGATTTTTCCAAAACAATGCATTCACATTCAGCTACTCACGTTGGACTACATCTCCATAAAATCCTTTTCTATAATAGATGAATGATTACCCCACACTTTCCACGGCGCCTTTTGTTTATTCCACAATGATTCCAATAAAATTTTCTCGCGCAATGTGTCCATCGGCTGCCAAAATCCTTCATGAAAATACGCTTTCATTTGACCCGCTTCAGCCAACCGACGCATTGGCTCTTGCTCCCACACTGTCGTGTCATCCTTGATATAGTCAATTACTTTAGGAGATAAAATAAAAAATCCGCCATTAATCCAACCACCATTTCCCTGGGGTTTTTCTTGAAACCCAACTACGGAAGTTCCTTCTACTTCCAAAGAACCAAAACGAGCGGCTGGTTTAACAGCGCTCACTGTTGCAAGCTTACCATGCGCTTGATGAAATCGAATTAAATCTTGAATATCAATATCACTCACGCCGTCACCATAAGTGAAACAAAAATCGTCTTCGCCTAAATAAGATTGAATGCGTCTTAAACGCCCACCAGTCATTGTTGCTTCACCCGTATCAACTAATGTCACTTTCCATGGTTCGGCATTTTTCTGATGTACATGCATTTGATTATGTTCCATGTCAAAAGTAACATCTGACATATGCAAAAAATAATTCGCGAAATATTCTTTAATGACATAACTTTTATAACCAAGACAAATAATAAAATCACGAATGCCATATACAGAATAAATTTTCATGATATGCCACAGAATTGGTTTTCCACCGATTTCAACCATAGGCTTTGGTTTGTGATCCGTTTCTTCACTAATACGAGTGCCGTACCCACCCGCTAGAATGACCACTTTCATGAAAAAACTTCCTATGAAAATCACAACCCATTGAGAAATAAGCAGGCCATTCTACTGAACAAATCACCACCATACAAGCGCAAGCAATCGACGCTTCACCTTTCTGAAAAAGGTGCCGTCCTGTTCTAAAAATTGTTCGGTATTTTTATTTAAACTGGTTGGCGTGCGGCGATTTTGGCTGAGTTTTTTATTAATTGGATAAATAGGTGTTAACGCACCACATTTTTCCATAAAAATACCATCCGCATGTGATTCTGTATCTTTACCTTCTGGCCACCATTCACAATTTGAAATCTTCTCCACTAAACTTCGACGATGACAAAATTGCAAATAATCCACTTTGTTATCCAACCGAACACCACCACAACATTTTCCCGCTTTTTTCAGCGCTAATCGTTGACCAAAAATTTTTGTTTTTCCATCAGGATAAACCACGCTATAATCTTGTGAGGCATACATCGCTTCTACGGTTGGATTAGATTGCGCAAATTCTACCAATGTTGCAAAGGCATTCGGATAAAAAATATCATCATCAGAAAGATAAACAATTAAATCACCTTTCACTTTTCCGTTACGAAAACATTCATTAAAACACCATGGCGCCATCGCTTTTGTTTTTCGAATTATTGCTGTTTCTGTTGAACGAATTAATTGAATACGTGAATCGGTTATCCAAGAAAACTGATGGTAATATCCTTGATCGTACAGCACGCCACTATCAACCAAAAGACATTCCCAATTTTGATATGTTTGATTTAATAAACTCTGCACGGCTTCATGGCAAATATCAGGTTTATTGTGACTGACTAAAATGCAACTGACTAACATAAATAATTTTCCAACGCTATCTCCCAATGCGGAATTTCTCCTATCACTTCACTGATTTTTTTATTACTTAAAACACTATACGGTGGTCGCATCGCGATGGTTGGAAATTGCGATGAAGCAATAGGATCAACGACCGCAGTAATCTTGGTTTTCTCGATAATTTTTTTTGCAAATTCATACCACGTTGCTTGACCCGAATTCACAACATGATACGTTCCTGCAACACCTTGTGATTTTAAAAAACAAAATAAAATACGGGCGACTTCCGCCGTTGAAGTGGGTGACATGACTTGATCATTCACAACCGATATCTTTCCTTTTTCTTTCGCAAGACGAATCATAGTCTCAACAAAATTACCGCCTTTTCCGCTTGCACCGGCAATACCAAATAATGACGCAACGCGAAAAATAATGGTGTCATGATGATTGATCAATGCTAATTTTTCACCCATTAATTTTGATGCACCATATACATTTAATGGCGCAGGATTATTTTTTTCAGTCAGTGGTTCACGCTCTTCCCCACCGCCAAAAACATAATCTGTACTCACATGCACAAACCGTGTTTTTTTTTCGTGACACACTTTCGCCATTTCACGTACCGCAAATGCATTAATTAAAAATGCTTTATCGGCATGCGATTCCACCTCATCGGTTTTGTGATAACCAGTGCAATTAATTAATATGTCAAATGAATGTGATGTTAATTTTGCTTGTATTTCTGCTAGATTGCTGATATCTAATTCAGCGCGCGTCCAATTTGTCAGCGAAAAATCTGGTTTATTTTTTTCAAATTCACGACAAATATCCGTTCCCAATTGTCCATTTGCACCCAGTAATAATAAATGCATCATCAAACCTCAAAAATTAATTTCCGCATCGCGCAGCAAGGGTGCGTGTTTATCTTTTTCTGATAATTGAATGCCATCCAAAAACGGCCATGCAATATTAATAACAGAATCATTCCACAAAATTTGTCGATCGTCTGCAGGCGAATACTCATTGGTTGCGCGATAAAGCAAATGGGTATTTTCTTCCAATACCAACACACCATGCGCAAATCCTTCTGGCACCCACAACATATGATGATTGTCGGCAGTTAAGATTGCAGAAACCCATTTTCCAAACGTGGGTGAATTTTTTCTAATATCCACCGCAACATCAAATACCGAACCGGATATGACACGCACCAATTTACCCTGCATTTTAGGATGTAATTGATAATGTAATCCACGCAACACGCCACGACCTGATGACGAATAATTATCTTGCTGAAAATCACCCACAATACCATTTGCTTCAAAATCACTGCGTTTATACGTTTCCATAAAAAATCCACGATCATCATTGAAGACGCGTGGTTTTATTAAAATAACGTCAGGAATAACTTGTTTAATAAATTCAAATGGCATGTGCTCACCTCTTCTCACTTACCGCTTTAATGAATTAAGCGCTGATTTCTTTACATCCGCTCGCAGATGATATAACTGCTTTAAACATCTGAATGCTTGCGGGTGACTTGGGCATATCTATTTTTCGTGAACATGACACAAAAATAAATATGCCCAATTTCCCACTCGCTTGAAAGTTTATCAAAGCAGTCATATCATCACTCACTACTTCAAGTCAGCGCTTAATTCATTTCAGCATTATTCACATTTAAATATTAATCATCCCATTATGCAATTCCAGTTTTTTAATAATCGGGTACCACTTTTCGAGATCCTTATACCAATCTAATGTGATGGTTGTTTCGGTGCGATCTAATTCACCCGACATTAATTTTTCCAAAATTTGTTCCACCCCTTTTTGCGCCGTCCACTGTGGTTCCCACTTTAATTTATTTTTAATTTTATCGAATGACACATAATAACTACGATGATCTATATCACCATACCACTGAATTTCCACGTCTTTTTTCGTTTTTTCTCGAACAACTTTCGCAATCATTTCCGCAAGTGGGCCAACTTGATAATTCATCGCATCACCACCAACATTAAAAATTTCTCCATTTATTTTTTCAGTAGATGCTATTAACAACATCAACATCACATCCGTCGTATCATCGATATGAACCATGGGGCGATATTGTTTTCCATCGCGCATTAAAGGCAATATCCCATTTTTCCATGCGCTTTGCGTCATTGCATTAATCGCTAAATCAAAACGCATGCGCGGACTATATCCAAACACAGTGGATTGACGCATGACCGTAACCATAAATTGATTATCCGCTAATCGCAACACATCTTGTTCCGCTTTTTCATTTGCTTTTGCGTACGTGGTGAGTGGATTTGTTTTTGCAGTTTCACTTACCTTATTATCTTGAAAACCATAAATGCTACAACTCGACGGCAAAATATAACGTGAAACACCCGCAGCTTTTGCAAGTTTTGCGGCGTTTGCGCGCGCAACATGATTAATTTCCCAAGTTGCTTTATCAAACACCTCACCCGCCGGATCATTTGAAATCGCAACCAAATCAATCACAGCATCAATATTATGAAAATGCGACTGATTTAAACATCGCGCATCTTCTCGAATTATTCTTAAATTGGGATGCGCTGCTATTTTTTCTGCGCCAAAAAAATAACGATCGATTGCATGAACACCATAACCTGCATTTAATAATTTCGGCACCAAAACACAACCAATATATCCACCTGCCCCGGTTACCAACACCCTCATTTTACTTTCTCCATAATATGTTTACGCACAATATGTTCCGCTATTGCCATGGATGAAGTAAATGCGGGTGAAATGGCATTTAATAAATGCAGCGAATGATCGGTTTCTTCAAACACATAATCCATCACCAATTCTTTTGTTTTCCAGTTTACCAATTGTGGTCTGATTCCCACTTTCGAACAATTCACCAACCAATCTGATTGTAATTCTTTTACTAATGATTTTGCGCAGCGATAAAAATACGATTTAAAATATTTTCTTGGCTCTGTTAAAGCAACTTGTCTGAATTTTTTATTAGTGAAAAATAAATTGGTGGATTTGGCAATAATAGATCCTAATTCAACATCCATACCTGATAAAATACCGTAATTTTCGCGACCAAAAGCAGGAATGGCAGTAGGTCCAATATACACATCACTATGAATATTTTTAGTAAAATGCACACCCAAAAAAGGATTGTGAATATCAGGAACAGGGTAGATATTGCCATTTAAGCGATAAATTTGATCTTGTTTTAATTTACGATAAATTCCTTTAAAGGGAATCATCACAAATTGTTGTGCGATACCAAAATGCTGCGCAACTTTTTCAGCATACGCACCCGCTGCATTAATTAAAAAATCAAAATGAATAAGTTGATGATTAGTTATTGCGATATTGTTTACTTTCAAACCAATTAATTTTTCGTTAAATAAAAAACGCACTTTTTTTGAAGCAAGTAATGTTTGTTTGAGTGATTGCATAATTCGCTTAGGATCCACAACAGCGGTGTTATATGAATATAGCGCTTTTTCATGTGTTTTCGCCCAAGGTTCAATTTCTGAAAGTTGTTTTTCATCAATTAATTCAACTTTTGCGCCATTGTCTGTTGCACGTTCGAATAATGTATACAGTGTTTTTAATTCTTCTGTATTTTTTGCCACCACTACTTTACCACAATGATGAATCGGTAACTGATGTTGCTCACAATACGCCTGCATTTTTAGATTACCGGTTAAACAAAATTTCGCCTTAAGCGAATCTTGCACGTAATAAATGCCAGCATGCAGAACACCGCTGTTTCGTCCAGAAGCATGCAATGCCAATTCTGATTCTTTTTCAAGAATCAAAATATCATCACAACCATGGGATAGAAGTTCGCGTGCAATCGTGAGAGACAATATACCGCCGCCTACAATTAAGATGCACGCGCTTTCTTGTACAGTCATCTTGAATTATTCCATGGTTAAATCGCGCAATAATACCGCGACTTCTCAAAAAAAACACGTATAATTGCGACACTCCTTATTTTTGTGAGAGTGAATAGTGAATACAAACTCAACTCCCTGTGTCGCAATATTGTTAGCCACCTATAATGGCCAAGTTTTTTTACCAGAACAACTCAATTCTTTTCTGTCTCAAACGCACAGTAATTGGAAAATTCTTGCATCCGATGATGGTTCATGTGATCAAACACTCACAATACTAGAGCAATTCAGGATGGATCACGGCACAGAAAAATTATCTATTGTGAGTGGTCCTGGAAAAGGATTTGTGGCAAATTTCTTTTCAATGGTTTGTAGTGAGACTTGTTCGGCTGATTATTATGCTTTTTCAGACCAAGATGATGTGTGGGAAAATGATAAATTGCAGCGCGCTATTGATTGGTTAAAAACCATTCCCAACAATACTCCCGCCTTATATTGTGCACGCACGCGCTTAGTTGATCAAGATAATCGTGAAATTGGTTTATCACCTTTATTCCCTAAAAAACCCTGTTTTGAAAATGCGTTGGTGCAAAGTATTGCGGGTGGTAACACTATGGTTTTTAATGATGCAGCACGATGTTTATTTAAAACAGTAAGTGATAATACAGAACTCAATAGTCATGATTGGTGGTATTACATTATAATCACAGGATTAGGTGGTCAATTTTTTTATGACCATCATTGCTCGCTGCGCTATCGTCAACATAGTGGTAATTTAACAGGGATGAACACTTCTTTTTCCGCTAAATTATTTCGCATTCGTATGTTGTTTGAGGGTCGATTTAAAAAATGGAATGATGAAAATATGATGATGCTGGCAAAGTCACAACATCTGCTCACACCAGAAAATAAAATTATTTTTGATCGGTTTGTTCAGGCTAGAAAAAGTAATTTATTTTCGCGGCTCATTGTGTTTTTTATTAAAATTAAAATTCATCGTCAGACTTTTTTTGGAAATATCGCATTAATTGCAGCAGCGATTGTTAATAAGGTGTAATCACACAAACATTTTCTGCTTCAATAAATTCATCAAATACTGCCCATAACCCATTTTCAAAAGAGGTGTGGCGAGTTTTTGAAGTTGTGCATCATCGATATACCCTTTTCGCCATGCGATTTCCTCTGGACACATAATGCGAAGTCCTTGGCGTTTTTCTAAAATTGAAACATATTGTGCTGCATCCAGTAATGATTGATGCGTTCCGGTATCTAGCCACGCATAACCACGATGCATTAATTCCACTTTTAATTTATTTTGTTGTAAATAAATTTTATTCACATCGGTAATTTCTAATTCATGTCTGGCTGATGGATGAAGTGATTTTGCAATCGACACCACATTGTTATCATAAAAATATAAACCGGTAATTGCATAATTTGATTTTGGTAGTACTGGCTTTTCAATTATATCAATCACATTACCATTTTGATCAAACTCAACAACACCATAACGCTCAGGATCATTGACATAATACCCAAACACCGTTGCACCCAGTATTTCATCTCGTGCTTTGGTGAGCATCGCTTCAAGTCCAGTGCCATAAAAAATATTATCACCCAAAATTAAAGCGACAGGATTATTTCCAATGAATTTTTCACCCAATATAAACGCTTGCGCTAACCCATCCGGTGAAGGTTGTTCAATATAAGAAAATGAAACACCCCATTGTGAACCGTCCTTTAATAATTTTTTATAATGGGGTAAATCGTTTGGTGTTGAGATAATTAAAATATCGTTGATGTGCGCAAGCAGTAAAGTAGAGAGCGCATAGTAAATCATGGGTTTATCAAAAATAGGGAGTAATTGTTTGCTCACCACTTGTGTTAACGGATAAAGTCGCGTGCCTAAACCACCCGCTAAAATAATTCCTTTCATGATATTCTCAATTGGTGATTGTTTCACAATGTGTCGAACACCAACCATTATGACACCATTGATTGCATTTTTGATTTTGCGGTGGTGTGGTTGTTGTTTGTGGCGTAGTTGTTTTTATTGAACCCGCATTTTTATTAGAAATATTGGTTAAATAGTGCTGACCCCAATTACCACAACCAGTGAGTGATAACACACTTATCACAATAGTAAATAAAATAATTATTCTTTTCATACTATCCTTTTAAAAAATTAGGATTGCGAACACGAATCTGGGTTGACGTGACAGCCGCCCAATCCGCTATTGTGTCGACACGCATCACGTGCACCATTAATCGCAATTTGTTTACTAAATGAAGTCCAATACCATGTGCCTTGTTTTGGCGCCTGTGCATTCTCTTTCACAGTTGGGATCGTGTCATGTGATAAACACCGCCAATATTCACGTGGTGGAAAACAAACAATCTCGCAAGGCTTGTGGTCATTGTAATAAACACATGCCCGCTCAACTGCTCTACGCGTCTCTAAATGATTAAGACCGTATTGATTCCACACAGCGCCATTCACGTTACTCGCTGTACAGTGCCACAACGGCGTTGCTAAGCTAATGGATGAAAATACAGTAGGTAAAGTGAGTAGTAGAATGCGTTTCAACATAGATGAAATTCCAAAATAGAAAATCATACTGTGTTAGGTTGAATTACTCAATACTCACAACACCATATATCTATATCTTTATTCTTAGATATTTAAGTAGTAGTAGTTATATAGGCTTTTTTCTGTGTATAACTCTATAATAGTTAAATTAATTATAGTGTTGTAATTAAATTTATGTTTTGTAAAAGTGGTCTGGTTTAGTGTTGATAATTTTGTGGATAACTTTACCTACTGATTTATACCGACTTTTCTTTATGGTAATACCGATCTTATCCACAGGATTTTTGAAGTATTGAATAGAAAAAACCATCACGATTGTGATCACCAGTGAGAACTTGTTGACCATACTGGAGGTTAATTCCCCAATTATTATTAATGGGAATGATTTTTGCATTAGGTTGCGCAGCGAGAAATAATTGAATCACCTGTTCATTTTCATTAGGTAAAATAGAACAGGTTGTGTAAATTAATTTTCCATTGGGTTTTAATAGAGGCCAGATTGTTTTTAACATAATCAATTGTTGTTCTGATAAATTTTTAATATCTGTTTTTTTTCTTAAAATTTTAATATCTGGATGTCGTCTAATCACTCCTATTGCAGAGCAGGGCGCATCTAATAAAATACGATCAAAAACATTTTCAGAAAATTCTTGTTGAATAGACAAAATATCCACCACCATTAATTTTACGTTTTGCGAATTCAGTTGTAAGCGTTTTATATTTTCGTTAATTTTCGCTAAACGCGATTGACTACTATCAACTGAAATTAATTTTTTAATAATGGGATAGCATTCTAAAATATGGGTTGTTTTACTACCAGGTGCAGCACACGCATCTAAAATAATATGATCTGATTGTAAATCCAAATAGTCGATGACTTTTTGTCCGCTTGCATCTTGCACGCTGAATAATCCATCATAAAAACCCGGTATTTTTTCAATGGGAATGGCTTTGGTAATTAAAATCGCTTGGGGTAAATCCTCTATTAATTCTGACGCAATATTTTCTGCTGATAATTTTTTTTGAAATTGTTTTGAATTAATTTTTGTTTTATTAACACGTAAAAATAAAGGTGCTTTTTGATTATTAGCTTCCAAGATATTTTTCCAATTTTCTGGCCACGCATTTTTAATAGCATCTATTATCCAGTTTGGATGTGAAAATTCTGCTGTTATTCCTTTTATTTTTAAGGTATTTTCTTTTTGTTGTGTAATCACTATTCGTAAAATTTTATTTACCAAACCAGACGCCCACGCTTTTTTTAACGCGCGCGTTGCAGTAACAGTTTCATCGACCAACGCATGTTTCGCAATACGCATAAATAAAATTTGATACAAACCCACACACAATAAACATTCAATGTCTTTATCTTCTTGTTTTAGTGGTTTTTCTAACACTGTTTTTAAAATAACTTGCAGTTGAATCCAAAAACGAATCACTCCAAAACACATTTCTTTAATAAATGGAATTTCACCATTAGGTAATGTTGTTTCTAACAATACTTCTGACAGTGAGAGATGGTTATAACAAACACGGTGAATAATGGTTGCGGCAATCGCGCGTGAGTTTGTCATGATGATAAAAGAGAAATATCCGCGACTTTGGTAAACAAGGTTCGAATAGAGGCGAGTAATGCTAAACGATTTTGTTTTTTCTTCTCATCATCCACCATAATCATCACAGAATCAAAAAATTGATCGATGGGTTCTTTTAAGGCGGACAACTCAGTTAATGCTTTTTCATAATCAGTTTTATCGTATAATGCATCTACAATTTTAGTACGCTCGGCTAATTGTTTTGCTAATTCATGCTCTGCTGGAAATTCAAATAATGTTGTGTTGGTTTTTTTAAATTCTTTTTTATCTAATTTTTTTAGAATATTGCTGACGCGTTTATTGGCTGCCGCTAAGCTTGCCGCTTCAGGTAATTTTTGAAATTGTAAAACCGCTTTGACTCGATGATCAAAATCAATAAGCGATGCAGGTTGACAAACAGAAACGGATTCAAATACTTCAACTGAAACACCTTGTTCGATATACCACGATTTTAAACGTGTCAAAATAAACTCATGCGCTTCTTTTACAACTGCGTGGTTGGTTAATGCAGTGGTATATAATTTTTTAGATTCGGTTAATAACACCGACAAATCCACCTCTATTTTTTTCTCAATTAAAATACGAACAATACCGTGTGCTGCACGACGTAATGCAAATGGATCTTTATCACCCGTTGGTGTTTTTCCTATTCCTAATACACCAATGACAGTATCTATTCGATCTGCTAATGCCAAACCACTTCCGATTTCTGAAGCTGGCAATACATCACCTGAAAATTTTGGCAAATAATGTTCGCGAATTGCTTCTGCCACTACTTCAGATTCGTGATCATTGAGTGCGTAATAACACCCCATCACGCCTTGCAAGTTGGGAAATTCGCCCACCATATCTGTTACCAAATCACATTTACATAAAGTCGCCGCGCGTTTCATCTCATTTATTTCACTATTCATTTTTTTTGCGATTACGCTTGCGAGTTTTATTAATCGTTGTGTTTTATCACCCAAACTACCTAATTGATCTTGAAAAATAGTGTGTTCTAATTTCGGTAAACGATTAATCAATGTTTGTTTACAATCTTGTTGATAAAAAAACGCAGCATCAGATAAACGCGCGCAAATCACACGCTCATTTCCTTTTACCACCATTTCAGAATTTTTACTCACAATATTGCAAACAATAACAAATAAGGGTTGTAAATTACCACTTAAATCAGTCACTGGAAAACAACGCTGATGTGTTTTCATTGATGTAATTAATACTTCTTTTGGTATTGATAAAAATGGTTTATCGAATTTACCTTTTAAAATAATAGGCCATTCAACCAATGCGGTTACTTCATTTAATAAATCTTCATCTAAAACAACCTGTTGATCTGAATTCACTGAAGACAAAATCGCTTTTTTTATTGTGTTTTTTCGCGATTCAAAATCAGCAATCACAAATCCTTGTGAATAAAGCAACATAGCATAATCACTGGGTTTGGTGATGCGAATGGGTTTGGGATGATGAAAACGATGTCCGATTGTGTCACGCGATGTTTGAATGCCGAAAATAGTAGCTGAAATAACTTCTTCACCGAATAACATCACAATCCACTGTACCGGACGAATAAAAGTAGCGGTGTTTTTTCCCCAACGCATCGGTTTTGCAATCGGTAATGTTGAAATTACTGTTGAAACTATTTCTGGTAATAATGTTTTTGTTTGCAATCCAGGTTTTTCACACACACACGCTAATCGTTTTCCCTTTGGTGTTTCTTTTATAGTTAATTGATCCACCGACACACCACAAGATTTTGCAAAACCCAAACACACTAAAGTGGGAATGCCACTTTTGTCATACGCTTCTTGTAACGAAGGACCTTGGCGTTCGATAGTTTGGGGTGCTTGTGTGGTATCTAATCCGGTAATTAAAATCGCTAAACGACGCGGTGTTGAAAAACATTTTATATCACTAAAAGTTAATTTATTTTCTGATAAAATTTGTGAAAATTGATCGTGCAATGCACATGATAAATTTTGTTGTGCACGCGCTGGAATTTCTTCACAGCCTAATTCTAATAGAAAATCTTGTTTGTTTGTAAATACCATATTTTCTCGTATTTTTACGCACTCATTGTCGCGCATGCTTCTGAAGCATCACCCCACCTTATATAACGGAAACCCTAATTTTTCCCGCGCCGCATAATACGCATTCGCCACACCGAAACTTAATTTACGCACGCGCAAAATAAAGCGTTGTCGTTCTGAAACTGAAATAGCTTGTCGTGCATCCAGTAAATTAAAGGTGTGCGATGCTTTCAATGTCATTTCATAAGCAACCAAGGGCAATTGCAATTCAATTAAGCGAGCTACCTCTTTTTCGTAATAATCAAATAATTCAAATAGTTTTTTGGTGTCAGCATGTTCAAAATTATACGCAGACATTTCTACTTCATTTTGATGAAAAACATTTCCATACGTGACAACACCTTGTGGACCTTCAGTCCACACTAAATCAAAAATACTATCTTTGCTTTGTAAGAACATCGCGAGACGTTCAAGTCCATACGTGATTTCACCCGTCACTGGATTGCACGGCAAACCACCCACTTGCTGGAAATAAGTAAATTGCGTGATTTCCATTCCATCTTGCCACACTTCCCAACCCAATCCCCACGCGCCCAATGATGGTGATTCCCAATTATCTTCGACAAAGCGAATGTCGTGCAACAACGGATCAATTCCTAAAACACGTAATGAATCTAAATAAAGTGTCTGAATGTTATTGGGTGACGGCTTTAACATCACTTGAAATTGATAGAAGTGTTGCACACGATTGGGATTTTCACCATAACGACCATCGGTTGGACGACGCGATGGTTGCACAAATGCGGTGTTCCATGGTTCAGGACCAATTGCACGCAAAAAAGTATTCGGATGAAATGTGCCCGCACCCACTTCTAAATCAAGCGGCTGCAAAATCACACAACCTTGCTCACTCCAAAATTGTTGCAGTGTTAAAATAATTTCTTGAAAAGTGAGTGATTTTTTTTGATGTTGCATAACATTTTTGTGATTGAGGTGAGTGTGAATTAATTTCCACACTCACGCATCAATAATTGTTATTGAACCGATTTAAGTTGATCTTGTAAATCTTTCAATGTTGTTGCGCCTGGAATATAAGCAAATTTTGTTTGTGCTTTATTGCCAATCACAAAAGTAGGCGTTCCCATGATTTTTAAATTTTGCGCTAATTGAAAATTCGCTTTCAATTGTTTTTGAATATCAGGTGATGCCATATCTTTTTTAACGATTGCCACATCAAAACCCGATTTTTTCACCATCGCTAAAATACTGTCCTGTGTGAGCGGATTGCTGCTGGTTAGTAACGCTTGATGTAATCCATAATATTTTGCTTGATTCGATTTTGCAGCAGCCAATGCTACTTTTGCAGCAAAATCCGATACGCCGCCAAAAATAGGCAGTTCTTTGAAAATCACATGAATGTTTTTATCTTCTTTTACTAATTTTTCAATCGTGGGTTGCATTGCGCGACAATGACCGCATTGATAATCAAAAAATTCAACTATTGTCACGGGCGCTTCTTTGCTGCCGATGCTGGGTGATTGTGTGTCATCAAATAAGGCTGTTTTATTTTGTGCTATTGCTGTCATCGCAGCGGTTTGCATTTTCTTTTCTTGTTCTGCTTGCAATGTTTGTGATGCTTCGACTAATACTTGTGGATTGGCTACTAAATAATCATGAATGATTTTTTGTAATTGCGTCACTTGATCAGGTGTAAACGCGCGCACGTTGTCGGGAGTTAATGTCGACGCATCAGTGGTTGATGCTGCTGTGGTTGTTGTGCTAGCAGCAACCGGTGTTGTTGTTACCGTTACTGCATCAGCAGCACACACAAGATTGCTAACGCCAGCAATAACAGTAGAAAGTAATAAAATGCGGATTATTTTTTTCATGAGTTTTAGTCCTTTTATCAAAATCAAGATGGGTAACTATAACGATTTCATTTATGAACTGCAATTAATGTGTGTTCCAAATGAGTAATCGATGTTTTTTTGGTATGCGTAAGTGAATTAATAAAGAACCGCGCATGAGTGCGAAGCACTAAATAAGCGGAGCAGAAAATCATTACTCACATCCGCTCGCTATGCTCGCGGTTCCGTACTGTTACACTGGCGCAAACTATGTCTCACTTTATTTAGTGTGTTGAACGCTAAATCTCATTTTTAATCAATCAGTAATAGTAGTTGTTAATATGTGGATAAAACTTATATTTTTATAAAAATCAAATAGTTGTAGTGCGTACTTTTGTGGATAAGAATAAGTGATTTCGGTTGGTTGTTTGGGGAAAAAGTGGTGAGAATGAGATTATCCGCCGATCAGAAAACATCGGCGGATATCCATTGAGCGTTAGATATCAATTATTATCTTGGTGATGGCGGTGGTGTTGGTGTTGGTGTTGCTGTTGTGCTCACGATAGGAAACCTTTTTGTTGTATCATCAAAGTCGACTACTGTTGATGAAGCATTACTATTATTATCATCTCTATTAGCATTATTAGCATTAAGCAGCTGTTGTTCAGCTGGCGTTGCCTGACGGAACGTTCTGTTATAAAAACCAGTTATTTTTTCAGCAATAACATTTCGGTTTTTGTAACCAACACAACCAATTGCAAAGATAGAAACTGTAATGGCCGTGATACATAGAAGACCATCACGAGTCAGATCCCGCGGTTTTGGCTCTTTTGTATCATCTGATGGTATTGGCGCCGATGTGTTTGTGCTATTTGTACCATTGTTAAGTGTAATCCCAACAAGCCAAGCAACACCTGGTTGTAAATTCAGTTGTACAGGTAAAGGCATGTAACTTTCTCCAAAATTAATTTTAAAGACATTATATTGACCAGTTTCTTAGAAGTAAGATATTAATACAAATTTTATACGGTAGCAACAGAATTTATACAGAAATAAAAGACCGTATTCTATTCATTGCGTTTTTTTCGATCTGACGAACGCGCTCGATGGAGATGGTGAACATTTCAGACAACTCTTCAAGGGTGGATTTTTCCTCATTCAACCAGCGTCGCTGAATGATGATTTGACTGCGCTTATCTAATGCCGCGATGGCTTTATGTAGTTGCGTGCTTTGTTGTGTTTCCAACTCAGTTGAAGCTAGCGCATTTTCAGGACTAGCGCTTTGATCTTCAAGATAATTGATCGGTGCTTGCCAAGCGTGATCCTCTTCACCGCTATCAGAAGAAAATTCCAGTGATTGATCATGATTATTCAAACGCATTTCCATTTGACGCACATCGTGATGCGATACATTTAATGCTTCCGCAACCACCGCAACTTCTTCATTACTAAACCAATCTCGTTTTTTTGCCGCTTTTCGCAGATTAAAAAACAATTTACGTTGCGCTTTCGTTGTTGCAATTTTTACAATGCGCCAATTGCGAATAATAAACTCATGCATTTCCGAACGAATCCAATGCACGGCAAACGACACCAATCGCACACCCACTTTGGGGTTAAATCGTTTGACGGCTTTCATCAAACCAATATTACCTTCTTGGATTAAATCCGCTTGTTGTAAACCATAACCGGCGTACGTTCGAGCAATTTTCACCACAAAACGCAGGTGCGATAAAACGAGCTGACGAGCTGCTGCCAAATCGTTATGCTCTTGTAGACGAGTCGCCAGCGCTTGTTCTTCCGTTTCGGTGAGTAAAGGGATTTGGTTAACCCAGTGAATATAAGCGCCTAAACTACCAACGGATAACGCGCCTGCTGTTGCGAATAACGCTGTATTATTTTTCATGCTGCGGATTCTAGCATAAGTGATTTAAAGTCGGCAACTCAATCCATTTGCTCGGGTTGATTTAAAAATTGTGTGCTGATAATCCACGCACTGAAAAATCCCAGCAACGCAGAAACCAATAAAAGTAATAACCCAATTGAAATTGAAATAGTGTGAAGATGAAAAGGTGTGTGATACGTTTGCGCTAATTGTGAAATGGGCGGCTGAATTTGTGCGAGAAAAATTGTGATAAACATCCACGCAACCGTTCCACCTAAAAAACCATATAGCGTGCCACGATACAATAACGGACGTCGAATGTAAGCATGTGTTGCTCCCATTAATTTCATCACTAAAATTTCTTTGGTGTGCGCAGCAAGTGATGAACGTAATGCGTGACCAATAATTAATACCACACTAAAGCCAAATAACAGTGATAATGCTTTTGTTATTTTTTTCCCGACTAAGATAATATCGTACAAACGCGTCACCCAGTTCATATCGAGTTGGGCGATATCAACTCCCGGTAATATTTTTAGCGCTGAAAATAATGTGTTAGTGGCAGCAGGATCGCGATCATTTTTCGCGGGCAAAATAGTAATGACACCTGGAATTGGATTTTTCTGAAATAATTTGACGACACTACCAAACGAAGCATTTTGTTGAAATTCAGCCAGACCTTGCTCAGGCGAAATATATTTTACTTGCGCAATATGCGGATTATTTTGCAACTGTTGCATGAGCGCATCGACTTGTGTTTGCGCGATATCGGTTTTCAGAAATAATGAAATTGTCGGCGAACTCGTGTTCCACTGATGATCCACATATTGCAAATTTTCCAACAACACATAAAAACCCATCGGTAATGCAATAGCGATACCAATCACACTAATTACAATAAAGTTAGAAACAGGTGCTCTCGTGAGTTCAATGAATGCGAAACGAATTGCACGCCAATGTGATATTAACCAGCGAGAAAAACCATCGTGAATATGATTTGTTTTGTTTATCACAACCTGTCCTGCTGAGTGGTACCATTGTGTAACGTGATCATGCGATAAGGCATTTGCGCGATGAGCGATAAATCATGTGTTGCAATTAATACCGTAACACCGACTGCGTGAAATGCTTCAAACAATCGTAAAATTTCTATCGACAACTGCGGATCTAAATTTCCGGTTGGCTCATCCGCTAATAAAATATCCGGTTTATTGACTACCGCGCGTGCAATCCCAATGCGCTGCTGTTCTCCGCATGATAATGCATCTGGATAATATTTTTCTTTGGATAATAATCCCACTTTGTCGAGTGCTGCATGCACACGACGACGCATTTCACGCGTACGATAACCCTGAATTTCCAGTGGCAACGCAATATTGTCAAACACCGTTCGCGTGTTAATCAATTGCGGATTTTGATAAATCATACCAATGCGACGACGCAGTGATGGAATTTGTTTTTTTGATAAGCGTGATAAATTATGTTGATTGACTTGAATTTGTCCGCGCGTTGGAGATTCAATTTGCATTGCAAGTTTCAACACGGTGGATTTTCCAGCGCCAGAATGTCCCGTTAAAAAAACCATCTCGCTCGATTTAATTGAAAACGACACATTGGATAATGCGGTGTGTCCGCTGTATTCTTTTGCAACGTTATTAAATTCGATCATATTTAAGCTATCCGTAATTGCTCATTCACCAAACAACGCCTCAACAAAATCGTGTGCCACAAACGGTTTCAAATCATCCAGTTGTTCACCCACACCAATAAAGCGAATCGGTAATTGTGTTTTTTGTGTAATCGCAAAAACCATTCCACCGCGCGCAGTCCCATCTAATTTTGTCACACTGATACCATTTAATCCAATGGCGTCATGAAATTCTTTCGCTTGTATTAATGCGTTTTGTCCAATACCCGCATCTACAATCAACATGGTTTCATGCGGATAATTCACATCCATTTTTTGCATCACCCGTTTTATTTTTTTCAATTCACTCATTAAATGTGATTGGGTATGCAGCCGTCCTGCAGTATCGGCAATTAAAATATCGTAATTTTTTGCGATTGCTGATTGCAGTGCATCGTAAATGACTGAAGCGCTATCAGCACCTGGTTGTTGCGCAATCACTGTGACATGATTGCGTTCGCCCCACACCTGTAATTGATCAATAGCGGCAGCACGAAACGTATCCCCTGCTGCGAGCATCACTGTTTTTCCCTGAGTTTTATAATAATGCGCGAGTTTTGCAATACTGGTTGTTTTTCCCGCACCATTCATGCCGACCATCAAAATCACAAATGGTTTTTGATTGATGATCAGCGGCGCTTCATATGGTTTCAATAGATCAATCATTTCTGCTTTGAGTGAAGCGATTAATGCAGTAGGATCGGATAATTGTTTGCGATCCACTTTTTCAGTCATTTTCTTTAATAAATAATTTGTCGATTCAATGCCGATATCGGCCGACAATAAAATCGTTTCAAGTGATTCAAGCAATTCCGCATCAATGGTTTTTTTGCCGAGAATTAAGTTAGCCAATCTATCTGAAAAATTTTTTCGGGTGCGTTTTAATCCGTCGGCGAGTCGCCCGAACCAACTGGGTTCAGAGGTGGATTTTAGAAACTGGAACATGTTTGTTTTACCTATAATTAGGATCGTTCATACAACCCATACTCAATCGTCCGTGTATGGTTATGTTTTTTCACGACCCAATTTTTTGGAAGTTGAGAAAGATCAACACTGTCTTTTTTAAATTCCAAATAAATTTGCGCGTGCGGATTTAATAAATTTTTTATTTCTAATAACGCACAGGCTGTTAATAATATATTTTTTTCAAATGGCGGATCTAAAAATATGATATCAAATTTTTTCTGCATTTTATTTTCTTGCAAAAAATTACACAATAAAAAATTCGCATTTTTTATTTTTAAAGTGGCTGCATTTTCTTGTAGCGTATCAATCACAGTTTTTGAAATATCACAAAATGTCACGTGTTTTGCGCCGCGTGATAATGCTTCAAAACCCATTGCGCCGCTGCCAGCAAACGCATCTAAGCACACACTGTTTTCAATGATGGGTGTTAACCAATTAAATACGGTTTCGCGAATGCGGTTGTGCGTTGGACGTAAACCCGCTTCTTCTGAAAACAGTATTTTTCGGCTGCGAAATTGGCCTGCGATGATGCGGAGTTCAGATGTGTTTCTATGCATCAATATTCGACGCTGACAATGCATTTTTCTCGATAAATTCACGACGCGGATCGACCTGATCGCCCATCAACGTTGTGAACATTTGATCTGCTTGCACCGCATCTTCAATTTTCACCTTCAGCAAACGACGAGAGGCAGGATCCATGGTGGTTTCCCATAATTGTTCTGGATTCATTTCGCCCAGGCCTTTGTAGCGAGAAATCACCAAACCTTTTTTACCTTGTGCGAGCAACCAATCGTACGCTTGATCAAATTCCGAAATATTTTTTGAAAATTCACCTCGCACAATGCGAGCGCCATTTTCCAAAAATCCACTAATCATTTTGTTCCAGCGCGCAATGGAGAGATAATCCTGACAACGGAAAAAATCTTCATCTAGTTCAATTTCAGTTGCAATACCATGCTTTGTTTCAATTACAACTGGATAAAATAATTGCGTATCGGGATTTTGTTTTGCGATGACAACGTATTTTGCATTGATTTCCTCGGTGTTTTTATTCAATGCGTCATTCAGTGTTTTTGCCCATGTTGTGACAGTGGCTTCTTCTTTTAATTCTGCAAGATCAATTAAGTTGAGTGATTTCAATTGTTGTAAAATAAATTTGGGATAATGAATCGCAAGACGGTTAATGGCGTGTTGCGCGTGATAAAAATCGGTTGCAAGCGATGCGAGTGCGTCAGACGAAATCGCAGGCGCTTGTTCGCTCGGAATTAATTTTGCATTTTCCAGCGCTAATTGCAGAATATAGTGATGCAATGCTTCCTCATCTTTTGCATACACCTCCTGCTTTCCTTTTTTGATTTTATATAATGGTGGTTGCGCAATATAAATATGGCCACGCTGAATTAATTCGGGCATTTGGCGATAGAAAAACGTTAGTAATAATGTGCGAATATGTGATCCATCGACATCAGCGTCGGTCATGATGATGATGTGGTGATAACGCAATTTATTAGGATCATATTCTTCGCGACCAATGCCGCAACCCAGCGCGGTAATTAATGTTGCCACTTCTTGCGATGCCAGCATTTTATCAAATCGTGCTTTTTCCACATTTAAAATTTTACCTTTGAGCGGCAAAATTGCTTGATTTTTGCGATCACGCGCTTGTTTTGCAGAACCACCTGCGGAATCTCCTTCGACTAAATATAATTCACACAGCGCGGGATCACGTTCCTGACAATCGGCTAATTTTCCCGGCAAACCCGCAACATCTAAAATACCTTTTCGACGCGTTAAATCACGCGCTTTTCGTGCTGCTTCGCGCGCGCGCGCGGCATCCACAATTTTTGATGCGATTGTTTTCGCTTGCGTTGGATTTTCCAATAAAAAATTATTCAAATATTCGCTCACTGCATTTTCAACAATTGGTTTTACATTCGATGACACTAATTTATCTTTCGTTTGTGATGAAAATTTTGGATCAGGCACTTTTACTGATAAAACCGCCGTTAATCCTTCACGCGCATCATCACCCGTTGTTTCTACTTTTGCTTTTTTGGCGATGCCTGATGAATCAAGATAATTATTAATGGTGCGTGTGAGCGCTGCGCGCATACCAGCTAAGTGTGTGCCACCATCTTTTTGTGGAATATTATTGGTAAAACAAAAAATGGTTTCTTGAAAACCATCATTCCATTGCAATGCCGCTTCGACAGTGGTCCCTTCTTTTTCTTGCGAGAAATAAACGACATCAGGATGAATGGGCATTTTGTTGCGATTTAAATGTTCAACAAAGGCTTTGATTCCACCTTCATATTGAAAAATATCTTCTTTGCCTGTTGCTTCTTCTTTAAGTGTGATTTTGACACCCGAATTCAAGAATGATAGTTCGCGGAGTCGGCTTGCCAAGATATCGTAGTGAAACACAACATCGGAGAATATTTTCTCACTTGGCGTAAATTGCACTATAGTGCCTGTTTTTGTTGTATCTCCAATCAACTTGAGCGGATATTGTGGTTCACCCATTTTGTAATGTTGTTGATAAGTGTGCCCGTTTTTGTTAATAGTTAATATAAGCTCTTTTGAAAGCGCATTTACCACGGAAACACCAACACCGTGCAATCCACCCGAAACTTTATAGCTATTATTATCAAACTTACCGCCAGCGTGCAGAATCGTCATAATCACTTCAGCTGCTGAACGCCCTTCTTCTGGATGAATATCGGTTGGAATTCCTCGGCCATTATCACTAACGGAAACAGAGCCATCATTGTGAATACTGACGATAATGTTGTTGCAATATCCTGCCAGCGCTTCGTCAATCGCATTATCAACCACCTCAAATACCATGTGATGCAATCCAGACCCGTCGTCAGTGTCGCCAATATACATGCCCGGACGCTTTCGAACTGCGTCGAGACCTTTGAGGATTTTAATGGAACTGGAATCGTAAGCAGGCGTTTGATTGGTTGGCATAAAATTGCTTCAGTTTGTTGAATGCGAATTAAGCGCTGATTTCTTTACACCCACTCGCTTCTTCAAGTCAGCGCTCAATTCGCATTTGAGATTATAACGCGTTAAACAGAGACAAATTCTACCATAAATAACGCGATTTCTCTCTTTAATTTTTGGAATTTTTATTAGAGCCTGTTGTCATATTGTACATTATTTAAACTGGACTTTGGCCATTTTTGAATGGCGTGAAAACTTTTTGTTTTTATCTGCGAAATGCAAGACTCGAATTACCTGCTCCTGCTGAGTTATCTCT
>MGXZ01000021.1 GCA_001802455.1 Gammaproteobacteria bacterium RIFCSPHIGHO2_12_FULL_39_24
CTTACCATGATCAACGTGGCCAATGGTTCCTACGTTCACGTGTTCTTTATCTCTGATGAATTTTTCTTTTGACATGGTTTTTCCCCTTTATTGTTCGCTTCGCTCACGCGCTCACCCTTCCGGGCGAGCTTCTGAATAATGTTTATCTACTCGCTTCGCTCGTGTTCTTTTTTATAATTGCTTCTGCAATACTGGTTGGCGCTTCAGCGTATCTCAAAAATTCCATTGTGTAAGTTGCACGACCTTGACTCATTGAACGCAAATCAGTCGCATAACCAAACATTTCTGCTAATGGCACATGCGCATCGACAATCTTACCTGCGGGACCTTCGTCCATCCCTTGAATCATGCCGCGACGGCGATTTAAATCACCCACAACATCGCCCATGTAATCTTCAGGTGTCACCACTTCTACTTTCATGATGGGTTCAAGTAAAACAGCGCCAGCTTTACGCGCTGCTTCTTTGAAACACATGGAACCGGCAATTTTAAATGCCATTTCGCTGGAATCAACATCGTGATAAGAACCATCAAATAACGCCACTTTAACATCGACAACGGGGTAACCTGCGATCACGCCGTTTTCCATTTGTTCTTTTACTCCTTTTTCAACCGCAGGAATGTATTCTCTTGGAATGACACCACCCACAATTTCATTGGCAAACTCAAAGCCTTTTCCTAATTCATTGGGTTCGATACGCAACCAAACGTGGCCGTATTGACCACGACCACCCGTTTGACGAATGTATTTTCCTTCGTGTTCCACTTGTTTTTTAATGGTTTCACGATAAGCCACTTGTGGTTTACCGACATTTGCTTCGACTTTAAATTCACGCATCATGCGATCAACAATAATTTCTAGATGCAATTCACCCATTCCAGAAATAATCGTCTGAGCAGTTTCTTCATCTGTGTGAACACGAAACGAAGGATCTTCTTGCGCTAATTTTCCTAACGCAATACCCATTTTTTCTTGATCCGCTTTTGTTTTTGGTTCAACGGCAACAGAAATCACAGGCTCCGGAAATTCCATCCTTTCTAATGTAATTACTTTATCTTCGTCACAAAGCGTGTCACCGGTTGTTACATTTTTCATACCCACAAGCGCTACGATATCACCCGTAAAAATTTCTTTTATTTCTTCACGTGTATTTGCATGCATTTGCAAAATGCGGCCAATACGCTCTTTTTTACCTTTTACTGAGTTGTAAACAGAATCACCTGATTTTGCTTGGCCAGAGTAAACGCGAACAAAAGTTAGTGTTCCAACAAAAGGATCAGTCATGATTTTAAATGCCAATGCTGAAAAAGGCGCATTATCATCAACAGCACGCGTATCAGCACCACCACGTTCGTCCTCGCCTTTTACAGCAGGAACATCAAACGGTGATGGCAGATATTCAATCACCGCATCCAGCATTGCTTGAACACCTTTATTTTTAAAGGCAGAACCACACAACACGGGCACGATTTCATTTTTCAATGTACGAGCACGAATACCTTTTTTAATTTCTTCAACGGATAATTCGGATGATTCAAGATATTTTTCCATCAGTATGTCGTCCGATTCTGCGGCCGCTTCAATCATTTTTTCGCGCCACATTTTACAATCTTTCAGCATATTTTCTGGAATTTCTTTTGCTTCATAAGTCATGCCAGAATCAGCTTCATTCCAATAAATTGCTTTCATGCGAACCAAATCAACAACACCCTCAAAATTTTCTTCTGCGCCAATCGGTAATTGCATGGGAACGGGACGCGCGCGTAAACGATTTTCAATTTGTCCGACAACACGCAAGAAATTCGCCCCCGCACGATCCATTTTATTAACGAACGCCAGACGTGGAACACCATATTTATTAGCTTGACGCCAAACGGTTTCACTTTGTGGCTCAACACCGCCAACAGAACAAAACACGCCGACCGCGCCATCCAACACACGCAACGAACGCTCTACTTCAATCGTGAAGTCTACGTGTCCAGGAGTATCAATAATATTAATGCGATGTTTTGGAAATTGTTTGTCCATTCCTTGCCAATAGCAAGTGGTTGCCGCTGAAGTAATCGTGATACCACGCTCTTGTTCTTGTTCCATCCAATCCATGACGGCACTACCTTCGTGCACTTCGCCCATCTTGTGGGATTTACCCGTGTAATACAGCACGCGTTCAGTAGTGGTTGTTTTACCCGCGTCAATATGCGCCATGATGCCGATATTACGCGTTAATTTTAGTGGGGTTGCTCTCACTGACATAAAAAATTACCACCGATAATGTGCGAATGCTTGGTTTGCTTTAGCCATGCGATGAACATCTTCGCGTTTTTTCACTGCACCGCCACGATTTTCGATGGCATCCATGATTTCATTCGCCAAACGAACTACCATGGTTTTTTCGTTACGTTTATTGGCAAATTCAACCAACCAGCGCATTGCTAACGTTGACCGACGAACCGCCCGAATTTCAACAGGAACCTGATAAGTTGAACCACCCACGCGACGTGACTTTACTTCAACTTGCGGAGTAATATTTTCTAATGCTGTTTTGAATGCGCCAATTGCTGCGATGCGTGATGCTTCATCTGCGCGAATATCACCTGATGGTTTCAACGCAACACCACCTTCACCACCGTCTTCTTCATCACGATGATCTGCAATCGCTGCCAATTTATTTGAGTTTTTTAATTGTTTAATAACATGATCCAACGCACCATAAACCGCATTTTCCGCAACGGATTTTTTTCCGCCACGCATAACGGAATTAATGAATTTAGCCAGCAAAATACTTTTAAAAAGTGGGTCCGGTAAAATTTCTCGTTTTGGGGCAGCTTTACGTCTTGCCATTGTCAATGTCTCCAGTTTCTCTCAAACTTTTTATTATTTCTCTGCAAAACCAGCTTGTTTACGCTCAACTTACGTTTCGCTTCACGCGCGGTTCTGATTAGTGTTTATTTACTCGCTTCGCTCGTGCCTTATTCTTTGGGTCTCTTCGCGCCATATTTCGAACGACCACGCTTACGACCTGTAACGCCAGCGATATCCAAACTACCGCGAACGACGTGATAACGCACACCTGGCAAATCCTTTACACGACCACCGCGAATCAGTACAACCGAGTGTTCTTGTAAATTATGACCTTCACCACCGATGTATGCTGTCACTTCAGCACCATTAGTTACTTTCACACGCGCTACTTTACGCAACGCTGAGTTTGGTTTTTTAGGAGTAATGGTGTACACACGCGTGCAAACACCGCGACGCTGAGGACTGCCAGCCAATGCAGGCACATTTGTTTTTTTAATTCGCGAAATACGCGGTTTTCTCACAAGCTGATTAATTCTGGCCATAATGTATCTCAAGTAAAAATTATTATTTTTCCGTCAATGGGGAAAAATTTGACAATTCAATCAAACGGATCGGGAATTCTAAAGAAAGGTGGCTAGTTATGTCAACAAACTTCTTCAGAAATTTTGCAATTAAATCAAATATAACTAGATTTGCTTTTAATCAATAAAAAAGGCACGGAATATCTACTTCTATTCCGTCGCCTTTCCTTCTCCTGAAGATGATTTCAGCGCTTCACTCAACGCTTGTTCAACATCAATCGCTGTCACTTCTTTAACAACAGGCTGCGCTTCTTCTACCAACAAAGCTGCCGCTTGTTGACGACGCTTAGCATGATGTGCAAAACCCGTACCTGCCGGAATCAAACGACCCACGATCACGTTTTCTTTCAATCCGCGCAAATCATCGCGTTTTCCAGCAACCGACGCCCCTGTCAACACACGCGTTGTTTCTTGAAATGACGCTGCTGAAATGAACGATTCAGTTGCCAGCGACGCTTTCGTGATACCCAACAATAAAGGTTGGTAAGTTGCACGAAGACCACCGGCTTTTTCCACTTTTGCATTCACCGTGCGCAATTCAGTATATTCGAGTTGTTCACCTTTCAAGAAGTTCGCGTCATTTGATTCCAAGATCATCACTTTTCGCAGCATTTGACGAATAATGACTTCAATATGTTTATCGTTGATGTGCACACCTTGCAAACGATAAACATCTTGCACCTCATTGACAATGTAGTTCGCCAGTGCGCTCACACCCAATAAACGCAAAATGTCATGTGGATCCACTGGACCGTCGGCAATCACTTCACCACGCACCACAGATTCACCTTCAAACACATTCACGCGACGCCACTTTGGAATTAACGCTTCGAAAGTATTTCCATCTGGCGCTGTAATCACCAAACGACCTTTGTCTTTGGTTTCTTTACCAAAGCTCACGATGCCTGAGATTTCTGCCAAAATCGCCGCATCTTTTGGTTTGCGCGCTTCAAACAAATCAGCCACGCGAGGCAAACCACCCGTAATATCTCGGGTTTTCGATGTTTCTTGCGGAATACGCGCAATGACATCACCAATCGCTACATCAGCACCATCTTCTTTTGCAATAAAAGTTCCTTCAGGCAAATAATATTGCGCAGGCACTTTTCCACCCGCCAATGTGATATCGTCGCCTTTTTTGTCGACCAATTTAACCATCGCGCGCATTTCACGACCGCCTGGGCCACGCTGTTTTGAACCTGTCACCACAATACTACTCAAACCCGTCAATTCATCTGTTTGACGTCTCATGGTCACACCATCGACTAAATCAACAAAGCGCAACTTACCAGCCACTTCAGTGATAATGGGATGAGTATGGGGATCCCACGTTGCCACCACTTGGCCTGCTTTCACATGACCTTCATCTGCAACTGATAAAACAGCACCGTATGGCAATTTATATTGTTCACGTTCAATGCCAAGTTGCTCATCATAAACAACTATTTCACCTGAACGAGACACCGTCACCAGATTACCAGCCGCATTTTTTACTGTCTTCATGTTATTCAAACGCACGATACCGTCTGCTTTCACTTGAACGTTGCTGGCTGCTGTTGAACGTGATGCCGCACCTCCGATGTGGAAAGTACGCATGGTTAACTGTGTACCTGGTTCCCCGATGGATTGTGCCGCAACGACACCCACCGCTTCACCCACATTGACCAAATGCCCACGCGCCAAATCACGACCGTAACACAGTGCGCAAACACCTTGCGTCAACTCACACATAATAGCTGAACGAACCATGACGCGATCAATACTATGTTTTTCTAAAATTTCTACTGCCGCTTCATCAAGCAACGTATTTTCCGCAAATAACACTTCACCAGTTCTGGGATCAATAACAGACTCAATCACCACGCGACCCAACACACGTTCTTTTAACGGCTCAACGATATCACCCCCTTCAATATGGGGTTTCATTTCGATGCCGTTGGTGGTGCCGCAATCATTTTCAGTGATGACCAAATCTTGCGCCACATCTACCAAACGACGCGTCAAATAACCGGAATTCGCTGTTTTCAACGCGGTATCCGCCAACCCTTTACGCGCACCATGAGTCGAAATGAAGTATTGCAATACACTCAATCCTTCACGGAAGTTCGCCGTAATAGGCGTTTCCATGATGGTGCCGTCTGGTTTCGACATCAAACCCCGCATACCGGATAATTGACGAATTTGTGCTGCAGAACCCCGCGCACCTGAATCCGACATCATGTAAATTGAGTTGAATGAGGTTTGCTGAACTTGATTTCCTTTTGCATCAATTACCATTTCTGTTGCCAATTTATCCATCATGGCTTTAGCAACTTGATCATTCGCATGCGACCAGATATCAATGACTTTGTTAAAGCGTTCACCTTGTGTTACCAAGCCCGATGCAAATTGTTTTTCAATTTCACGTACTTCATCTTCTGCTTCGCCAATCAAACGCTCTTTGCTTTCTGGAACAACCAAATCATCAATACCAATCGAAATACCCGAGTAGGTTGCGTAACGGAAACCGGTATACATCAATTGATCCGCAAAAATAACGGTTTCTTTCAAACCCAAATTGCGATAACTCACATCGAGTAATTTGGTAACGGCTTTTTTCGTCATCGCGCGATTAATTAATTCAAATAATAATCCATTGGGCACAATACGCCACAACAATAAACGTCCCACCGTAGTTTCAACTGTAATGGTATGTTGCGTTTTTTCACGTGTTTTCAGGTCTAATTTGACTTCTTGAATGCGAGCCTTCACGCGCGCTTGCAAATCCACGTGACCCCCTTCGTAAGCGCGAATTACTTCGTCTACATCTGAAAAAATCATGCCTTCGCCTTTCGCATTCACACAATCACGCGTCATGTAATACAAACCCAAGACAACGTCTTGTGTTGGCACGATCACAGGATCACCATTCGCCGGATGCAATACGTTATTCGTCGACATCATCAACGAACGCGCTTCGAGCTGTGCTTCCAATGTTAATGGAACGTGTACCGCCATTTGGTCACCGTCGAAGTCCGCGTTGTATGCAGTACAAACTAATGGGTGCAATTGAATCGCTTTACCTTCCACCAAAATCGGCTCAAAAGCTTGAATACCCAATCGGTGCAACGTTGGCGCACGATTTAATAATACGGGATGTTCGCGAATCACTTCTTCCAACACGTCCCACACTTCTGGCACTTCCATTTCAACCATTTTTTTCGCCGCTTTAATGGTTGCGCTCAAATCACGCTGTTGCAACTTGCTATAAATAAAAGGCTTAAATAATTCTAGCGCCATTTTTTTCGGCAGACCGCATTGATGCAATTTCAAATTCGGACCAACCACGATCACAGAACGACCTGAGTAGTCGACGCGCTTACCCAACAAATTTTGACGGAAGCGACCCGATTTACCTTTGATCATATCCGCAAGAGATTTCAACGGACGTTTGTTGGATCCCAAAATAGCACGACCACGACGGCCGTTATCCAATAACGCATCGACTGCCTCTTGCAACATTCGTTTTTCATTTCGAACGATAATGTCAGGTGCATTCAACTCTAACAAACGTTTCAAACGATTATTACGATTGATCACGCGACGATATAAATCATTCAAATCAGATGTAGCAAAACGGCCACCATCTAATGGCACCAATGGACGTAAATCAGCGGGTAAAACCGGCAAAACCGACATAACCATCCATTCAGGACGATTGCCAGATGCTTTGAATGCCGCTAATACTTTTAATCGTTTTGTGATTTTTTTAATTTTTGTTTCAGAAGTTGTTTTTGGCAACTCTGCACGCAATTCAGTGAGTTGTGCATCAAGATCAATTCGCTGCAATAATTTTTTAATCGCTTCAGCACCCATCATCGCTTCAAAATCATCACCATATTCTTCTAACGCATCCAAATACGCTTCTTCTGATAACAGCTGACCGACGGTCAGATCAGTCATACCCGAATCAGTTACAATATAAGTTTCGAAATACAATACGCGTTCAATATCACGCAACGGCATATCTAACATCACACCAATACGAGAGGGTAATGATTTTAAATACCAGATATGCGCAACGGGACACGATAATTCAATATGACCCATGCGTTCACGACGCACTTTCGCAAGCGTAACTTCAACACCACATTTTTCGCAGACAACACCGCGATGTTTTAACCGTTTATATTTACCGCATAAGCATTCGTAATCTTTTACGGGTCCAAATATTTTTGCGCAAAACAAACCATCACGCTCTGGTTTGAACGTACGGTAATTAATCGTTTCTGGTTTGCGCACTTCACCAAACGACCATGAACGAATTTCTTCGGGTGATGCCAATTTAATACGCAATGCATCAAATTCAGTTGTGCGTCTTGATTTAACGTGTCTTAGTAAATCTTTTGTTGCATTCATGATGTTCAAGGTTGTGCCCTCTTTATTTCAGTGTGCGTGTGCGTGTGCGTGTGCGTTCTGAGGCTGCGTTTAAATTTAAGCGTAGCCTCTTTCCCTCTCAAAAACTCACAACTAATCCGATTCCAAATCAATATCAATCGCCAACGAACGTATTTCTTTTACCAATACATTAAACGATTCTGGCATACCCGCATCCATTCGATGATCACCATCCACAATGTTTTTATACATTCTGGTACGTCCGTTCACGTCGTCGGACTTAACCGTTAACATTTCTTGTAAGGTATATGCGGCACCATAGGCTTCCAGCGCCCACACTTCCATTTCTCCGAATCGTTGGCCACCAAACTGCGCTTTACCACCCAACGGTTGTTGCGTTACCAAACTATAAGAACCAGTCGAACGTGCATGCATCTTATCATCAACCAAGTGATTCAATTTAAGCATGTACATGTAACCCACGGTGATCGGTCTTGAGAATTTTCTACCCGTTCTACCATCATACAAAATAGTTTGACCTGACTCAGGCAGATCAGCCATCTTCAGTAAATTTCTGATTTCTTTTTCACTCGCACCATCAAACACCGGTGTCGCAACAGGTACGCCCTCTTTCAAGTTGCGCGCCAATTCCATCACTTCCGCATCACTCAATGCATCCACATTGAGCTTTTGACTGAAACTTTGTTGATATAATTTCGCGAGATAATCACGAAGCGCGTGCATCGATGCTTGTTTTTGCAACAACTCACCAATTTTACGACCCATGCCTTTTGCTGCCCATCCCAAATGAGTTTCCAGAACTTGTCCCACATTCATACGAGAGGGTACACCCAATGGGTTTAATACGATATCAACAGGAGTGCCATCTTCCAAATGTGGCATATCCTCGACTGGGACGATGGTTGAAATAACCCCTTTGTTACCGTGACGTCCCGCCATTTTATCGCCAGGCTGAATACGACGTTTCACTGCCAAATATACTTTCACAATTTTAATGACGCCTGGAGCAAGATCATCACCTTGAACTAACTTCATGCGCATTGCTTTTAATTTTTCATCACGCTCTTCATGTAATGAATTATATTTTTGATGCGTTGTTTCTAAACGTTGATTTGCTTTGTCATCTCTCACACGAATCGCAAACCATTTATCACGCGATAATGATTGCAAATAATCCGCCGTCACTTTTGAACCTGCTTTTAATTTTTCAGGTCCACCGTCAACAACTTGTCCCAATAATAATTTTTCCAACCCATCAAACAAAGCTGCTTCACGAATTTGTAACTCGGCATCCAAATCTTTTTGCACTTGCACCAATTGATCTTCTTCCACTTGCAATGCTCTAGCATCTTTTTTCACACCATCACGAATAAAAACACGGACATCGATGACGGTACCCGTAACACCGGGTGGTACACGCAACGAAGAATCTTTTACGTCTGATGCTTTTTCACCGAAGATAGCGCGCAATAATTTTTCTTCTGGTGTTAATTGTGTTTCACCTTTCGGTGTCACCTTACCCACCAAAATATCGCCGGGATTAACTTCAGCACCAATGTAAACAATGCCTGATTCATCCAATTTCGATAATGCACCTTCACCGACATTGGGAATATCGGCCGTCACTTCTTCTGGTCCCAATTTTGTATCACGTGAAATACACGTGAGATCTTGAATATGAATAGAAGTGAAACGATCTTCTTCGACTAATTTTTCAGAAATCAAAATCGAATCTTCAAAGTTGTAACCATTCCACGGCATGAACGCGACCATCAAATTTTGTCCGAGTGACAATTCACCCAGATCAGTTGATGGACCATCTGCCAACACATCACCTTTTTGAACGACATCACCAACGTTCACGATCGGACGTTGGTTAATGCACGTGTTTTGGTTCGAGCGTGTGTATTTCGTAAGATTATAAATATCAATGCCCACTTCTTCACCTGGATTTAACGTCGATTCATCAGCGCGCACTACGATACGAGAGGCATCAACCGCATCAATCACACCAGAACGTTTTGCAGCGACTGTCACACCCGAATCCACTGCAACCAAGCGTTCCATGCCTGTACCCACCAATGGTTTTTCTGGACGAATAGTTGGCACCGCTTGACGTTGCATGTTGGATCCCATCAATGCACGATTCGCATCATCATGTTCCAAAAATGGAATCAGTGATGCAGCCACCGACACAATTTGACGTGGCGACACATCCATAAAATTGATGCGATCAGGAGTCGTTAATGTGAATTCACCTTTATGACGACAAGATACCAATTCATCCATCAAACGACCTTTTGAATCCACTGTCGTACTAGCTTGCGCAATGTAGAAATCACCTTCTTCAATCGCTGATAAATATTCCAAGTCATTGGTCACATGACCATCAACCACGCGACGATACGGACTTTCTAAAAATCCATACTCGTTTGTGCGCGCGTAAACAGACAATGAATTAATTAAACCGATGTTTGGACCTTCAGGCGTTTCAATCGGACATACACGACCATAGTGTGTTGGGTGCACGTCGCGCACTTCAAAACCGGCACGTTCACGCGTTAAACCGCCAGGTCCTAGTGCCGAAACACGACGTTTGTGTGTCACTTCTGATAACGGATTATTTTGATCCATGAATTGCGATAATTGGCTGGAACCGAAAAATTCTTTAATTGCAGCAGCAACTGGTTTTGCATTCACTAAATCTTGTGGCATTAAGGTATCCACATCTGCCAAACTTAAACGATCTTTTACAGCGCGCTCAACCCTGACCAATCCCACGCGGAATTGATTTTCAGTCATTTCACCAACGCTGCGAACACGGCGATTGCCTAAGTGATCAATATCATCCACATCGCCTTGGCCATCACGAATATTCACCAATACACGTAGCACATCAACGATATCTTCTTTTGACAAAGTACCAGAACCCGTTAAATCTGATCTGCCCACGCGACGATTAAATTTCATGCGACCCACTGCTGACAAATCATAACGCTCAGCTGTGAAAAATAAACTTTCAAATAAACTTTCTGCTGAATCTTTTGTGGGTGGCTCACCAGGACGCATAATGCGATAAATTTCTACCAATGCATCCATTTGTGATGTTGCTGTATCTAATTTTAATGTATCGGAAATATAAGCACCACGCTCAATTTCGTTAATGTATAATGTATCAATCGCAGTCACACCGGCTGTGCGTAATGTTTCCAGTAATTCCAATGTGATTTCTTGATTCGCTTCTGACAACACTTCACCTGTTTTGCGATCAACAATCGCTTTTGCTAACACGCGACCCACTAAATATTCAGAAGTGACTTCTAATGTTTTAATATCTGCTTTTTCGATACGGCGAATATGGCGCGCAGAAATACGACGATCCGCTTCAACAATCACTTCGCCTTTTTCATCGCGAATATCCATCGCTGCCAATTCACCACGTAAACGTCTTGGCACTAACTCTAAAATAATGCTGTCTTTTTCAAAACGAAATAAATTCGTTTCATAAAACATTTCTAAAATTGCTTCAGGCTGATAACCCAACGCGCGCAAAATAACCGTCGCAGGTAATTTACGACGACGATCGATACGTACAAATAAACAATCTTTCGGATCAAATTCAAAATCCAACCATGAGCCACGGTAAGGGATAATGCGAGCAGAATATAATAATTTTCCAGATGAATGTGTTTTACCTTTGTCATGCTCAAAGAAAACACCCGGAGAACGATGCAATTGAGAAACCACAACGCGCTCTGTGCCGTTGATCACGAGACTTCCTGTTTCCGTCATCAGCGGTAACTCCCCCATGTAAACTTCTTGTTCTTTGATGGCTTTGATGGCGGAATTATCTTTTGCAATTTCTCTGTCAAACACAACCAAACGCATTTTTACTTTGAGTGGACCTGCAAACGTTAATCCACGCAATTTACATTCTTTTACATCAAAAAGCGGCTCGCCCAACGTGTATGACACATACTCAAGTCGCGCGTTACCCGAATAACTTTCAATGGGAAATACTGATTTGAACGCGGCATGCAAACCAATATCAGCGCGTTTTTCAGCGGGAATATAGGCCTGCAAAAATTGTTCATATGAATTTAATTGTATGCCGAGCAGATAAGGCGTTTGCATTACCTCGGATTGACTCTTTCCTAACCGCAACCTGACACGTCTTTTTTCCGATCCTGAAGTTACTGTATAACGATCATTATGGTGAATATGCTTTGTCATATCGGAAGTCGCCTCTTAAATTCAGTGGGAGTTTGGAGTGGGAGCGAAAACGAAAGTGGGAGCATGAGAAAATATTACTATTTTCTCTCACTCCCACCCCCGCTTATTTTACTTCAACCGTCGCACCTGCTTCAGTTAATTTTTTCTTGACATCTTCCGCTTCTGCTTTTGCAATACCTTCTTTCACAACCGCAGGAACTGCTTCAACCATGTCTTTCGCTTCTTTCAAACCCAAACCAGTCACCGCGCGAATAACTTTAATCACTTCGATTTTGTTTGCACCGAAACCAGTCATCACCACGTTGAATTCGGTTTTTTCTTCAGCAGGAGCTGCTGCTGCCGCTGCAGAACCCGCGACAGCAACCGCAGCTGCTGCAGAAACACCGAATTTTTCTTCCATCATTTTCACCAAATCACAAACGTCCATGACGCTCATGTTTGCTACTGCTTCTAAAATTTGATCTTTAGTTACTTGTGTCATTGTTGTATACCTTTGTGTAAGTTATCTGTTATCTGTTATCTGTTACCTGTTATCGGTTATCGGTTATCGGTTATCAGTACTTCCGTGTCTGATAACTGATCCCTGATTCCTGAATAGCTCACGCCGCCTTCTTCTGATCTGCAACTGCACCAAACACACGCACTGCTTGAGCGATTGGCTCATTAAGCGTGCGAACCAATTTGGTAATGGGCGCTTTCATAACGGCAACCAATTGTGTCAAAGCTTCTTCGCGAGTTGGCAAGCTTGCCACTGCTTTCAATTGAGCAGCAGGCAATAATTGTCCACCCAGCGCTAAACCACGCACCGTTAACAATTCAGCGAATTCAAAGTCTCGCAAAACACGAGCTGCCGCACCTGGATCGTCTTGTGAAAAAAGCAACACAATCGGACCCGTCAGCACTTCAGAGAGACAGGAAAATTCCGTATCTTTTAATGCTCTGCGCGCCAATGTATTACGATAAACACCGACAGAAACACTTGATTTCCGCGCATTTTTTCGCAATGCATTCATCACAGAGACAGTCAGACCGCGATAATCAGCAGCAACAGCAGACATTGCAGTTCCTGCAACATCCATCAATCCTGCCACAATCGCTTTCTTGTTTTCTAAGTTTAAAGCCATTGTTGTTTTCCGTTATCAGTTATCAGTTATCAGTTATCAGTTATCAGCCCTGATACAAAACAACTGCGTATTTTTAAAATAAATAAAAAATTTCGAAAAATTTTTTATTCTCCCATCGATGAGTGCAAAAATAATTTTTGCAGCACACCATCTACGTAGGAAATTAAATGCATCTGCATACCTACGGTCTTCGACGGCAAATTTGCCGCGAAATCTTTAAATATTCAACGAAGCAATATCCACATTCATTGCGGGTCCCATTGTCGAAGACACCACAATTTTCTTGAGATAAATACCCTTCGCTGTTGCTGGTTTTACTTTTTTCAAATCCACCAACAACGCTTCCACATTCTGTCTAATCGCATCGCGATCAAAACTCACTTTACCAATTGAGCAATGCACAATACCGTTTTTATCTGAACGATAACGAACTTGACCGCTTTTTGCATTTTTCACTGCAGCAGCTGCATCATTCGAAACAGTACCGACTTTAGGATTTGGCATTAAGCCTTTCGGTCCCAAAATCTGACCCAACTGACCAACAATACGCATTGCATCCGGTGTTGCAATCACAACATCTGCAGTGAATTGGCCTGATTTTACTTTCTCAGCCAAATCTTCAAAGCCAACGATATCAGCACCCGCAGCGACTGCCTTTTCAGCTTGATCACCTTGCGCAAAGACAGCCACCATCACTTTTTTTCCAGTGCCCTTTGGCATCAAGGTTGCGCCGCGAATTGCTTGATCTGATTTGCCTGCATCAATGCCCAATACAACCGCAATATCAACACTTTCATCAAATTTTGCAGTTGCACATTTTTTTACAAGATCAACCGCATCTAAAATCGAATATTGTTTTCCAGGCACCAAACCTTCTCTCGTCACACGTTGTTTTTTTGAACATTTACTCACGTTCGCGCACTCCTTCAACATCGATACCCATGCTGCGCGCTGTACCCGCAATGGTACGAACTGCCGCTTCTAAATCTGCAGCGGTTAAATCAGGTTCTTTAATTTTTGCAATTTCTTCTAATTGCTTACGAGTCGCCTTACCCACTTTTACTGTGTTTGGTGTTGCACTACCACTTTTTCCACCCAACACCATTTTGCTCAATAAAACAGATGCAGGGGGCGTTTTAGTAATAAATGTAAAACTACGATCTACATACACAGTAATCACAACCGGTGTCGGCATTCCTTTTTCGATACCTTGCGTTCTTGCATTAAACGCTTTACAAAATTCCATGATGTTGACACCCTGCTGACCCAATGCAGGACCAACTGGCGGACTGGGGTTTGCCTCACCGGCCTTTACTTGAAGCTTAATATAAGCTTGAATTTTCTTTGCCACTTTACTTCTCCACTGTGGGTTCCATCGTTATTCCGAGATTGGAATAACTCCCCGATTTAAATTATCAGTTATCTAGTATCGGTGCGAATGAATGAACTCACGCCGATATAACTAACTTTTCTCTACCTGTCCAAACTCTAGTTCAACTGGTGTTGCACGACCAAAAATAGAAACAGAGACACGCAATCTGTTTTTTTCGTAATTCACATCTTCCACCACGCCATTGAAATCAGCAAAGGGGCCATCAGTAACACGAACTACTTCACCCGGCTCAAACAACACTTTCGGTCTTGGCTTGCTTTCACCTTCTTCAACACGACGCAAGATAGCAGCCGCTTCTTTATCCGTAATCGGCGCTGGTTTTTCTGCTGTTCCACCGATAAATCCCAATACTTTGGGTACACTTTTCACTAAGTGCCAAGTATCGTTATCCATTTCCATTTGTACCAAAACATAGCCTGGGAAAAACTTACGTTCGCTTTTTCTTTTTTGCCCCGCTTTCATTTCTACCACTTCTTCGGTAGGAACAATGATTTCACCAAAACGATGTTCCATTTGTTTTAAACGAATACGCTCACCCAACGCTTTTACAACATAATTTTCAGAACCAGAATAAGCATGAATCACGTACCAACGTTTTTTGATTTCCTCTGTCATGCTAACCCCTCTGACCTGTAAGCCAACCCACTAACCAAAAGAACAAAGTATCCAAGCCCCACAAAATCAACGCAGCAACGACTACCATGGCAACAACCACTAAGGTTGTTTGAACCGTTTCTTGTCTTGTCGGCCAAACAACTTTGCGCAATTCTATTCGCGCTTCTTTAGCAAACGTCCAAAAAACATGGCCTGTCGCTGTTTGTAGTGCAATCCACAAAACAACAGCAGCTAATACCAATCCAGCAGCAACGCGCAATGCCCAAGCCACTTGATTAAAATAAGTATTCGCAACAATACCGGCGATAACCAATATGCAAACCAGAGTCCATTTCAATCCGTTACTTTTTTGATTCATCAGTGATCGCCTAAATACATTCCAAAGACAAAATTTTACAGGTCAGGAGGGAATCGAACCCCCAACCCCCGGTTTTGGAGACCGGTGCTCTGCCAATTGAGCTACTGACCTAAACAGTTATCAGTTACCTGGTATCTGTGTGAATAACTCCCACTTTGTCCTTACGCCAAA
>MGXZ01000022.1 GCA_001802455.1 Gammaproteobacteria bacterium RIFCSPHIGHO2_12_FULL_39_24
CCAATCGCCATGGAAGAAGGTTTACGCTTTGCGATTCGTGAAGGGGGTCGTACTGTTGGTGCAGGTGTAGTGGCGAAGATTTTGGCGTAAGGAAGAGGAGTGGTGGGAGTGGGAGTTTCTGAGGCTACGCTCTTTTCTCCCACTCTCACTCCCACTGTTTAGCAAAGTTGTGAGCTTTAAAACTCAATAGAATTTTAAAAGAATTTACAAAGATTGGAGAGACAGCCCCATGGCAATCGTAAAAGACAAACAACGTATTCGAATTCGTTTGAAAGCGTTCGATCATAAATTAATTGATCGCTCCATCAGAGAAATTGTCAATACGGCAAAACGTACCGGTGCTCGTATTAAAGGGCCTATTTTATTGCCAACCAAGATTGAAAGATACACTGTTTTGATTTCGCCACACGTTGATAAACATGCAAGAGATCAATATGAAATTAGAACGCATAAGCGTTTGGTCGATATTCTTCAACCAACTGATAAAACAGTTGATGCATTGATGAAGTTAGATTTGGCTGCGGGTGTTGATGTTCAGATTAGTGTTGAATAGTTTTTTTTTGGAGTTAGGATCATGTCAGTTGGTTTAGTAGGTCAAAAACGCGGAATGACGCGTATATTTACAGAAGCGGGTGAATCAATTCCTGTTACGGTGATTGAGATTCTACCTAATCGTATCGCACAAATTAAAAATAATGACACGGATGGTTATTGCGCGATTCAAATAGCAGTTGGCAATAAAAAATCGTCTCACGTTAATAAACCCATGACAGGACATTATGCGAAGGCGGGTATTGAAGCGGGAGAAATTCTGCGTGAATTTCGTGTGACAGAATCTGAATTATCACCGTTCAAAGTTGGCGATGCATTATCGCTGGATATTTTTCAGGAAGGTCAAAAAGTAGATGTTCAGGGTATTTCGAAAGGCAAAGGATTTTCTGGTGTAATCAAACGTCACCATTTTACGATGCAAGATGCAACGCACGGTAATTCATTGTCGCATCGTGCACATGGCTCTACTGGTCAACGTCAAACGCCAGGTCGTGTATTTAAGGGTAAAAAAATGGCGGGACATCTTGGAAATGTGAAACGTAGTGCTATTAACCAAGTAGTGATACAAGTGAACAAAGCATTAAATTGTTTGCTCATTCAAGGTGCTGTGCCCGGTGCGCCAGGTGGCTTTGTAGTATTGAAAGCAACTGTCAAATCAAAAAAAGGGGCGGCTAAGAAATGAAATTAACAGTAAATGGTGGCTTGCAGATCGACGTTTCTGATGAGATTTTTGCTTGTGAATTAAATGAAGGACTAATGCATCAAGTTGTCACTGCTTATATGGCGGGTGGACGACAAGGCACAAAAGCACAGAAAACACGTGCTGAAGTGAGTGGTGGTGGTGCAAAACCGTGGAAACAAAAAGGGACTGGCCGTGCGCGCGCAGGTACAACGCGTGGACCCTTGTGGCGTAAAGGGGGTGTTACTTTCGCAGCGGTTTCTCGTGATTTTACGCAAAAAATAAATAAAAAAGTGTATCGCAAAGGAATCAAAATTATTTTATCAGAATTGGTGCGTCAAGATCGATTTTTGGTAACGAATGATATAAACTTGCCGACGCTTAAAACACGTGAATTAGTGAATTATTTGAAAGGGCTGAATTTAGATCAGGTTTTGATAGTTTCTGCCGGTGAAAATAATCATCTTTACTTGAGCGCTAGAAATATACCGAATGTCGCTGTGTGTGATTACACACAAGTTGATCCGGTGAGTTTACTTTCATTTGAAAAAGTTTTATTTACCGTTGATGCGCTGAAAAAATTCGAAGAGAGTTTTAAGTAGGAATTTTATTTTATGAGAAAAGAACAGTTATTAAAAATATTGCTAGCACCGCACACAACTGAAAAGGCATCTACCTCTAGTGGTGAATCTGGTTGCGCGCAATATGTTTTTCGTGTTGCTAACAGTGCAAATAAACACGATATCAAATTAGCCGTCGAGCAACTTTTTCAAGTAAATGTGAAAGCGGTAAATGTATTACGCAAAAAAGCGGCGAGCGCAAGCAAATACACACGTTCAATAGGACGACAACTTTCTTGGAAGAAAGCCTATGTTGTATTGGCTGCGGGACAAACAATTAATATTGCGTAACTGAAACCATTTTTGGAGTGAGAAAGATGTCTTTAGTAAAATCGAAACCAACATCAGCGGGTCGACGTTTTGTTGTCAAAGTCGTCAATCCGGAACTGCATAAGGGGAAACCTTGTGGTTCTTTGTTGTTACCCAAAAACCGTATTAACGGTCGTAACAATGAAGGCCGTATTACGATGCGACGTCGTGGTGGTGGTCATAAAAGACATTACCGCATGATTGATTTTATTAGGGACAAAGATGGTATTGCCGCACGTGTTGAACGGCTGGAGTATGATCCTAATCGCAGCGCAAATTTAGCGTTATTACTTTATAAAGATGGCGAAAGACGTTATATTATCGCCCCAAAAGATTTAGAAGTGGGCGATGAAGTACAGTCTGGTGAAAATATTGCAATTAAACCAGGCAATACCATGCGTTTACAAAATATACCACTTGGCTCAGTTGTACATTGCATCGAGTTGAAACCAGGAAAAGGCGCGCAATTAATTCGTAGCGCGGGTACATCGGCGCAATTAGCTGCAAAAGAAGGTGTGTATGCTGTGTTGCGTATGCGCTCAGGTGAAATGAGAAAAATATTAATTGATTGTCGCGCAACGATCGGTGAAGTGTCGAATGCTGAACACAATCTTCGTTCGCTGGGTAAAGCAGGCGCTGCAAGATGGCGCGGTATCCGACCCACGGTTCGAGGCGTTGCGATGAATCCCGTTGATCACCCGCATGGTGGTGGTGAAGGTAAAACTTCTGGTGGTCGTCATCCAGTGAGTCCAACTGGCGTTCCAACGAAGGGTTATAAAACAAGAAAGAATAAATTTACTAGCAAAATGATCGTGAGAGACAGACGTAAGAAATAGTGTGAGTTATCAGCGTAAGTGAGTATCCGAGGCGATTTAACTAATAACTGATAACCGATAACTGATAATTAAAATCGAGGAAATAGCAGTGCCAAGATCAGTAAAAAAAGGCCCGTTTGTAGATGTGACGTTGAAGAAAAAAGTGCAAAAAGCACTGAAAGAAAATTCAAAGCGTCCCATCGTGACTTGGTCAAGAAGATCAATGATTTTGCCAGACATGATTGGTTTAACCATCGCGATTCATAATGGTAAAGCGCATGTGCCTGTGTATATCACAGAAAATATGGTTGGACACAAATTAGGTGAATTTGCAGCTACTCGTACTTTTCGCGTGCACTCGGGTGATAGAAAAACGAAAGAAGCAGAAGCGGCGGCAGCAGCGAGTGGTGTTGGTGGTAGCGCTGCAGCAGCGGGCGGCAAAAAAGAATAATTTAGAGTGAGAGATGATGACGATGGAAGTATCAGCGAAATTAAATCGTGCCGGCATGTCGGCTCAAAAAGCGCGTTTGGTAGTCGATCAAATTCGTGGGTTATCAGCAGAAGCAGCAGTTGAGTTATTACGTTTTAGCGTAAAAGATGCTGCGAAAGCAGTAAAAAAAGTCGTTGATTCTGCTATTGCCAATGCATCTGAAAATGCAGGTATCGACTTAGATGATTTGGTGGTTAAAACGGCTTTCGTTAATGAAGGTCCGGTGATGAAGCGTTTTCATGCGCGTGCAAGAGGGCGTGGAAATCAAATTTTAAAAAGAAGCTGTCACATTACGGTGATTGTGTCAGATAACAAATAGTTTTTTGGAGAAATAAATGGGTCAGAAAGTTAATCCAACCGGTATACGACTGGGCATTACAGAAACGTGGAAATCAATGTGGTTTGCACACAGCGAGTATGCGGATTACTTAAATGCTGACTTGAAAGTCAGAGAATATCTCATGAAAAAATTAGCAGGCGCCTCTATTTCTCGTATTCAAATTGATCGTCCTGCACGCAATGCGAAAATTGCGATTCATTCAGCGCGTCCTGGCGTCATTATCGGTAAAAAGGGTAGCGATGTTGATACATTGCGTAAAGAAGTTTCTAAGATCATGAACGTGCCAGTTCACATTACGATTGAAGAAATTCGCAAGCCAGAAATTGATGCTAAGTTGGTTGCCGAAAGTGTTGCGCAACAATTGGAAAGGCGTATTATGTTCCGCCGCGCGATGAAAAAGGCAATGCAATCTGCGATTCGTCATGGCGCTCTTGGTGTAAAAGTGTGTATGAGTGGACGTTTAGGTGGCGCAGAAATTGCACGCGTTGAATGGGCGCGTGAAGGACGTGTTCCTTTGCATACTTTCAGAGCCAACATTGATTATGCAACAGCGATTGCAAAGACAACATACGGAATTATCGGCGTTAAGGTGTGGATTTACAAAGGCGAAATTCTTGACGCAGAATCTGAATCAGCGGAAGCAGTGGCTGTCGTAGAATCGACGGAAAAATAAAGGCAGAGAAATAGAACATGTTACAACCCAAAGCAAGAAAATATAGAAAAGCATTTAAGGGAAGAAATCGTGGAACTGCTAAGAGTGGTAATACGGTTGCTTTCGGTGAATATGGTTTGAAATCAACGGAGCGTGGTCGTATTACGGCACGCCAAATTGAAGCGGCTCGTCGCGCCATATCGCGCCATATTAAACGCGGTGGAAAAGTTACTATTCGCATTTTCCCCGACAAGCCAATCAGTAAAAAACCATTAGAAGTACGTCAGGGTAAAGGTAAAGGTAATGTTGAATATTGGGTAGCTGAAATTAAACCAGGTTGTGTGATGTTTGAATTGGAAGGTGTCACAAAAGATATTGCAACAGAAGCATTTGAGTTGGCTGCTGCAAAATTACCGTTGAAATCGGTAATGATTCAAAGAACGGTGATGTAATCATGAATATGACTGAATTAAAAACAAAATCAAAACAAGAATTAAAAGAATTATTGCTCAATTTATTGAATGAACAATTTCAATTGAGAATGCAAAAAGGCATGACGGAAAATCCTAAAACACATGTGTTTGCTAAAGTACGCAAGGACATTGCTCGTGTTCACACGATTCTGAATCAGGATAAAAAGAAATGAAAAAAAATGTACGCACGCTAACCGGTCAGGTTGTTAGCGACAAAATGAATAAAAGCATTACGGTTTTGGTAGAACGTCGCGTGAAACATCCGAAATATGGGAAGTTTGTAAAACGTTCTTCTAAAATTCACGCCCATGATGAAACCAATGTGTGTCGCGAAGGCGATGTCGTTATTATTAGCGAATGCAGACCCATTTCGAAAACGAAGAAGTGGACTTTTGTTGAAAAAATTTAAGGTTGAGAGGGTGAGGAAATGATACAAGTACAAACAGTTCTCGACGTTGCTGATAACAGCGGTGCACGCCGAGTTCAGTGTATCAAAGTATTGGGTGGATCGAAGAGACGTTATGCGAATATTGGTGACGTGATTAAGGTTAGCGTAAAAGAAGCGATTCCACGCGGAAAAGTGAAAAAAGGTGAAGTGTTGGATGCGGTTGTTGTGCGCACTTGTAGTGGCGTGCGTCGTTCTGATGGATCATTGATTCGTTTTGATTCTAATGCAGTGGTTCTTTTAAATCCTCAACAACAACCGATTGGAACCCGTATTTTTGGACCCGTAACACGTGAATTGCGTTCCACGAGTTTTATGAAAATTGTTTCGTTGGCATTAGAAGTTTTGTAGCTTTATTTTTGAGAGTGTCGCATGCAAAAAATTAAAAAAAATGATCTCGTTATTGTCTTGATCGGAAAAGATCGTGGTCGTTCTGGAAAAGTGATTAGGATAGTTGAAGATGCTGCGTTGGTGGAAGGGATGAATATCATCAAAAAACACACGAGACCCAATCCCAATTTAGGAATTCAAGGCGGTATTATTGAGAAAGAATCTCCCATTCATTTATCGAATGTGGCGTTGTTGAATCCGATCACTAAAAAAGCGGATAAAGTGGGTTTTAAAACGATCCCAGCAAAAGTGGCGGGTGAGAAAGCAAAAAAAGTTCGTTATTTTAAATCAAATAATGAACTCGTCGATATTATTTAGTAAAGACTGGATTAGCGAAATGAAAGCAGCATTACAAAAAAAATATGAAGAGTCGGTTGTAAAACAACTTCAAAAAGAATTTGGTTATAAAAGCCCGATGCAAGTTCCTCGTATTGCAAAAATCACATTAAACATGGGATTGGGTGAAGCGGTTGAGGATAAAAAAATCATTAACTTTGCGCTAGATGACATGGCTAAAATTGCGGGTCAAAAACCAGTGACCACGTTGTCGAAGAAATCCATTGCGGGTTTCAAAATTCGCGACAATTATCCCATTGGATGCAAAGTTACCTTACGTAGAAAAAAAATGTATGAATTTTTGCATCGTTTGATTTCAATTGCTATTCCCCGTATTCGCGATTTTCGTGGATTCAGTTCAAAAGCATTTGATGGTCGTGGAAATTATAGCTTGGGTATTAAGGAACAAATCGTATTTCCAGAAATACAATACGACAAAATTGATCGAATTCGTGGTTTGGACATTACCATTACAACCACGGCAACTGATGACAAAGAAGCGCGTGCGTTATTAAAAGCATTCGGATTTCCGTTGAAAAGTTAGTTTTTTATTTGAGGAAATAATATGGCAAAGACAAGTGTGATGATACGTAACAAAAGAAGAAAAGAACTTTCTGAGCGTATGAAAAACACACGAAATGCATTAAAAGAAGTCATTCGTCTTGATGAAGAAAGTCGTGATGAGGCGGTGGATAAACTTCAGAAACGTCGTCGCAATGAAAGCCCGACTCGTGTTCGTCATCGCTGCAGACAATGCGGCAGAAGTCGTGGAACATTAAAACGTTTTGGTTTATGTCGTATTCACTTGCGCGAAGCGGCAATGCGTGGTGATGTGCCAGGATTGAGAAAAGCAAGTTGGTAGAAATAAATTATAAGTTGGAAAACAGAGAGTAATTAAAAATGAGTTTACAAGATCCAATAGCAGATATGCTCGTTAGAATTAAAAACGCGCAAGCCGTCGCGAAAGTGTCGGTTGCTATGCCGAAGTCAAAAATTAAAATTGCGATCGCAAAAGTTTTGCAAGAGGAAGGATATATTGCCGGATTTTCAGAAACAGAAATGAGTGGTAATCCTTGGATGACCGTTGAATTGAAATATTATGACAGCAAACCAGTTATTCGTCGCTTGGAAAGAGTGAGTCGCTCGAGTTTACGGGTATATCAAGCAGCAACTGATTTACCTGAGGTTGAAAATGGTTTGGGTATTGCCATTATTTCAACTTCTCAAGGTGTGATGACTGCGACTGCTGCGAAAAAAATGGGTCAAGGCGGCGAAGTATTATGCTACGTGAGCTAGGAGAATAATGATGGCGAGTAGAGTGGCAAAAAGCCCAATTAAAATTCCTGCTGGTGTTGATGTAAAAATTACCGGCCATGAAGTGATTGTGAAAGGAAAACTGGGTGAGTTGAAACAAGTTGTTCCTGCTCTGGTAAAAGTGGCGCAGTCTGATGGCCATGTACAAATTTCTGCTGCGAACGACACTCAAGATTCTGATTCACAATCGGGAACGCTGCGAGCAATTATTCAAAATATGGTGAAGGGTGTTTCAACTGGCTTTACAGAAAAATTAGTTTTGATCGGCGTGGGTTATCGTGCAAAAGTTCAGGGAAATGCATTGGATCTTGCTGTTGGATATTCTCATCCGGTCGCGATGATTTTACCAAAAGGAGTTAAAGCAGACTGTCCCAGTAACACAGAAATTGTATTACAAGGTCCGGATAAGCACGTGCTCGCGCAATTTGCAGCAAATGTTCGTGCGGTTCGCCCACCAGAACCTTACAAAGGTAAAGGTATTCGTTACGAGAACGAAAAAATTATTTTGAAAGAGGGTAAGAAGAAATAATGATACATCTTAACAAAAAGGCGTCACGTATCCGCAGATCCGGACGTACGCGTCATCATATCCGTCGTTTAGGTGTTAATCGTTTAAGCGTGTTTCGTTCAGCGAATAATATTTACGCGCAAGTTTTCACACCTTGTGGCTCAGCTGTTTTGGCTTCTGCTTCCACGCTAGATAAAGAGGTTCAAAGTGAATTGAAACACGGTGGAAATAAAAAAGCAGCAGAATTAGCGGGTGCATTGTTGGCAAAACGTTGCAAGGACGCAGGAATAAAGCAATTGGCATTTGATCGTTCAGGTTATCGTTATCATGGCCGTGTTAAAGCATTAGCAGATGCGGCACGAAATGGTGGAATCGAATTTTAAAAAGGTGATTAAGTATGAGTCAGGTTGCGGCAGATTCTAATGCACAAACAGATGGCATAACTGACAAGTTGGTTAGTGTCAGAAGAACTTCTAAAACAACAAAAGGCGGTCGTGATTTTAGCTTTTCAGCGCTGGTTGTTGTGGGTGATGGTCAAGGTAAAATTGGTTTTGGTCAAGGCAAAGCAAAAGAAGTTCCAATCGCTATTCAGAAAGCAACGGATTCTGCGCGTCGCAATATGCTTCAAGTGCAATTGAATGGCACCACACTGTATCACGAAGTGCGTGCACGTCATGGTGCAAGCAAGGTGTTGTTGCTTCCTGCTTCAGAAGGTACCGGTATTATCGCAGGTGGTGCAGTTCGTGCTGTATTTGAAGTAATGGGTGTTCAAAATGTGTTGGCAAAAAATGTGGGATCGACCAATCCTGTTAACGTTGTTCGTGCAACTGTGAAAGGGTTAACAGAAATGTTAACACCTGAAATGGCGGCGAAAAAACGCGGAAAATCAATTAAAGAAATCATGTCTGAAAAATAGAGTAATTCTGTATGACAAAAAATAAAAAATTAAAAGTGACATTGATACACAGTATTTACGGACGCAAACCAACGCATGCTGAATGTGTGAGAGGTCTTGGCATTCGTCGTATTCGTCAATCGGTTGTCGTAAATGATACACCGAGCATTCGTGGATTGATTGAGAAAGTATCGTATTTGTTAACCGTAGAAGAAGTGGCGTTATGAGATTAAATACTATCAAACCCGCTGCTGGTGCAAAGCAGTCGAAGAAGCGTTTAGGTCGTGGTGTCGGATCTGGATTGGGTAAAACTGCAGGTCGTGGCCACAAAGGTCAACACGCGCGTGCCGGTAATTCTCACAAGCCCGGATTTGAAGGTGGGCAAATGCCAATACAGCGTCGCCTGCCTAAATTTGGTTTTCATTCTCGTTTGGGAAAAGTCACTGCGGAAATTCGATTAAGTGAATTAAATAAATTAAAAATCGATACCGTTGATATTTTTACATTGAGAGAAGCGAATTTTATTTCAACTACGATTGAATTTGTAAAAGTGTTTGCATCCGGTGAAATTAAAAAACCATTGACATTGCGCGGTATTAAAGTTTCAGCAGGCGCGAAGAAGGCGATTGAAGCAGCGGGTGGAAAAGTAGAATAGTTACGGATAACGGATAACGGATAACTAAATTTAATGAGAAGCGCAAAACTAGGATCCGGTTTACAGTCTGGTGGATTATCAGAACTGAAAAGACGACTGCTGTTTGTCTTAATTGGCATCATCGTCTTTCGAATTGGTTCTTACATTCCTGTTCCTGGTTTAAATCCGGAAGCGGTTGCGCATTTATTCCAACAAAACGAAAGTGGTTTGTTGGGCATGTTTAATATGTTTTCCGGCGGCGCATTAAGTCGGATGACCATTTTTGCATTGGGAATTATGCCCTACATTTCTGCATCCATTATCGTGCAGATGTATGGCACTGTTTCACCTAAGTTGATGCAACTTAAAAAAGAAGGTGAAGCAGGTAGACGTAAAATGAATCAGTACACGCGTTATTTAACGTTGGGTTTGTCGATAATCCAGGCGTTTTTTATAACGCGATGGTTGGTTGCGAGTAATACTGCGTTTGACCCGAATTTTATATTTTATTTTCAGGCGACGATTACGCTGGTAACCGGTACCATGTTCATCATGTGGCTCGGTGAACAAATGACGGAACGTGGTGTTGGAAATGGTATTTCCTTGATTATTTTTTCCGGGATTGTTGCACGTTTTCCGTCGGCAATTGCACAAGTGATGAATCAAGTGCGCCAAGGTCAAATGCAAGTGATCACGTTAATTTTGTTAATTGTTTTGGTGACGGCAGTGACGTTGGTGGTAGTGTATTTTGAACGCGCGCAACGTCGAATCGCCATTAATTATGCAAAACGGCAACAAGGTAATAAATTATATGCGGCACAAACTAGCCATCTGCCGCTAAAAATTAATATGGCGGGTGTGATTCCCCCTATTTTTGCGCAGAGTATTATTCTGTTTCCAGGCGCAATTGCAAAATTTATCGGAACAGCGAAAGGAATGGGTTGGTTAAATGATTTTTCGTTAGCCATGTCATTTGGTCAACCGGCTTACATGATTGTGTTTGCTTTTGCCGTGATTTTTTTCAGCTTTTTTTATACGGCATTGGTTTTTAATCCGAAAGAAACCGCTGAAAATTTAAAACAGCAGGGTGCTTTTATTCCGGGCATTAGACCGGGAGAGCAAACAGCGAATTATATCGACACCATCATGACACGGTTAACATTAGTGGGTTCGATTTATTTGGCATTAGTTGCTTTGTTGCCGGAGTTTTTAATTGTTGGTTGGAATGTACCATTTTATTTTGGCGGCACATCATTACTGATTGTCGTGGTTGTGTTGATGGATTTTATGGCTCAAGTGCAAGCGCATTTAATGAGTCATCAGTATGAGTCTTTGATGAAAAAAACCAAATCAAAAGGCTCAAAAATGGGATTGATTCGATAGTTAATTGGTTTTAGTTGTGGAGTGGTTATGAAAGTTCGTGCATCGATTAAAAAAATTTGCCGCAAGTGCAAAATTATCCGTCGCAATGGATCGGTTCGTGTCATTTGTGAAGACAGCAGGCACAAACAACGTCAAGGTTAAACTTGCATTTTTTAAGAGTGAACGTTATTCTAGTCGACTTTTCGCAGGATGATGTTTTGTAGTTTTAATGGGTTAGTGTGGAGTTAAAAATATGGCGGTTGCTCGTATAGCTGGTGTGAACATTCCAGCGCAAAAGCATATCATGATTGGTTTGCGATCGATTTATGGTATTGGTATTACCCGTGCTAAGAAAATATGCGTCGCTGCAAAAATTAATCCAGAAGCAAAAGTCAGTTCATTATCCGAATCAGAATTAGATTTATTGCGTAACGAGGTCGCAAAGTTTGTCGTAGAAGGCGATTTGCGTCGTGAAGTTTCCATGCATGTTAAACGTAAAATGGATTTGGGTTGTTATGTTGGTATTCGGCATCGCAAAGGATTGCCCGTCCGCGGACAACGTACCAGAACCAATGCGCGTACACGCAAAGGTAAACGCAAAGCAATTCGTGCTCAATAAAGAGATACGCGTGAAGCGAAGCGAACAAATTTGCAGAATATTTGCAAGTATGATGAGAGTGAGAACAGAGCCGCGCACGAAGCGAAACATCGTTGAGCGAAAGTAAGCGGAAAAAAAACAACTACTAAACTATAAGGTCGATAATGGCAACTACAGAACCAACAGAAACAACAGCAGCGAAGACTGCAGCATCTGCGCCTGTTAAGAAAAAAGTAAAACGCAAAATTTCTGAGGGTGTTGCACATATTCAAGCAACTTTTAACAACACCATGGTGTCAATTAGCACACCATCGGGTGATGTTTTGTGTCAAGGTTCGGCGGGTCGTTCTGGCTTTAAAGGTTCTCGTAAAGGAACCCCTTTCGCGGCGCAATTGGCGGCGGAAACAGTAGCGAAAAAAGCGATTGAAGAATTTCAGTTGAGACGTGTTGTAATTAATGTTAGCGGTCCTGGCGCTGGAAGAGATTCAGCGGTTCGTGCATTGCGTAATTCAGGATTAGAAATTATTCGTTTGATTGATACAACCAGTTTGCCACATAACGGTTGTCGTCCACGCAAAAAAAGAAGAGTGTAAATTTTTAAGGGTTATTTTTTTATGGCAAAATATTTAGGACCAAAGTGCAGATTAGCAAGACGTGAAAAAACCGATTTGGGTTTAAAGAGCGGTATTCGCGATATTGAAACAAAATGTAAATTTGATCGCACGCCCGGTCAACATTGGCAACGTCGTGGTCGCGTAACCGATTACGCAACACAACTGCGCATGAAGCAATTAATTCGTCGTTACTATGGTGTGTTAGAAAAAAAATTCCGCTTGTATTACAAAGAAGCGGAACGTATCAAGGGATCAACCGGCGAAAATTTATTGCGCTTGTTAGAATCACGTTTGGACAATGTGGTTTATCGCATGGGTTTTGCGGTGACGCGCGCTGAAGCAAGACAATTGGTTTCGCATAAGTCTATTCTCGTGAATGGCCATGTTGTTAATATCGCTTCGTATTCAGTTAAACCAGGTGATATCGTTTCGGTTCGCGATAAAGCAAAAAAACAATTGCGTATCACAGCGGCAATTGATTTGGCACAACAACGCGAACCATCAACATGGGTTGAAATTGACACAAAAGAATTATCAGGTGTTTATAAATCTTTTCCAGATATGGATCAGTTACCGCCTGAGTTTAAAGTCAGCTACGTAGTGGAATTGTATTCTAAATAGTTCGCGAAGCGATAAAACCAATAGAGGCCATCGATGCAACAAGATATTTATAAAACATTTTTAACGCCGAACGCGATTCAGGTTCAAAATATTTCATCAATGCATCATCGCATTGTGCTTGAACCATTTGAACGTGGTTTTGGTCACACGTTGGGAAATGCACTGCGTAGAATTTTATTATCTTCTATGCCTGGCGCTGCAGTGGTGGAAGTGCAAATTGAAAAAGTACTGCATGAATACAGTACGATTGAAGGTGTGCGCGAAGATGTTGTGGATATTTTGTTAAATCTAAAAGGATTATCTTTTCGCTTAACCGATTTATCCGAAATTACTTTGACACTGCGAAAAAAAGGTCATGGTGCTGTCACGGGTGCGGATATTACACTTGAAAATGGGGTTGAAATTATTAATCCTGATCACGTTATTGCGCACTTAACACAAGATGGCGAAATCAACATGACATTGAAAATCATGATGGGTCGTGGATATCAACCCGCAACAACACGCGAATTGGTTTATCAAAACACACGTCCAATCGGTGTGTTGGTTTTAGACGCATCATTTTCTCCTGTAAAACGCGTTGCTTATTCTGTTGAAAATGCGCGTGTAGAAAATCGCACTGACTTGGATAAATTGATTATTGATTTGGAAACCGATGGAACATTGGATCCAGAAGAAGCTATTCGTTATTCAGCGGCAATCATGCAACAACAATTGTCTTCATTCGTTGATTTGCAGCACGAAATTGCAACACGTCCACGTCAACATAAAAATCAAGTTGATCCTTTGTTGTTACGACCTGTTGATGATTTGGAATTAACAGTACGCGCAGCAAATTGCTTGAAAGCAGAAAATATTTATTACATTGGTGATTTGGTTCAACGATCAGAACATGATTTATTGAAAACACCCAATTTAGGAAAAAAATCATTACTCGAAATTAAAAGTGTGTTGGCGCAACGTGGTTTGTCATTGGGCATGAACATCGAGCCATGGCCACCAGCTGAATTAGATAATAAGTAAGAGGTCATCATGCATCATCGAAAATCAGGAAAAAAATTAAGTCGTCACACAGCGCATCGCAAAGCAATGTTTAGCAATATGTCCGCATCGTTGTTGAAAAATGAATTAATCAAAACAACTTTAATTAAAGCAAAAGAATTACGTCGTTATGTTGAACCGTTAATTACGCTTGCAAAAAATGATAGCGTTGCTAATCGTCGTTTGGCTTTCGATCGTTTGCGCGATAAAGAAGCGGTTGCACGTTTGTTTACTCACATTGCGCCGCGTCACACGAAACGTCCCGGTGGATACTTGCGTGTGATGAAATGTGGATTTCGTGCGGGTGATCAAGCACCAATGGCGTACATTGAAATCGTAGATCGTCAACAATCAGAAGCGAAAAGTGCGTAGTCTAGCCTCACTTGTTGATGTATCTCGCCATTTTGTTTTTTCATCGCTTCAATTTATTTATAATCATTTTCCCCGCGAAAAATTAGCGAAAGGCGTTGGTTTTGTTAGAGACTGGTACGTCATTCCGGGTGGTGTTATTATCGGGTGGCTTGCTTGGAGTACGCGCGGTGGATATAGCGATGCTCAATCTTTGGTAGCCAGCACAGCGGGCGGACCCGTTTGGAACGGATTAGATGGCTTACACATTTTATTGTTATTGCCTGAATTGATTCGCCAAGCGAATCAATTAACTGATCGTCAACTTGAAAAAAAAATCACCCTGGTTATTGATGTGCTTTATTCTGTTTGTCTTGAACAAATTGGCACCAATATTCCGTATAGCACCGTTGTTGCTGATGCAAAAAAAGATCCGCGAGGAATTCAAGGTGTTTTGTGGGAATGTGATTATACATTGGGTGATCCGAAATTACTGCCTTGGATGAGTTTTTCTTTTGCGGGCGGTGAATATTGGGAAATGCTAAAATCAATGCGCGAAGCTTATGTGTCGCATCAATCATCCGATCAACTTGCCTGTAAAAAACATCTGGTAGACACCTCGGTGCATCTGACGTGTGGATTGGGTGCGCTTTTTGCAGGGTTATCGATGATTGCCTATCCACGCCTTTTTGTTACTGTAGCACCACTGTCTTATAGTTTATCGCTCGGAATTAGAGCAACAGCATGTGCGATGCGTTTTTTTTGTAAGCGTACTCCTGGGCAAGTGCCATTATTATCAGCAGCAGAACCAGTGATTAATGAGCAATATTCTGTGAGTGAGGTGCCATTATGAGAAAAGTTGTTTATGAACCCAATCAAAGCGGTGGTTTAGACAGGCATCAGTCGAGGTACACCATAACGTCTCACATGCCAGCAGTGTTTCCGTATGAATTTTCAGCAGCGAAAAATTTTTTCGAAAAAAATCCAGATGCGATTAAATTTTCTTGTACTGCTGCTGTGAATGAATCGTTTAAATACGAACTTGGTAAGAAGCAAGATAAGACCATGTTCAGTAGTGGTTCCATTTTTAATTATCAAGAAAGCCCGTTTATTACCTATCGTGATTTGGGAACGGGAGAAAGAAGATTTGAGCCATTTTGTGGGTTTAAAATAAAATTTTTATCCACACAACCATTTTCAAAACTGCCTGCAAAACAAAAGGTTTTTTTGCAAGATGATAAAGAGCAGTTTATTACACACTCGTTTTATAAAATAACGATTAATGATCAGGAGCGTATTCTTGCGCAAATGCCGCCAAGAACGTGCCTAGGACTGGGTAATTATAGTGTGGCGAAATTATTGGTTGATGAAAATGGCGAACTATTTGTGGTTAAAAAAGTATGCTTGATCAATCAGTCTGATCATGAGGCATTTAATCGCGAAGTGAAGTTTTCGAATTTTTTTGGATTATCATTAGGATCGTTTATCCTTCAAAACACCAGCCAAGGCCGCATCATTCTGCCTTATTTTCCGGATACGTTCGCATCTCTTTGTGAGAGAATAGTTCAAACAACTTATAACAGCCCCACTGATTTTATACCTATTTTTTGCAAGATACTGAACTATTTTATGCAGGCTGCAAAAAATCTTGAGTGGTGTAATGTCAAACATAGCGTAGTTCACGCTGATATCAAGCCTAATAATATTTTTATTACTCAAGATGGACAGGTGAAATTGGGTGATTTTGGATTGGCTACAGAAGCAGATCAAAATGGTTATGTTAAGATGTCACCTTGTGTTGTTATTTCGAACGATCTTATCTATGTCGCACCAGAAATCAAAAAAAATGGTGTGAAGCATTATTCCATTTATTCCGATATTTTTGCATTGGGTGAATCTTTTAAAATATTCTTAGCAAACATTTCAGCTGATTGTCATATGTTGTACGATCCATTTCCTGTTTTTAGATTAATCTTGTGTGAATTAAAAGAGCTGATTAACCAAATGATTGCTGAAGCACCAAAGAATCGCCCAACTCATACTAACATTATAGAATCTTTGAAAATAATTATTACCAAAGCCACGCAGGCACGTGATGGAAAATATGTTCTGACCGCAGAACAGGTGAAGGCTTTTTTTATTTTTTCAGACAACGCAGAGGAAGAGAAAGAGGGTTATTGTTCTGGTAAAATAATTTTTAATTTTGTACCATCAGTGTCTTATTCAAAGGCTATTTTGAAATATCAACATCAACTTGCCGGTTTTTATGCTGTATTACCGTCACGTGAAGACGCCAGTCTCATAACAAAAGATGAAATATTATTATGTTGTGACTTCACCCGAAATCAAATTCTCAATCGAAGAACATTTCTATCGGAATTATCCAAAGATAACAAAATAATATTTCGCGATATCATGTTGACTTATGCTGATGCACACAAACAAATGGAAGCACTGCGGAGTAGTGCTTTAGTAGGAGAATCTTTTGTGGTTAATCAACCAGAACTTGCAAAAGAAAAATCACGTCTTGAGCGCATCATTCAGTGCATCGCAGAATCAGATTTTTTTAAATCATCTGATTTAGATCCAACACACCAAACAGTTGAGAAGCTGCATGAGCTGCGAGACGAAATTGATGATGCCTCCTCCTGTGTCGCTGCTAGAACGGAATATCATCATCAAAATCTTGCGTGTTAACGGGCGCGGTTGTTGCTGCCGCCGTTTTTTGTGTAGTGGTAGTAGCAGTAGTATTTGCTGTGTCGACAGATTGCGTTGCACCACGACCATCCAGCATTTGCATTTCATCCGCAATAATTTCAGTGGTGTACTTCTCAACATTATTTTTATCCGTCCATTTACGCGTTCTGAGCGAACCCTCGACATACACTTTCGAGCCTTTTTTCAAATATTCACTGACAATTTCAGCAAGACGATTGAAAAATACAACGCGATGCCATTCTGTGCGTTCTTGCATTTCACCAGTTTGTTTGTCTTTCCATCCTGTGCTAGTCGCAATGTTAACGGTTACCACTGCATTATTATTTGGTGTGTAACGCACTTCAGGATCTGCGCCGAGATTGCCGATTAAAATTACTTTGTTAATTCCGCGAGCCATTTTTGTTTCCTTGTTTTGATTGTTGTTCTTCTTCTTCTCACATTCACATTTCTTGCGTTAGATTACCCGCATTAATTGCATTGCGCAATTCGGGTTTTGCAATTATCAACCAGGTTGCTGCAATGGCGGCGCACAATACAAAAACACCTGATAATCCCGCGTGTGAAAAAATAAATCCACCGAGGCTGCCGCCCACAAAAATACCTAAGAATTGTGATGAAGAATAAAGCCCCATCGCCGCCCCTTTATTTTTAACGGGTGCGAACTTGGAAACCAGTGAAGGCAATAATGCTTCTAACACAGTAAATGCAGTAAAAAAAACAAATAATAAAAACGCCGTGATGTTGATATTACGGTGAAAAAAATATAAACCCACTTGCACCAACAAAATGGCAAAAATGGACGATAAAAATATTTCTCTGATTTTTCGTTTGCGTTCTGCGTGCATGATTACAGGTAGTGCAACGATAAATGATACAATTAATACCGTCAAATACAGCATTATTTGGTGCGATTCTGATAATTGCATTTTACGTGTCAGTAAAATAGGAATAGCGATAAATAAGGCGGTTAAGATTACATGGAGTGAGAAAATACCGATATTTAATTTTCGTATTGGCGTATTATGCAACAGCGATGAAAATCTTTCAGTGATATTATCACTGGTTTTTAAGGGTGAAAGTGGTTTTGGAATAAACGTTAATAATACGATGCCGACCAATGCGAGTATCGCGGTTGCCCAAAAAATTCCAGATAAATGAAACCAGTGATTTAACAGGGGGCCTATGATCATGGCGATCGTAAATGCAAAACCAATCGCCAATCCAATAACTGCCATCGCTTTTCCACGTGATGCATCGTGCGTTAAATCGGCAACCAACGCGAGTACGGTGCTGCCGATAGCACCTGCGCCTTGGAGTGCACGTCCTAGCATTAACAGGTAAATGGAATGAGATAATGCGCAAATGATGCTACCCAAAATTAATAAGCATAATCCTGCGAAAATCACGGGTTTTCTGCCAATGTAGTCGGACAATAATCCAAAGGGGATTTGAAATAACGCTTGTGTTAAACCATAAATGCCTAATGTGATGCCAATTAAAGTTGCCGTCGCACCGGGTACTTGCGCGGCATACACTGAAAATACCGGCAAAATCATAAATAAGCCGAGCATGCGAATGGACATGATGCTGGCGAGTGCGGCAATAGGAAAAATGGTTTTTTGTTCTGACATAACGAGTTCCTTCAATGAATTAAGAGCAAAATTAAAAGCGCGAGTGGGAAATTGGTGCGTGCTTGTTTTTGTGTCATTTTCACGAAAAACAAGCACGCCCCAAGTCGCCCACGAGTAAATGCAAATTCAGCTCTTAATTCATTTCAAATTGAAGCGATTAAATCTACTGTGAATTAGAGAAATGTCAATCGCATCGCGAAAGGCTGAAAGCAGTGTGCGCTATTGACGCTATCCGCGCCCATTTGCGCGTCAATTTTTTGAATAATGTCACTATTTTTGTTTTGTTCACAGTTTGTTCACATCGTACCGAGTCTGATTGAGTTGTTGATATAATAGGCTGGTATGTAAACTTAATTAGGAGGAAAATCATGACAGATCCACACGATAAACACCCGCAAAGACATAAGAAAGAACAACAGAAACCGTCTGCAACGCAACACTACACGGGTAATCCCGGATCTCAAACAACGGGACGACCTGGTCAGACGACGACAACACAAGGACAGCAAGGTCAGACTCAACAAGGTCAGACTCAGCAAAAACAACCTGGAGACCGTCAAAAATAATCTGCTGCAACAATCCCAGCGGCGATTTTGTCGCTGGGTATATTAATTGTATAATGCAAATTTTCAGCACTTAATTCGCATTTAAACAGGCTCTAATAAAAACGTTTCCAATGATACACCAGTGACATGATTTGTCTGAAATGACTTAGTATTAATGACTGTTAATTTTTGGTGCGGAAATTGTTTTGCAAACCACGTAAATTCAAGCGGTGATGTTTGGCCGCGTTTCACTTCAATGAGATGCTGACTGGTTTCTACAAAATCAATTTCATGATTTTTATCTTGATAAAAAGCCAACGGTGCTAAAATTTCTTCGCCTTGAATGGCTTTTCTGCGCATGATTTCTTGTGTGACTAACCACTCATAAAACAGTCCTTGCTCGTTTGCAGATAATGCTAAAAATTCTGCAACACTTCTTATTCGATTCGGATGATAACAAATTGCGACGAGTAAATTCATAAAATGATATTTGCAGGGTTTGCGTAAAATCAATTGATGTCGATCCTTATCCCATGGATATACGGGAATAACACAGCCTAAATCCCGCAGGATTTCAATATAATTTGCTGCAATGGTATTGTTGGCCAGACCTGATTCACGCGCTAATTTTGCTTGACCCACAGGCGTTCCACCAAAACGAAACAAGACATTTAAAATATTCGCAACAGCGGTTTGTGATCGAGCAGAACGCGTGATTTCACCATGGACCCAATCTCGCACTAACTCGATCACATATTCTGGAATAACCCCTGTTTTAGCAAGCTCAACACAAGCAACAGGCGATCCGCCCGATAATAAATAAGCAGTCAGTGTGTGATCACCCAGCGCATCGCCACATTTGTTTTTAAATTCTCGATACGACACGGGTGTGAATAAATAAGTTGTTCTGGAAAGTTTACCTTTTCGACCAGGCATGCGTTCTGCGCCGCGGCGCAAATCAGTGGCTTTCGATCCAGTGGTGATCACTAATATTTTTGTTAATTTTCCTTGATCAGCAAGTCGCTTTAAGGCGAGTTCCCAGTTTTGAACCGTCGTAATTTCATCGATAAATAATCGTCGCACGGGGGCATCTTTTGAGAATGCCGTGGTGAGTCCCTCTATCGCCGTTGTGAGTGCATCGACATCGGTAATGTAATCACCATTAAGATAAAAAGCAGTGCCGCCGCCAAATTGTTTGATGGTTTGATAGAGTTGTTGTTCAAGCCAAGTGCTTTTGCCATATTGTCTTGCGCCGCGAATGAGTAAAATTCCAGGTTCCAGCGGCAACTCCAGCAATCCAAAATCCATGTTAAATACATAAGGTGATTCTTTGAGCCAGTCCAAATGCGGAAAAATATGGGGCTGATCAATATTGCCGGCTGCTAAAACAGTGTTGATGAGTTGATTATTCATCGTTAATTATACCTAACGTTTAAAAGAGTAGTATATCTAACTTTTGAAACGTTAGCAATAGATGGGAATCATGGTTTGAGTAATCCGCGCCAGACCTGCCTTTTTGCCTTTTTTCCTAGAACTGTTATGCTCAGCGGTCTTATGAATAAAACCATCTCCCTGCGCGGCGTGCGCACGCATAATTTAAAAAATATCAACGTGGATATTCCGCGCGATAAATTAGTGGTGATCACCGGATTATCGGGTTCTGGAAAATCATCATTGGCGTTCGACACGTTATATGCCGAAGGGCAGCGTCGTTATGTGGAATCGCTGTCGTCTTATGCACGACAATTTTTATCGGTGATGGACAAACCAGAAGTGGATACGATTGAAGGATTATCACCGGCCATTTCCATCGAGCAAAAATCCGCATCACATAATCCGCGATCAACGGTTGGCACCATTACAGAAATTTATGATTATTTACGATTATTATATGCACGCGTTGGTTCTCCGCGTTGTCCGCAACATCATCATGAATTAAGCGCGCAAACTGTTTCGCATATGGTGGATACGGTTTTAGCTTTGCCAGAAGGAACGGCGGCGATGTTGTTGTCGCCCGTTGTGCGCGAACGTAAAGGTGAATTTGTTGAATTATTGAAAACATTAAAACAGCAAGGATTTGTGCGTGCACGTATTGATGGTGACATAAAAGATCTTGATGATGTTGCTAAATTAGATTTACGCAAAAAACATACGATTGAAGTGGTGGTGGATCGCATCAAAGTACGAAAAGATATTCAACAACGTTTGGCAGAATCATTTGAGACGGCGTTGCGTTTGTCGGATGGATTAGCTTCAATTGATACTATCTCTCCCACTTCCACTCCCACTTTATTCTCCTCCCAATTCGCCTGTCCTCAATGCGGCTACAGTTTAAAAGAACTCGAACCCCGATTATTTTCTTTCAACAGCCCTGTAGGCGCGTGTGAAGTGTGCGATGGTTTGGGTGTTGAGCAATCGTTTGATGCAGAAAAAATAGTGCAAAATGCATCGCTTTCATTATCGCAAGGTGCGATTAATGGTTGGGACAGACGCAATTACCATTATTACCAAATGTTGATGACGTTGTCTGAACATTTTAATTTTGATTTAGAAAAACCATTTTCCTTGTTATCAAAAAAAATTCAAAAAATAATTTTATATGGCAGCGGCAAAGAAGAAATTACATTTTCATTTGTGACACACAAAGGCACCAAAGTAGAGCGCACGCATGTCTTCGAAGGGATTTTGCCGAATTTAACGCGTCGTTATAAAGAAAGTGAATCACAAGCGGTGCGAGAAGAACTATCGAAATTCCTCACGCAGAAATCCTGTGCATCGTGCAATGGCACACGGCTGTCTTTGTCAGCACGCAACGTTTTTATTGACGATAAATCGTTGCCAGAAGTGACCGCGATGTCGATTGCTCACACACACGATTTTTTTTCAACACTCAATCTGTCTGGTAATAAAAAAGAAATTGCCGACAAAATTTTAAAAGAAGTCAATGCGCGATTGGGATTTTTATTAGATGTGGGATTAAATTATTTAACCTTGCATCGCAGCGCGGAAACATTATCCGGTGGTGAAGCGCAACGTATTCGATTAGCGAGTCAAATTGGTTCGGGATTGGTGGGTGTCATGTATATTTTGGATGAGCCATCCATTGGTTTGCATCAGCGTGACAACGATCGTTTGTTAAAAACGTTGGTGCGGTTGCGCGATTTGGGTAACACAGTGATTGTCGTTGAGCACGATGAAGAAGCGATTTTACACGCAGATTATGTGATTGATATTGGGCCTGGTGCTGGAAAACAAGGGGGTGAAGTGGTGGCGATTGGTACGCCTGATGAAATTAAAAAATCACCGCGTTCGATTACCGGAAAATATTTGTCTGGCATTGCTTGTATCGAAATCCCTAAAAAACGTTTGCAAAACACGTGTCGCGAGTCAATCAAAATAATTGGCGCGCGTTGTCATAATTTAAAAAATGTATCTGTTGATATCCCGCTGGGATTGTTAACGTGTGTGACGGGTGTTTCTGGTTCTGGAAAATCCAGTTTGATTAACGACACATTGTATCCCGTTGCCGCGCATCAATTAAACAAAGCCGGATTAAATGTTGTTGGTGAGCATGACAATATTCAAGGATTAGAAAAATGTGACAAAGTGGTGGATATTGATCAAAGTCCCATTGGGCGCACGCCACGTTCCAATCCCGCTACTTATACCGGCATTTTCACGCCAGTGCGTGAATTGTTTGCAGCAACACCAGAATCACGCGTGCGCGGTTATTCACCGGGACGATTTAGTTTTAATGTTTCGGGCGGGCGATGTGAGGCGTGTGAAGGTGATGGTGTGATCAGAGTAGAAATGCATTTTCTCGCTGATGTTTATGTGATTTGCGATGAATGTCAGGGAAAAAGATACAATCGCGAAACACTGGAAATTAAATACAAAGGCAAAAATATTCACGAAGTATTGCAAATGACCGTCGAAGAAGCGAATGAATTTTTTTCACCCGTACCGGTGATTGCCAGAAAATTACAAACATTATTGGATGTGGGTTTGTCTTATATTGCGCTCGGACAAAGTGCGACGACGTTATCAGGAGGTGAGGCGCAGCGCATTAAATTAGCCAAAGAATTATCGCGGCGCGATACCGGCAGTGCGTTGTATATTTTGGATGAGCCAACAACTGGTTTGCATTTTCACGATGTGGCGCAATTGCTAAAAGTGTTGATGCGATTGCGCGATCACGGTAACACAATCATTGTGATCGAGCATAATCTTGATGTGATTAAAGTAGCGGATTGGATTATTGATTTGGGTCCCGAAGGTGGCGATGGGGGTGGTATGATTGTGGCAGTGGGCTCGCCAGAAATGGTTGCGAAAAATAAAGCGTCGTATACGGGAATGTTTTTGAAGCAGATGTTTATTTAAATTAAAAAATATTCACCTCTGTCTGCAAAATAATATTAAACTTGTCAAACACATTTTTTTGAATATCTTCACTTAATTTTTTAATTTCAGCGCCTGTCCCATGATCGTAATTCACTAAAACTAACGCTTGATTCGCATGCACGCCAACCTTGCCGAATCGTTTTCCTTTAAAGCCGCATTGCTCGATTAACCATGCAGCCGGAATCTTAACGTGACTATTTTTCTCTTGAAAATACGGCATATCAGGATGTTTTTTTTGAAGCGATAAGAATAACGCTTCAGATATAATTGGATTTTTAAAAAAACTGCCGGCATTGGGAATTTTTTTGGGATCCGGTAATTTTTCTTGACGAATTTGAATGATGGTATCACTCATTGATTTAATCGAAATATTTTTTCCCTTTAATTTTTCTTTAATCGCGCCATATTCAAGATGAAAAATCGGTTTTTTATATAAGCGCAAAACAACATGCGTGATAATAAATTTATTTTTTAAAGTTTTTTTAAAAATACTGTCACGATAACCGAATTCACATTCTGCATTTTTAAAAATGCGCGGCGTATTTTTTTCAATATCGATTGCATGCACTTCACATAACGTTTCTTTTAATTCGACACCATAGGCGCCAATATTTTGAATGGGTGCGGCACCCACTGTGCCAGGAATTAACGATAAATTTTCAATTCCCGCATAATTATTTTTAACGCAATACAAAACCAGTTGATGCCAATTTTCACCTGCGCCGATTTTTAAAAATACGTGATCATTATTTTCATCGATTTTTTCAACGCCTACAATTTGGTTGTGAATCACTAATCCTTCAACATCGCGCGTGAATAAAATATTGCTGCCGCCGCCGAGGATAACATACGGTATCGTTTTATATTTTTTATTGGATAGAATGGCTCGCAACGCCGCGATTGAGTCGATGGTGACAAAGTATCGAGCGGTAGCATTGATATTGAACGTATTGTACTGTCCAAGCAGTACGTTTTCTTTTATGCGCATTTTCAACCAAGTAATGTTATTATTTCGACTGTTATTTTAGCATAAAATTAAAGATTGAAGTCTATGATCAAAAATGACCGCTTTATAAAAGCGTTATTACACCAACCCATTGATCGCACGCCGATTTGGTTAATGCGGCAAGCGGGAAGATATTTACCTGAATATCGCGCACTGCGATCACAAGTAAAAGATTTTTTTACGTTTTGCCAAACACCTGAGTTGGCGTGTGAAGCAACACTACAACCTTTAAAACGATTTCCATTAGACGCTGCCATTATTTTCAGTGATATTTTAACGGTGCCCATTGCGATGGAGTGTGAAATTAAAATGGATGAAGGACATGGACCGATTGCCATCAATCCTATTCGCACAGAAAAAATGATTGCTGAATTAAATACAACGCACGCATTAGAAAAATTACAGTATGTTTCGCAAGCGATTCAACTGACTAAAAAAGCATTAAATAATAAAATTCCATTAATTGGTTTTGCGGGAAGTCCGTGGACGGTGGCAACTTACCTGGTCGAAGGACAATCGAGTAAAACATTTGAAAAAATAAAATCAATGCTGTATCGCGAACCGACCATACTGCGGGATTTATTGCAAAAAATCACCGATGTCACGGTTGATTATTTGAATATGCAAATTGATGCAGGTGCTGATGTGATCATGGTATTTGATAGTTGGGGCGGTGTATTATCGCCATTGCATTATCAATTATTTTCGCTGCAGTATATGCAATATATTGGCGAAAAAATAATGCGAGAACAGTATGGAAAAAAAATCCCATTAATATTTTTTAGCAAAGGGTGCGGATTATATTTAGAAAATATTGCAGACAGTGGATGTGATGCGATTGGACTAGATTGGACAATGGATTTGGCGCGCGCAAAAAAATCAGTGGGTGATCGTGTTGCATTGCAAGGTAATTTGGATCCCTGCGCTTTATTTGCAGATCACACAACGATTCAACATGAAGCAAAAAAGATTTTGGATGTTTACAAAAATGAAACGGGATTGGTATTTAATTTAGGGCATGGTATTTCGAAAGAAACACCAGTTGAAAATGTTGCGGCGTTGGTTGAGACAGTAGTGAGTTATTAATTCATGATTGTGGTGATTGGAACAGGATTAGCGGGGTATTTATTTTCGAAAGAATTTCGTAAACAAGATGCGAACACGCCGCTCATGTTGCTCACCAAATCGGACGGATATTTTTATTCAAAACCACTGTTATCGACTGCATTGGCATATCAGCGCACACCTGATCAGTTAATCATGAATAATCTTGATACGATGCGCGAACAACTGAATGCGACTATTTTACGTCATGTTTCTGTTTTTAAAATTGACCCGCGTCATCAAAAAATATTTTTTCTTGATGAACAGCATCGTGAGCATCATGTGGTTTACACAAAATTAATATTAGCCAATGGAGCTGATCCGGTTTGCATACCGCTACAAGGTGATGGCGCCAAAGATGTTTTGCATGTTAATCAACTCGAAGATTACCGCATTTTTCGCGACAAAATAGCGGGAAAAAAACGCATCGCCATTTTGGGAACAGGATTAGTGGGGTGTGAATTTACCAATGATTTAATTCATGCGGGTTATCATGTCACGATGATTGCGCCAGATAATACCGTGTTGGCGCGATTGGTTCCCGCCGCAGTGGGTGATGTGTTGAAAAATGCATTTGAAAAAGCGGGGGTGCAGTTTTATTTATCCGTGTTTCCCATCATCGTTCAGAAAAAAAAATCATCTTATGACATTGTCTTATCCAATCATCAAAAAATTGAAGCAGATGTTATTTTATCTGCAACCGGCATTAAACCCAATGTGACATTAGCGAAAACTGCCAGTGTGAAAACCAATGTGGGTATTGTTGTTAATTCCTATTTGCAAACCAGTGACCACGCTATTTTTGCGATGGGGGATTGTGCTGAAGTGAACGGAGAAATAAAAATGACGGTTGCACCCATTTTGCAGCAAGCAAAAATAGTGGCGCATATGATGGTAGATAAAAAACCGGTGATTGAAAATATAATCTCGCCTATTGTTGTTAAAACGCCACTGTGTCCGGTCGTGATTTTGCCGCCACCAAAAGAGGTGATGGGTGAGTGGAAAATAGAAACAGATGGTATGCATGTGAAAGCTTTATTTTACGATCAAAAAAATCAATTGCGTGGTTTTGTGTTGTCAGGAAATAAAGTGAAAGAGAAGCAGGCGATTATTCAGAAGCTAATATCCTAACCAACTCCAGCGCCAATTTTTTTGTTTTATCCGCAACATCTAACACAGGATTAAATTCAACAATATCAGCACCCATTAATTGTGGATGATGCGCAATCATATTGAATTCTGGTAAAAATTCATTTGAGCGCACCCCTTCTTGTTCTGGCGTGCCAACACCGGGTGCATCCAGTGGATCGAAAAAATCCAAATCAATAACAATGCCAAATCCAGTGGTGTCTCGTGTCACAATGGACACAGCATCCTGCATTATTTTTTTTATACCCTGTTTTTTAATATCGTGCATATAAAAAATTTTCACACCCAATTTTTTTAATAATGCTGCTTCACCGGATTCATAACTGCGAATACCAACTAAAACAACATTATGTGGATTCAGTTTTGTCGTAACCACATCCGTTAATTTTTTATCACCATAACCCAATAAAACTGCCAGCGGCATACCGTGAATATTGTTTGACGGCGTTGTTTCAAACGTGTGCGCATCCATGTGTGCATCAAACCAAATGAGACCAATATTATTTTCTGCGGTACCGCTCCAACTGCCAATGGATGCGGTATTGTCGCCACCGAGCGTGATAAAAAATTTTTTTTCTAACATAGCGTGTTGTGTTGAGTGCGCGAGCTGTGTTGTTAATATCACCACATCTTTGATCGCTGCTTGTTTTTGTTGTGGGTTATGTACGGTAAGCGGTGCGTGGAAATTACAATGAGAGGCGAGATCAGATTTTTCGAGCGCATTTTTTAAAACCACTGCGCCTTGCGCGCAGTCTGGATTTTGTGCAGCATTTCCATACACATATAAATTGATGTCAATTTTCTTTTTCATTATGTCAGACAGTGTAACAAATATGTTAGAATACACACAATTTTATCTGATGTAGAAAAGAGCAAGAAGTGATGGAATGGACACGACGATTATTTCGTCGAAAAAATAAATCGGTGAAGCTGAAGTCTGTCGCTGATGTTATTCCGCGTGGCAAACACAGTATTTCGCGTAGCGCAATTAGTCCGAATACGTTGAAAGTGTTATATCGTTTGAAAGAAGCAGGATGTGCAGCCTATTTAGTCGGTGGCGGCGTGCGAGATATTTTGTTGGGTAGGACACCGAAAGATTTTGATGTTGCTACGGATGCGCATCCTGAGATGATTCGTACCATTTTTCGCAACAGTCGCATCATTGGCCGACGCTTTCGATTGGTGCATGTTTTTTTTGGAGAGGAAGTCATTGAGGTGTCGACATTTCGTGCGAATGCGTTGGAAGACACGCGCTCAGAAACGATTGTGCATTCTGATACCGGCATGATTTATCGTGACAACACGTATGGCACAATTGAAGAAGATGCATGGCGCCGTGATTTTACGGTGAATGCATTGTATTACAATATTGCTGATTTTAGCGTAGTGGATTACATGCGTGGCATGGCGGATTTGAAGCATCGATTGATTCGCGTCATCGGCGATCCGAAGCAGCGTTTTCATGAAGACCCCATTCGTTTGTTGCGCGCGATTCGCTTAGAGGCGAAATTACATTTTCAGATAGAAAAAGAAACTGAAAATGCATTGAAATCGTTGCCGCATTTATTGCAGCATGTGCCACCGTCGCGTTTGTTTGACGAATGTTTGAAATTATTTTTCGAAGGAAATGCTTGGGCAACTTATCAACAATTAATACATCACCATTATCTGAGCGTGCTTTTTCCACAAACGGTGCATGCGCTGCATGCGCATAAAAATAAAATTCATGAAAAATTAATTCGCTTGGCGATGGAAGCAACGGATGCTCGCTGGAAATTGGGTGAGAGTGTGAACCCAGGATTTTTATTGGCTGTGTTGTTGTGGCCTGTTTTGCAACTGCATTTATCACAGATGAAAAATAAAAAAAATAAATTTTTTATGCAATTGCATCAATTGATACAAGATACTATTCAAAAACAAACTGACACGATGATGGTGCCAAAACGTTTGCAATTTATGATGCAAGCAATGTGGTTGTTGCAGTTTCAATTAATGAAGCGTCGACCCAATCGTGTGTTGGTAATTTTTAATCATCGCTATTTTCGTGCTGCATTTGATTTTATGGGATTGCGTGTACAAGCGGGTGAAATGCCAGCCGACCATTATGAGTGGTGGAAACATTTTCAAACGGTGGATAGTGAAGCACAACAAAAAATGATTGCGGAATTGCGTTCATGACCATTGCTTATGTTGCGCTTGGCAGCAATTTAAATGATCCTAGAAAGCAAGTGATCACCGCGTTGCGGTTTATTCGAGACATTGCAAATACAATAGTGATTGCTGAATCGAGTTTGCATCAAACTGTGCCGATGGGTCCGCAAGATCAACCTGATTATATCAACCAAGTGATTGCAGTTAAGACTCAATTAACTGCGCATGAATTATTATTTGCATTACAAACAATTGAAAATAAAATGGGTCGTGTGCGTACGATTCGCTGGGGCGCTCGAATCATTGATTGTGATATTTTATTGTTTGGCGATGAAGTGATTCATACGGAAAATTTAATTATTCCCCATCCAGAAATGACGAAACGACCATTTGTGCTAGACCCATTAGCTGAAATTGCACCGCATTTGGTGTTAAAATCAGAAACCCGGATAACTGATAACTGATAGCTGATAACTCAATATGCTAAACAAAATCGCGATCTACCCTGGCACCTTTGATCCCATCACAAAAGGTCATGTTGATATCATTCAGCGCGCCTCTGAATTATTTGATGAAGTGATTATCGGTGTTGCAGACAGTGTGCGAAAAAGTCCTTTGTTTATCGTAGAAAAACGCATGCAATGGTGCGTCGATAGTCTTGCCGAATTTCATCATGTGCGTGTATTTTTATTGGATGGCATGTTAATTGAGTTTGCAAAAAAACATCATGCCAATTATATCGTCCGCGGTTTTCGCACGAGTGAAGATGTGAATTATGAATTATCGCTTGCGAGCATGAATCGACAATTATCGCATGAACAATGTGAAACGATTTTTTTACCTGCACATGATGAATTTATGCATATTTCTGCAACGATGGTGCGTGAAATTATTGCATTAAAAGGCGATGTGTCTGCGTTTGTGCCAGCATGTATTTTGAAAGATATACAATCTAGTTAGGTGATGACGATGTCAAATGAAATGATTTTTGGAGATATCAGTATCGTACCATTGTTAAAAGCGCAGCGTAAATTTGAATTATTCAGAAAAAATTTACAGTCTGAACAAGAAAAAGCGGGTGCCATTCAAGCGTTTGAGTTTTGTTATGAACTGTGTTGGCGTACTCTAAAACGCGTGTTAAATAAAAAGGGTGTAGATGTGACATCGCCACGAGATACATTTCGAATGGGCGCGCAAAATCATTTGTTAAGTAATCCCGAGGTGTGGTTTGATTTTCAAATGAAACGTAATTTAACATCACACACTTACAATGACGCAACAATGGAAGAAGTGGTTGCCATTTTCCCGCAATTTTCAGGCGCAATGCAGCAATTAATTCAGGTTTTGAAAAGTGGTGAACCCAAATGAGCGTGCCTTTTTCGCGAGAGCATGCTGATATCATCAAAACAATCTTAGTGCGATACCCCTATTCATTTTTTGCATTTGGTTCACGCGTAAAAGGGATACACAAAACATTTTCTGATTTGGATCTGTGTTACAAAGAAAAGATACCGGATTCTGTTATCGCTACCTTGTTGGATGATTTTGAACAATCTGATTTGCCTTTTAAGGTCGATATTGTTGCATGGCAGCGTTGCACACCTGAATTTCAGCAGCAAATTAAAAATGATTTGATACCGGTGGAAACATTATGGCGCTAAAAATCACCGAAGAATGTATTAATTGCGATGTGTGCGAACCCGAATGTCCGAACGATGCCATTTATCAAGGTGCTGAAATTTACGAAATTGATCCGAATAAATGTACCGAATGTGTGGGTCATTTTGATGAGCCACAATGTCGACAGGTGTGCCCTGTTGATTGCATTCCGTTAGCGTTTTATGAGTCTAAAGCAGTGTTGATGGAAAAATATCTTAAGATAAAAGTTGACTAATCTGGGGGGGGGTATACAATCCGCGTTGCAATGACGCACTAGATTTAATGGATGATATTAATTTTACTGTTGAGATAAAAAATGAAAAAACTTTTACTAACTTCAGTTCTTTTGCTGACATCTGTTACTGTAATGGCTTCAAATTTCGATATTCAAACCAATGATGATTTGAAAGTACAGCCGAATAATTACGTATCTTATGGTAGTCAATATGCTGTTATGAATGGATTACAGTGTGGTGCGATAGAAAATGGCGCAAGATATGCATGCTCAGGTGTTTTGTCAGGATTTGATAACAAGCATGCGACAGAAAAACTGGTGATTACTTCAGAAACAACGGGTGATCAGTGTTCAATTGTTTTAAACACAGATGGAAGTAAAGTTGTTTATAATGGAGCAGCATCGTCATGTTTTGGCCCCAATCATTGGCAGTTAGCGAGCTATGAAACATCGCAAGGACCTAGCGTGCGTATTAGTCAAAACCACTAATGTCATTTTGTGATCATACAAAAAACCCGCCTTAAACGGGTTTTTTATTACTTTGCAATTTTCTTTTGCTTGAATAAAACGCGCATGCCAGGTTTATTTGTTTTTTCGTTCCAAGCGCGTGGATCATATTTCATAAGCTCAAGTTTTTCTTCAGCACGTTTGTTGACGGTTAATGTTTTGAAATAACCGGTTTCTTTTCCAGATTTGCTTTTGCCGGTAGAGCGGAGTTGTACTTTTTCTCTTTGTCCTGCTTTTGCCATGACACATTCCTCTAATTAATTTCTTCGTTACTGCCAATTCTTTTTAGTACCGCTTCAATGCCAATTTTGTCAATGGTGCGAAGACCTTTTGCGGATACGGTTAATGTCACATAACGATTTTCGCTGGAAACCCAAATACGGCGTTTATGTAAATTAGGCAAAAAACGGCGTTTGGTTTTGTTTTTTGCGTGAGACACCTTGTGACCGGATTGAGGGCGTCTTTTAGTAACTTGACAGACCTTAGACATGGTTTTGCTCCATTAAAATGTGAAAGGCGATATTATAGAAAACCTCCTGCAACTGCAAGCGGTTTTGTGGTGGTGTTATGGTGCTGAGTGTGTGGGACTATTGCCTTCTTCGTGCGGCGGTGTGTTGTCGTCGTCATCATAAAAAGAAAAAAAAGAAAATGTCGTTGGTGGTGCTGCTACCGCTGTACGGGATGGTGGTAGTGTAGCGCAGTATCGCTGAATCTGCGCTGTTAAGTAATCCATTTTTATTTCGATCGTATTCTTTAACTCAGTTGTATCTTTATTTTGAAGAACGAATGGTAATAGCCCTATATTTTTTACTACTGTCAGTAATGTTTCTGTGAGGGTTTTCAGCTTTTCTATTGCCCCTATATCATTCTTTTTTTCATAGCGAATGACTAACAATAATTCCATTATGCGTCTAACGCCTGACTGAAGGATTTGATTAACTGCCTGGAATTTCTCGTTACCATTAGCAGCTTTGAAATGCAAAATGCTGTTCGCATCGTCAGCGGTGGCCGTCAATGTATTAACAATTTCACCAAATAATACGGCACTCTTATTTGCAGCGCCATCGCGTGGAGTGGTTGTTAACTCGTTTAAAATGGCGCCAAACAGCTCAACAACTCTTTTTGCAGTGGGGCGTGTCTCATGCTCTTTGGTTAAACACAGTCGCATGACTAATTGAAGGGCTGGGTGGACTGTATCTAATTTTTGCTTAGTTTCATGGTTATAAAACTGCGTTGGAATGGACGGGGTTTTCCCCTTACTCAGTACGTTGCGAAACTCTTTAATCGTATTAGTCGTAAACTTTTGATCATGCCACGGATCATTCCCGCTGATTATCCAAATCATCAGACAAGCAAGACTCCAGACATCAGAAGCATCGGTGCAGGGATTACAGCACATTGCTTCACAAGCTGTATACCGTTTTGCGCCGGAATGGGGGTGGGGGTTTTTAGAGCCATCATCCTTCTTCTCATTACACACATGATGTGCACTGAAAAAGCCCATCAGTTTTGCTTCTTCCTCAGCAGTAATCGCGATATTGTCTGGTTTTAAATCCATGTAGACTATTTTGTGCTGATGCAAAAATGCTAATGCTTTTGCGACACCCTGCATGATGCGGCACAGGCTTTCATTTGTGTTGTTACTCGCTGCAGATTTGAGGTGTTGAACGAGAGTATTACCCGTAAACTGATCTTTTGGTTCGGCTGTGGCCGAAGCGGTTGAGGTGAGGATTGTTGGAGGTAACATCCGAAGGATGTTCTGATGGTCACCTATTATGCGAAGTATTTCAAAGTGATTGAGTAACTTATCTTCATCACGTTTTTTTCTCGCGGCGTCATCTGCTGTTACTGCGTCATTAGTAGGCATAAGTTAAGCCTCATTCTTACTGTCTATTATAAAAGATCTTATTTTCTCTATTATATACGAAGCTGCTAATCGTAGCTTGATAAAATAATCGAGTCAATATATGTTCCGAACAAATTGTGCTTTTCACTAAAACCAGCTACTCTTTTTCGCAAATCTCAAAGGAGTAGTTGATTATGTATCACGATATCCAATTAAAAATTTTAGATGACCGTTTGGGAAATACGGTACCGTTACCAGAATATGCCACACCCGGTTCGGCAGGCTTGGATTTGCGTGCTTGCTTGGATGAGCCGCTGGTGATTCAACCCGGAGAAACGGTTTTGGTCAATACTGGTATTGCCATTCACATTGATAATCCCGCGTTGGCCGCAACGATTTTGCCGCGCTCCGGTTTGGGGCATAAACACGGTATTGTGTTGGGTAATTTGGTGGGGTTGATTGATTCGGATTATCAAGGACCGCTGATGGTATCGTGCTGGAATCGTGGTGCAAAAACTTACACGATTGAGCCTGGTGAGCGTATCGCGCAACTCGTTATTGTACCTGTTTTGAAAGCGCGTTTTCAGATTGTGAAAGAATTTGCAGCTACACAGCGAGGCGAAGGTGGATTTGGGAGTTCGGGGAAGTAGTGGAAGTTTGGAGTGGGAGGTCGGAGGCTTCGTTTTAGATTGAAGCGTTTTGCTCCCACTCCCACTTAAAATCAAATGGAAAGCAAAGCATGATAACTTACAAAATACCAAATAAACTCCCCCTTAATATCTTCCGTACCTACGACATTCGTGGTGAAGTCAGCGAAATCAGTTTAAATGAACATGTGGCTTATGCGGTTGGATTAGCCATTGGTACTGAAAGCTTACACGCAAAACAAACCGACATTATTGTTGCATGTGATGCGCGACTCACGGGTGAATTATTAAAAAATGCCTTAAAAACAGGCATTATTGAAACCGGTTGCAATGTCGTTGATATTGGCATCGGTCCAACGCCACTGGTTTATTTCGCAACCCATTTTTTATCGACACAAACTGGTGTGATGGTCACTGCCAGTCACAATCCCGCAAATCATAATGGTTTTAAAATTGTGTTGAATGGAAAAACATTATCGGAAAAAGGCATTCAAGAAATCGTTGCGCGTATTGAGCGACGTGATTTTATTGTCGGCACTGGAAAAATCCGAACACAAAATATTATTCCTGATTATATCGATGCGATTTGCAAAAATTTATTTGTTCATAAAAAAATAAAAGTGGTCATTGATGCAGGAAATGGCGCTGCGAGTAAAATTGCGCCTGCTGTGTTTCGTCGTTTGGGTTGTGATGTGGTGGAGTTGTTTTGCGAATACGATGGCCGTTTTCCGAATCATCATCCTGACCCCACGATTCCTACGAATTTAAAAGATATTATTGCGCTTGTTAAAAAAGAAAAAGCGGATATTGGTTTGGCATTTGATGGTGATGCGGATCGTTTGGGGCTGGTCACGAATAAAGGCGAAATTATTTGGCCGGATCGCCAACTCATGATTTGTGTGAAAGAGGTTTTAGAAAAAAATCCAGGTGCCAATATTGTATTTGATGTGAAATGTTCGCGCGTGTTGCCGGAAATCATCAAAAAATACGGTGGAAAACCGATTATGTCGCGCACCGGCCATTCGCTTTTAAAAGCGCGCATGATTGCAGAAGATGCACCACTGGCGGGTGAGATGAGTGGCCACATTTTTTTTAAAGATGGATGGTATGGTTTTGATGATGGAATTTATGTTGCAGCGCGCTTGGTGTCAATTTTGTCGCGTGAAAAAAATGCGGTGTCAGACATTTTTGATGCATTACCAAAAACCGTGAATACACCGGAATTAAAATTACCGATGAGCGAAGATAAAAAAGCCGATTTTATGGCGCGGTTATTGCGTGATGGAAATTTTGTGGACGCAGAAAAAATCACAATCGATGGTTTGCGTGTGGAATGGGATTACGGGTGGGGATTGATTCGTCCGTCAAACACATCACCGTATTTAATTTTAAGATTCGAAGCAGACAGCGAAAATAATTTAGAAAAAATCAAAGAAATTTTTCGTGAGCAGTTGTTAAAAATTAATTTTGAATTGCGGTTGCCGTTTTGACAGAAATCCAGCGCTTGCCAGAATATATCTTTAGTGGTATAATTTACATATAAATATACCTTTAAAGATATTATATGAATTCTATCGATCAACAAGTGCGCCAAGCGCGAATCCACCAAAATTTAAGCCAAGTGAGCTTAGCGAAATTAGCGCGTGTCACGCAAGCAATGGTATCAAAAGTAGAAGCCGGACGAGACGTGCAATTATCAACATTGCTTGCATTGGTTAATGTGTTGGGGTTGGAGATTGTGGCGTTAACCCAACAACAATCTGTTTTTTTGCGCCGCCATTTTTCAGATGCTGCCACAAAACAGAGTTTGTTAGAACAATTTCGGGTGAAAGACGATGACTGATGTAGCCACCGTAAAATTAAATGATCAGATCGTGGGTTCGTTGATTCATGAACGCGATGGCAAAAATATTTTTACATTCGATTGTGATTATATTGAAATGAATCCCGTTGCACGACCGATCTTGAGTTTATCTTTTTCAGATTTAAAAAAGACGTGGATTACCCGTCATCGCTTACCTACTTTTTTTTCGAATTTATTACCCGAAGGAGATTTTCGCGCGTTGATTGCGGCGCAACATGATATCGATCCTAAAAATGAATTTGCTTTATTAACGGCATTGGGAAGTGATTTGCCGGGTGCTGTTACCATGGAAAATAAAAGCGAATTGATTTTAAAATCGGCTCGAAAAAAAACGCTCCCCAAAAAATCAACAACAGAACATGATGACACAATTCATTTTTCGCTCGCAGGTGTGCAATTAAAATTTTCCATGTTAAAAGAAAAATCATGGTTTACATTGGCATTGCCGGGCGATTTTATTGTGAAAACACCATCATTATTGTATCCACATGTTCCAGAGAATGAATATAGCATGATGCAATTAGCAAAATTGGTCGGCATTTCTGTGCCAGATACGCAATTGGTTCGCGTGGAAAAACTGCGTCATTTGCCTGCATTGAATTTACCGGATGAAATGTTTGCCTATGCTGTTAAGCGATTTGATCGTGAAAACAATCAGCGTATTCATATTGAAGATTTTGCGCAGGTTTTTTCAGTGAAGCCTGAAAAAAAATATGAGGCAACCAATTACGACACGATGGCAAAATTAATTTTATCTTTATTAGCAGATCCAGAAAAACAATTTTCAGAATTTTTAAGGCGGTTATTTTTTATGGTACTCATTGGTAATACCGATGCGCATTTGAAAAATTGGTCGCTGATTTATCGTGATGGTGTGACTGCGGAATTATCACCTGGGTATGATTTTGTTTCTACGCTACCTTATTTAAAAAATCGCGAACTGGCTTTGAATTTTGCAAAACAAAAAAATTTTTATGCGATTGATCAAGCAGTATTAAAATATTTTTCAAAGCGTGTGGGCGTTTCTGACGCGTTAGTGCTTGCTAATGCAAAAGAGACTGTGTTGCGTTTTAAAGAAGCTTGGGCGGATCATCAAAAATCATTGCCTGTGTCGACTATACTTCGCAATGCGCTCAAGCAGCATTGGGCTCAGTTGCCGATTTATCGGTTGTGATTATTTAGTATTTTTTTGGGAGGTTCATTTTTGCACGCTTTTTCGTGAAAATTTTTTAAAAATTGCTCGACGTACCGATCAAGTACGCCTGCACATTTTTTAAAAATTTTCCCAAAAAATCATCGCAAAACTGAACCTTCGCGGTAAATCATGGTTTATGGCGCTGAAATTATTTCCCATACTGTTCACGATATTGCTCAATCGCTTCTAATTGCGATTCTCTATTTTTCTGCGCACTTAAATATTGAATAACATCTGTGAGCGTAATAATACTTTGCACCGGAATACCGTGTGTTTTTACTGCCTCTTGCACAGCTGATAACTTACCGATGCCGCGTTCTTGTCGATCAAACGCAATAATAATGCCTGACAACGTGGCTTCTGTATTTTCTAATAACGCAACGGTTTCGCGCACGGTAGTGCCCGCGGTAATCACATCATCTAACATCACCATGTTGCCTTCCAATTTTGCGCCAACAAAATTACTCACATCACCGTAGTCTTTTTTTTCTTTGCGATTAAAACAATACGGAATATTTTTATTAAATTTTTCTGCCAAAATAATTGTTGTTGCTGTGACCAATGGAATGCCTTTATAAGCAGGACCAAATAAAAGATCGCAATGCATGCGAGAATTGATCAATGTTTCTGCATAAAATTCGCCGAGCTTGGCCAGTGATTTTCCCGAATCAAAAACGCCGAGATTAAAAAAATAGGGACTCGCGCGTCCCGATTTTAATGTAAATTCACCGAATTGAAGGGCTTTGTTGTTGACTAGGAATTCAATAAATTGGGTTTGTAGTTCAGACATAAAATCTCCCACACTTTTTCAGGATTCATTGTCGCATAACACGACGGAAAAATGGTTGTTTTATTTTTTCTACCATACCAGCATGTTTTACTATAACAAGGTGCGCAGATAAATTGTGCGCTTAAGTGAAATTGATTGTCACCCACAATACCAACGCGATTCGGATCAGTGGGACCGTACAATCCAATCGTGGGTGTGGTTAATGCCGCACTTAAATGTCCCAATCCGGTATCGCCTGCCACAACCGCCGCTGCATTTTTTAAAAATGTGGCCATGTGTGTGATCGCTATTTTATGCAACACTTTTGCGTGTTGTGTATGTTGAACTAATCTTTCCGCGCGCGCTTTTTCAATTGTATTTCCCCACGGTAAATAAACCGTGATGCCTTTTGCATCTGCTTTTTCAACTAAAATACGCCAATAACTTTCCGGATAATGCTTGGATTCCCAAGTCGTGCCATGTAAAAAAACAAAATAGTTTGCAGGTGTTTCAAAATCAAGCCGCGGCAGTTTCGTCAAATCAATGTGAAAATTCGGACGCGTTGCGGGAAGCGTGTAATTCAGTGCGCGTGAGCATAATTCGCGCGTGCGTTTGACCGCATGTTCGGTTTTATCAATAAAATATTTTTTATCATAAAAATAACTACTATAAAATTCTCGCGCGCAGTTTTTATCATAGCCGTGAATTTCGCCGCGTGCACATTTTGCAACAACAGCGCTTTTTAGTAATCCTTGTGCGTCGATAATTAAATCATATTGTGTTTCACGTACTGTTTTTATAAATTTTTTTATATCAGCACAGGTGGATTTACTGAAAATAGTTTTTCGCCAACGTCGCAAATCAATCGGAATAATTTTGTTAACAGTCGGGTGCCAAGCAGGAATATCAGCAAACGCAGGTTCAACTACCCAATCAATTTTCAAATCTGGAATCGCTTGCATCGCATCGGTCAATGCGGGTAAGGTGTGAATCAAATCACCCATGGAAGACATTTTGATTAATAATATATGCATGAGGGCATTATGCGCATCATCACCGCCAATGTAAACGGCATTCGTTCTGCTGCAAAAAAGGGGTTTTTTACGTGGTTATCAAAACAAAAAGCGGATGTGATTTGTTTGCAAGAAACCAAAGCGCAAACAGCGGATCTCGCGGACGAGTTGTACAGACCGACGGGCTACCATTGTTATTTTAGTGATGCTGAAAAAAAAGGTTATAGCGGTGTTGCGTTATACGCAAAACAAAAACCGGATCAGGTGTTACACACGTTAGGTTGGAAATGTGCGGATAACGAAGGACGTTTTGTGCGCGCGGATTTTAATAATCTCACCGTGATTTCTTTATATTTACCATCAGGCTCGAGCGGTGAGCATCGTCAAGTTGAAAAATTTGATTTTATGGAAAAATTTTTAAAAATCTTGCGCGAATTTAAAAAATCTAAACGTGAATTTATTATTTGTGGGGATTGGAATATCGTGCATAAAGAAATCGATATTAAAAATTTTAAATCGAATCAAAAAACATCGGGTTGTTTGCCAGAAGAGCGTGCGTGGTTGGATAATGTGCTCACACACGAAGGATTTGTGGATGCGTTTCGCGTGATCAATCACGAAAAAGATCAATACACATGGTGGTCGAATCGCGGAGAAGCCTATGCAAAAAACGTGGGATGGAGAATTGATTATCAAATTATTTCGGAATCACTCAAATCGCGCGTGAAATCGGTTTCCATTTATAGAGACGAAAAATTTTCAGATCATGCGCCGGTGGTGGTGGATTATCTACCGTAACACCTCTTTCTGTTTCTCGATAATCTCCGCAATCCCTTTTTTCGCGAGCAATAATAGTGATTGCAAATGATCATCATGAAATGATCCATTTTCAGCGGTGCCTTGAATTTCGATAAAAGAGCCTGCATCGGTCATCACAATGTTCATGTCTGTTTCTGCTTTGGAATCTTCGGCGTAATCTAAATCAAGAATCGGCGTATTTTTAAAAACGCCGACAGAAATACCCGCGACAAAATGTTTTAAGGGATCACCTAAAATCATTTTGCGTTCTTGCATAAATCGCAATGCATCAATTAATGCAACACAGGCGCCGCTGATTGCAGCAGTACGTGTGCCACCGTCTGCTTGAATAACATCGCAATCGATCGCGATGGTAATATTTTTTAATTTCTGTAAATCCACTGCAGCGCGTAATGCGCGGCCAATTAATCGTTGAATTTCAATGGTGCGTCCGCCTTGTTTTCCACGGGTTGCTTCACGATCCGTGCGTGTATTGGTTGCGCGCGGCAGCATGCCATATTCTGCCGTTAACCAACCTTGATTGCTGTCTTTCAAAAAACGCGGCACACCTTCAATAATGCTTACATTACACAATACAATCGTTTCGCCAAATTGTGTTAACACAGATCCTTCTGCATGTTTGGTGTAGTGACGAGTGAATGAAATAGCGCGAAGTGCATCGGGTGCGCGTTTACTGGATCTCATGAGTGGTTTCCCATTATGTAAAAATTAGGTCGACAGTATAATCGCTATTTGTTTTAATGCAAATCAATGGGAGTGGGAGTGGGAGTGGGAACGTGAGCTCAGGAAATTTATTTGTGATTGCTGCACCGTCTGGTGCGGGAAAAACAAGCTTAGTGAAAGCATTATCAGAATCGGATGCGCGGTTAAAAATTTCTGTGTCACACACGACACGCAAAATGCGACCAGGTGAAGCAGAGGGCCAAGATTATTTTTTTGTCAGTTCTGTCGAATTTCAAAAAATGACTGAAAACAAGGAATTTTTAGAGCACGCCATTGTGTTTGGTAATGATTATGGTACGTCGAAACAGTGGGTGTGCGATCAATTAGCGTTAGGTATGGATGTGATTTTAGAAATTGACTGGCAAGGCGCGCGTCAAATACAAAGCTTGTTTCCCAGCACGATTTTGATTTTTGTTTTGCCGCCTTCGATGGACGCGCTGAAAGAGCGTTTGTTGCGTCGCCAGCAAGATGATTCCCATACGATTGCGCAACGCATGGAAGCGGCACAAGAAGAAATGAGTCATTATCGCGAATTTGACTATTTGGTTGTGAATGATCGGTTTGAGATAGCGCTTCGTGATTTGCAGCATATTCTCTTCTCCACTCGATTAACAATAAAAGCGCAAATCGCAAAACAGTCTATTTTTCTGGAAAATTTGCTGAAAAAGCAGTAGAGTGGGAGCTTGAGTGAATTAATTTTAAAGAGGTTTTTACCATGGCTCGAGTCACCGTCGAAGATTGTTTAGAAAAAGTAGAAAATCGTTTTGCATTAGTTTTGTTAGCTGCAGAACGTGCGCACCAAATCGAAATGGGTACGTCAGAGCCACTCGTTCCGGAAGATAATGACAAACCAACCGTCATTGCATTACGTGAAATTGCCGGTGGTTTTGATATTGCTAAAATTATGTTATCAGAACGCGAAACGTTAGCAAAAGCAGAAACCGTAGCCGCAGTTACTCATACATCCGTCGTGTCAAAAGAAAATGCCATAGAGGATTTTGAATAATTCATCAATTGCGGGTGTGAGTGAGATGCGACTGTTTAAGCGATTGCGACGAAAACTTCACTATCTCACTGATCAACAAACCTCACTTATTCACGAAGCTTACTTGATGGCGTTGAATGCGCACTATGGACAACGACGTCAAACGGGCGAGCCCTACATTACTCATCCTGTCTCAGTTGCTTGTATTCTTGCTGATATGAAAATGGATCATCATACGATCATGGCAGCATTATTACATGATGTGATTGAAGATTGTTCTATTGAAAAATCTGATCTTGAAAAAAAATTTGGAGTTGAAGTTGCTAATTTAGTGGATGGTGTGAGCAAGTTAACGCAAATTGAATTTGTCAGCAGGGCGCAAGCGCAGGCTGAAAATTTTCGAAAAATGTTATTAGCAATGGCGCACGATATCCGTGTTATTTTAGTGAAGTTGGCAGATCGTCTTCACAACATGCGCACATTAATTACCTTGCCTGCTGAAAAAAGATATCGCGTTTCAAAAGAAACGCTCGACATTTTTGCGCCCATTGCAAAACGATTGGGAATGCGAGATCTTTCGGTTGAATTGGAAGAATTGAGTTTTTCTGCATTGTATCCGCGTCGATATGCTGTGTTAAAAGATGCGGTGCAAAAAGCACGTGGTAATCGAAAAAAAATATTGTCGATGATTAATAAAACATTGCAAGAAGGATTGGAGAAAGAGCAATTTCCGTTGTGCGCTATTATCGGAAGAGAAAAACATTTGTATAGTATTTATCGAAAAATGTTAACAAAAAAAATTCCGTTTAATGAAATTATGGATGTGTATGCATTTCGTATTATTGTTGACAGTCAAGATAGTTGTTATCGCATATTGGGTTTAGTGCATCGTTTATTTAAACCTGTTCCGGAAAGATTTAAAGATTACATTGCGATTCCCAAAGCGAATCGATATCAGTCGCTTCACACTACTTTATTTGGCCCGTATGGGTTACCGATTGAAATACAAATTCGCACCACTGAGATGGATTGTGTTGCCTCGAGTGGAATTGCTGCGCATTGGTTGTATAAAACGGATGACAAAGAGTTAGAAAAAACCCATCTGCATGCGCAAAAATGGGTGAGAAATTTATTAGAACTGCAAAAAAACGCAGGTAGTTCAATTGAATTCATTGAAAGCGTGAAAATGGATTTATTTCCTGATGAAGTATATACCTTCACACCAAAGGGTGACATTAAAGAATTGCCTGCTGGAGCAACCGGTGTTGATTTCGCCTATGCTGTTCACACCGATGTTGGAAACCGATGCATGGCCATTAAAATTAATCGCCAATTGGCACCGTTATCTGCAAAATTATCGAATGGCGATACCGTATCAGTGGTAATTGCTCCGAATGCGCGACCCAATCCCAGTTGGTTGGATTTTGTTGTAACGAGTAAAGCGCGTAGTGGAATTCGTCATTTTCTAAAATCACAAAAGCATGAAGATTCTGTTGCGTTAGGGAAAAAATTATTGCAAAAAGCATTGCATGATCTTGGCTTGTCACTCAAAACGATTCCAGATTCTATTTGGTCGTATTTTCTAAAAGAAATCAATTTAAAAACGACTCATGATCTGATGGCGAACATCGGATTGGGAAATCGCGCAGCGATTGTGGCGGCACAGCACTTGCAATCGTTACTGGGAGAAATTGTATCATCAGCGGAGCAAACGCCGTTGATTATCGAAGGCACTGAAGGAATGCTATTAAACTTCGCGCATTGCTGTCATCCCATTCCGGGTGATCCTATCGTGGGATTAATGAAAGCAGGAAAAGGAATGGTGGTGCATGTTGGCGATTGTCGGCGTGTCGCTAAATTTTTACATCAATCTGAACAATGCGTGCCATTGAGATGGTCGGATCATGTCACCGGCGATTTTTTAGTGACTGTGGGATTGGTTGTGAAAAATGAGCGTGGCGCATTGGCGTTGATGGCATTAGCGGTATCGGATATGGAATCCAATATCGATGATATTAATGTCGATGATCGCGAAGGATTGTATTACAAAGTCACGTTTAAATTGCTCGTCAAAAATCGCGCCCATCTCGCACGCATCATTAAAAACTTGCGTCAAATTCCGCAAGTGGTGAAGATTACGCGAGCGAAGTAGTGTGAGCTTCAGAAGCACGCGTGATAGCAAGTGCGTAAAACTGATAACGGATAACTTAACGATGAAAAAAATAATCGAAACACCCAACGCACCCGCTGCCATCGGCACTTATTCTCAAGCAGTGCAAGCGGGTAACACCATTTATATTTCCGGACAAATTCCATTAAATCCCAAAACCATGAAATTAATTACCACGGATTTTTCAGCGCAAGCAAGACAAGTATTTGAGAATGTAAAAGCGGTGGCGCTGGCAGCGGGCGGTGATTTATCACACATCGTGAAATTAACGATTTACTTATGTGATATGAATCAATTTGCAATTGTAAATGAAATCATGGCGACGTATTTTGAAAAACCGTATCCTGCGCGCGCCGTCGTTGAAATATCGCGTTTGCCCAAAGAGGCGTTGATTGAGATAGATGCGGTGATGGTGATGGTGGTGTGAGTGTGAGTGCCATTTTAATTAAAACATTAAAGGGTGCAGGCTCAAAAATTGCTGAAAAACTCGCGCAATTAAACATTTTTACTGTCCAAGATTTATTGTTCCACTTACCATCTCGTTATGAAGATCGTTCGCAAATTTATCCTATCTCCGCAATCAGATCGGGTGATCGCGTGTTAATTGAAGGCGTTGTGCGTTCGATGCGCATAGTGGGCGCGCGTCGTTATTTGCGATGTGACATTGTGGATGCGTCTGGAAAAAATATTGAATTGGTTTTTTATTATTTTGCGAAATCGCATGAAAAAAAATTATCACAATTATCGGGATGCGTGCGCTGTTTTGGTGAAGTGCGTTATGGATTTTCAGGGCATCTGGAAATGGTGCATCCAGAATATGCTGCTGTGCAAGCAATTACTGAAAAAAGTGTTTTAACATTATCGCCAGGGTTATCGCCTATTTATCCTACCACAAAAGGATTGCATCAAACTGTGTTGCGAAAATTAATGACACAAGCGTTGCAATTATTACAACACAATCATTTTTTGCCAGAATTAATTCCGGTTGATGTGCTCAATCAATTTCACTTTATGGAATTAAAAAAAGCATTACATGTGATTCATTTCCCCTCCGCACAGGAAAATGCCGCTGAATTATTATCAGGAAAACATCCAGCGCAACAGCGATTGGTGTTTGAAGAATTGCTCGCGCATCAACTGTCGTTGCAATCGTTGCGACAAGGTTTTAGAAATCAATCAGCTTTGTTATTGCCATGCGATCACACATTAACAGATTTATTTATTTCAACACTTCCTTTTCAATTAACAGCAGCACAACAACGCGTGATGTGTGAAATTCAAACTGATTTATCGAAATCAATTCCGATGATGCGATTGGTGCAAGGCGATGTTGGCTCTGGAAAAACAGTGGTTGCGTGCATCGCTGCGTTGCAAGCGATTGCACAGGGTGCTCAAGTAGCAGTGATGGCGCCAACAGAAATTTTATGTGAGCAGCATTTTAAAAATTTTTCACAGTGGTTGGCACCGCTGAATATCTCTATTGATTTATTATTGGGAAGACACACTACAACAGAAAAAAATGCAATCAAAAAACGTTTATTGTCCGGCGAAACAAAATTAATCATTGGCACGCATGCTTTATTTGAAGAAGCGGTTGCATTCCAACAATTGGCATTATTAATAATTGATGAACAGCATCGATTCGGTGTGCATCAACGTTTGGCATTGGTTGAAAAAGGAAGAAGAGAAAATTATTTTCCGCACCAATTAATCATGACAGCAACGCCGATCCCACGCACATTAATGATGACCGCCTACGCTGATTTAGATTGTTCTGTTATTGATGAATTGCCGCCTGGTCGCAAACCGATTACCACCACATTAATTGCATCTGATCGACGCGACGAAGTGATTGCGCGTGTGGGGGCGAATTGCGATCAACAAAAACAGGTATTTTGGATTTGCACGTTGATCGAAGAATCAGAAGAATCAGAAGCATTGCAATGTCAGGCGGCTGAAACAACTGCGAAACAATTGCAGCAGTCTTTACCGACTCTCAACATCGGATTAATTCACGGCAGATTAAAATCAGATGAAAAGAATGCGGTGATGGCGCAGTTTTTATCGAGAAAAATAGATTTATTGGTTGCCACGACGGTTGTTGAAGTGGGCGTGGATGTTCCCAATGCGAGTGTCATGATTATTGAAAATCCAGAACGACTGGGTTTGGCGCAATTGCATCAATTGCGGGGTCGAATTGGGCGTGGCGATCGTGCTAGTTTTTGTGTGTTGCTGTATCAAAATCCGTTATCAGACATTGCTAAAAAAAGATTATCGGTGATGCGAGAATCCCAAGATGGTTTTTTAATTGCAGAAACGGATTTGCACTTGCGAGGAGCAGGTGATGTGTTGGGCGTGCGGCAATCGGGTGTGATGCAATTGCGCGTTGCTGATTTAATGCGAGATCACGTTTTGTTGCCGATGGTGCAAAAAGTTAGTCAGCAGCTCATGCAAGATCACACGTATGTAGTAGATACGCTTACGCAACGCTGGATTGGTTCGCGAATTCACTATTTAAATGCCTAACTTTCATTACAATTGTTAAAAAAATCACCACAATAAAGTCTTTTTTTAAAAGAATTTTAAAAAACAACGTGATGAAATAGATTGTATGCTTGTCTCGACGAAAATGATTAGGTACTATACCGAGGATGCGATACACATTTCGTGCGTCGCCGATATATTTGGGAGTTCGGGGAATCGGGAAAGGTTTTTCCGACGGGCTTCCAGAATTTGTAAATTCATTATTGAGAGGGAAGTTCAATGTCGGTAAAGAAAATTCTTCTTTTGGGTGCTGCTGGTGTTGCTGCGGTAAGTATGTCTGCTGCAATGGCTGGTGGTTATACGCATGAACCTGCGGCTGTTGATGATAGTGGTTACTACATCGAAGGTCATTTAGGTTATGCTCGTCAAAATTATTTTGACAATCAAAATTGGGCTGCTAACACAGCTGTTGATACCACTGTAAATAACAACAATCGCGGTGGTTTTGCTGCGGGTGTTGATGCAGGTTACAAAATCAACAGACACTTCGGTGTTGAATTGGGTTGGTTCCACTTGCCTGATGTTAACGTGAACGGCATAACGCAAGCGACTGCTTACTTAACAAACTGGGTGCTCTACTTGGCTGGCAAATACATGATGCCATTGCCTTGGATGAACAACACAGATGCGTTCTTCAAGTTGGGTGCTGCTTATCGTAGCGCAACGCTGTCTTCTGCTGCTGTTATAACAAACGCAGTGTCGTCGAGAAAATCAACTTTTGTTCGTCCTATGTTTGCAACTGGTTTGGATTACAGTTTCAGCGATACTTGGTCTGGTATTATCCAATACGCTTATTTCATGGGCGCTAGCAACTCATTTCCATTCTCAGCTGTTAACACAGGTGCGTTGGGAACGGTTGCTGCAAACGTATTCACATTGGGCTTGGGTTACAAGTTTACTGTGTAATCGATTGTATTGAGTTTCAAGGAGGGAGCGTTTGCTCCCTTTTTTATTTTTGCTGAGGGATAGGCATGATACTAAAAAAATTGCTAGTTGTGATTGGATGCGCGGTAGGCATGTATAGTACCGTTGTTGTAGCGGATGATTTCGAGCCTGTGCCACTGCCGATGAATGAACAAGCGCTGTATTTGGACGCTCATTTAGGCTATGCGCAATCCAATTGGACTGATAATGATACCAACGGCATTATTGGTAATACCAATCTTGCTTTATACAATGCTTCCACAAACGGTAATGGTGGTTTTTCAGGTGGTCTCGATTTTGGTTATGTGATGATGCACTACTTTGCTCTCGAGGCGGGATGGCTTCATTTGCCAACCGCATCGGGTGGATTAACCGTCAATGGATCGCAAGGTCAAAGTATCACTTCAATGACCAATGATTCCGTGAATTCTTGGTTAACTTATGGCGCTCTCAAATTTTTGTTGCCAGCGGGTCATGATATCACTTTGTTTGGTAAAGTAGGCGCTGCTTATCGCTCGTTGCATTTTGGCCTTCCGCAAGAAATTGTTTCGCCAGCGTCAGGATCGGGTAATTTGCCGAGTAATGTGTCGAGCAATGGCCACTATTGGGCACCTGTATTTGCGACGGGTGTGGAATACAATAATGATAATTGGTTGATGGGTATTCAGTATCTCTATTTGCCAGGTAATGATTGCATCAACAATGGTGCAGCCGGTGCCTTGCAGGGTTTTGGTGCGCCGAATGCCGCACCTGAAGTCAATTTGTATACGGGATTTGTTGGATATCAATTCAGTGTTTAATAAATACTTGTGTGTTGCTTTTCTTTTGGGTAGTATTATTCATATATGCGTTTTGCATATGTTACTAAGGGCGGAAAAAGAGTCGCTTATGAAAATCCATCCAAGATTTTCAGGATGGGATTTTTATACGGCTCTATTTTTTGTTAGATCGAAAAAGAGGGAATTTAAAATGTCGGTAAAAAAATTATTAGTTTTATCTGCTGCAGGTTTAGCAGCGATCGGAGCAACGGCTGTTATGGCTGGTGGTCCAGATCACATGGCTATGCCAGCTGAAGCAGCGTTTCAGAATAGCATTTACGTTGAAGGTCACGTAGGTTACGCGCAATCCAATTGGAAGAATTTCAATTCGAACGAGTGGATGGGTGCTAGCGCTACTTCGATATATACACCATCAACCAATGGTAAAGGCGGCATAACGGGCGGTGCTGATTTAGGTTACAACATCACTCGCCATATCGCGGTTGAAGGCGGTTGGTTCTACATCCCACAAGTAAAAGGTGCAGGTACAGGTATTGTTGTAAATACCTTCTCAGCTGCTACAGCACTTACTGGTACAATCAATTCTTGGTTTGCTTACACAGCCGCTAAGCTTAGCGTGCCTGTTATGGACGACCTTGATTTGTTTGGTAAAGTGGGTGTTGCTTACCGTGGTTTGACATACTCTCCAAACACCATTCAAGGTGTAACGGGACATGGTCATTACTGGGCTCCAGTATTCGGCACAGGTATTCAATACACACTCAATGATGCTTGGTTATTTGGTGCACAATATATGTACTTACCAGGTAATTCTGAAGTTAACTACGCTAACACAGCGTTTGGTGCGCCTAATGCTGCGCCAGAAATCAACATGTATACCGGTTTTATCGGATACAAGTTCAACGTTTAATCGAAAGGTTAAGTGTGTTAAGAAAGGAGCTTCGGCTCCTTTTTTTATGTCTAATCTTCGTCTTTTGCTTTTATACCGCGTTGTAATTTTCACTCACTCCTCATTTACAAACACGTAAACTGCGTCGTTCGCTCAAATTACGTCTTGTCTAAAAACAAAATACTTGATTGTGCTCATTAGACCTCTTGCATAACCTCGATTAATGGACAATCTCTTCGAAAAAATTTTCTCAAAATGCTCATGTACTAACGTGTACACTCCGCTTTTTCGAAAATTTTTTCTGTGACCTCGTCACATTACTCAAGGTTATGCAAGAGGTCTATTACCTTATCTTGAATTTTCCATAAATCATCCCCACTTCAAATAACACACCTTCAATTATCATGGGGAAAAACATGACCGTATCATCTCAGTCAGAAACACTTTCATTTGGCGCTGATGTCAATCAATTATTAGAATTGGTCGCGCATTCTCTTTATAGTAATTCCGAAATATTTCTGCGTGAATTAATTTCTAACGCGTCCGATGCAGCAGATAAATTGCGTTATGAAGGATTATCCGATGCAGGATTATTTGAAAACGATCCTGATTTGAAAATTTGGATTTCAGTTAATAAAGAAAATCGCACGATCACGATTCGTGATAATGGCATTGGCATGAATCGCGAAGAAGTGATTGCAAATTTAGGCACGATTGCCAAATCAGGCACGCGCGCATTTAAAGAAAAAATTTCACAAGATCAAAAAACGGATTCACAATTAATCGGCCAATTTGGTGTGGGTTTTTATTCTGCTTATGTGGTTGCGGATAATGTGGTGGTTCGTACACGTCGTGCGGGTATGCAAGTGGATCAAGGTGTGTATTGGGAATCAAATGGTAAAGGCGAATTTAGTGTTAACAATATTGAGAAAAAAACGCGCGGCACGGAAATCACGCTGCATTTAAAAAAAGAAATGGATGAGTATTTAGAAGCGTTTCGGTTACGCTCGATCATTACCAAATATTCCGATCATATTGTTTTGCCAATTATGATGGAACAATCCGATAAAGCAGAGAAATCAGAAAAATCATCCAATCCAGAATGGGAAGTGGTCAACCAAGCGAATGCGTTGTGGACGTTGTCCAAAAATGAAATTAAAGAAGAACAATATCAGGAATTGTATAAACACATTGCGCATGATTTTGAAAATCCACTCGCGTGGGCGCACAACAAGGTGGAAGGTAAATTAGAATATACGAGTTTACTCTATATTCCCAAACGCGCACCGTTTGATTTGTGGCAACGCGAAGGGGTGCGCGGATTAAAATTATATGTGAAGCGTATTTTTATTATGGATGACGCAGAACATTTTATGCCGATGTATTTGCGTTTTGTGAAAGGCATTGTGGATACCCATGATTTACCGCTCAATGTGTCACGTGAAATTTTGCAATCCAATAAAATCATTGATTCGATTAAAGCGGCCTGTGTAAAAAGAATATTAAGTTTGCTAGAAGAATTAGCGCAAAATAATACGGAAAAATACGCTGAATTTTGGAAAACATTTGGTGCGGTATTAAAAGAGGGGCCCGCAGAAGATTTTGCCAATAAAGATCGTATTGCTAATTTATTGCGATTTGCGTCAACACATTCAGATACCGACGCACAAACTGTGTCGCTGAAAGAGTATGTTGCTCGCATGCAACCCGGACAGGAAAAAATTTATTATATTATCGCAGATAATTTTATCAGCGCGAAAAACAGTCCATTGCTTGAAGTGTTTCGCAAAAAAAATATTGAAGTGTTGTTGTTGTCGGATCGCATAGATGAATGGTTGGTTTCTCATTTGCAGGAATTTGAAAATAAAAAATGTCAATCCGTTTCACAAGGCGCGCTGGATTTAGGGGATTTGGAAGATAAAAAAGAAACTTCAGCGCAAAAAACGGAAGCGGAAAAAAATTTCAAAGACACGATTGAGAAAATGAAAAAATCATTGGGTGAGCGTGTAAAAGAAATTCGCCTGACGCATCGACTGACCGATTCTCCTGCCTGTGTGGTGTTTGATGAAAATGAATTAACGGGTCATATGCAACGCATGTTAAAAGCAGCGGGACAGCAATTTAGTAACAGCAAGCCGATTTTGGAGCTGAATCCAGAGCATGCGATTGTGCTGAAAATACAGTCTGAAAGTGATGATGCGCGACTTTCACGTTGGTCTGACTTATTATTAAATCAAGCGTTGTTGGCGGAAGGTGAGCAACTTGAAAATCCCGCTGCATTTGTAAAATCGCTGAATGAATTGGTGTTGGAGTTGACGAAGTAGGCACGTTGCAGCTCCGCTTGTTACGTGCTTCGCACTCACGCGCGGTTCTTTGTTGATTCACTAGCGCACACAACGTCGAAACACATCTGCATTAGTGAATCATTACAGAACCGCGAGCATAGCGAGCGGATGTGAGCGGCGTTATAATATCCCGTTCACTATTTGTCAGTAATCCAGGAGAATCAGAATGATTAAACAAGGAATAGCAGTTTTAGCAATGATGTCAGTGTGCGGTATTGCTTGCGCAAAACCCGCTTTTATTGCATGCCCTGGCAATCTTAAATCGGTCAACAATGATGAAACACTGAAAACCAAAAACGGCACATGGAGAGTAGAAGTCACTGAAGGAAAAAATATTGCTGTTCCGAAATCCTATCCGGGTTTAATACGCACCTCAGTTCCCGGCGCACCTGGATTGGCTTGTTATGACGATCAACAATCACCGTTTCGCAAATACACGCAAGATCGCAGACCCATTTATAACGTGGTGTTTTATTACAAAGGATCGTGTGCGAAGCCGCTCGTGGATAAAGAAAAAAATGGATTTCACTGTAACTAAACGCTGAGCGTTGAATGGTTACGTGGCAGCCATGACCGTATTTTGCAATAATGTTGCCACGGTCATGGGACCCACGCCGCCCGGAACGGGTGTGATCCACTTTGCTTTTATTTTTGCAGTATGAAAATCAATATCGCCAGTAATTTTGCCATTGCTCAATCGACTAAAACCAACATCAATCACAATCGCACCTGGTTTTATCCATTCGCTTTTTATCGCGCCATAATTTCCTGTTGCGGAAATTAAAATATCAGCCTGTTGAATAAACTGCTGTAAATTTCGTGTTAAACGATGACAAACGGTGACGGTACATTTTTCTAATAATAATTCGAGCGCCATAGGGCGACCCACAATATTGGAAGCACCCACCACAACAGCGTGTTTTCCAGCGAGATTTTCACCGGTTGCTTTTAATAATGTCATGACGCCATAGGGTGTGCAGGGACGTAATAGCGGACGTTTTTGCGCTAATCTGCCTAAATTATAGGGATGAAATCCATCAACATCTTTTTTGGGATTTATTTTTTCGAGCAATTCATCTGTATCTAACTGTGCCGGCAATGGTAATTGCAATAAAATACCGTGAATTTTTGCATTGTTATTGAGCGCGTCAATTAATTTTTCTAATGTAGTTTGATCTATATTTTCAGGTAATTCATGACATTCAGAATAAATACCTACTTCGTTGCAAGCACGACATTTGCTGGCAATGTACGTCTGAGAAGCAGGATCATTTCCCACTGAAATAACCGCTAATCCAGGCGTGATTAATTTTTTTTCTTGGCGAACGCGAATTTTTTCAGCAATTTTTTTTCTGATTGTCGCGGCAATGGCTTTGCCATCTAATATTGTTGCTGACATGTTCATACCTATTGAGTAGTATCTTCCATTATATCGAACTTAAAGCGGCGAATACACCTATGCAACTCAAAAACAAAATCGTTTTAATCACGGGCGCGACGAGCGGTATTGGAGAAGCCTGTGCATTGCAATTTGCACAAGCAGGTGCAAAATTGATTCTATGCGCGCGTCGTTTAGAAAAATTAAAAACACTATCTGAAAAAATTAAAAATGCATTTCAAACAGCAATTTATTATTTTAAATGTGACGTACAAAATTATGAAGAAATTAAAAAACAATTTCCATTAATCCCAGATGAATTTAAAGATATTGCTATTTTACTGAATAATGCCGGATTAGCAGCGGGTTTGGACGAAATTCAACATGCTGCTGTGCAAGATTGGGAGCAGATGATTGATACGAATGTGAAGGGATTGTTATACATGACGCGCGAAGTATTGCCGCGCATGATTGCAAAAAATGCAGGGCATATTATTAATATTGGCTCGATCTCATCGCATTCGCTTTATCCAAAAGGAGTTGTGTATTGTGCTACAAAACACGCAGTAAAAGCATTATCGCAAGGATTACGCATGGATTTATTCGGTACAAAAATTCGCGTCAGTGAAGTGGATCCGGGTGCGGTGGAAACGAATTTTAGTGCAGTGCGTTTTAAAGGAGATGTTGAGCGCGCCGCGAAAGTATACGAAGGATTTGATCCGCTGAGAGCGGAAGATATTGCGGATGCTGTGCTATATTGTGCAACAAGACCGGCGCATATTAATGTGAGTGAAATGATTGTGATGCCAACTGATCAAGTGTCCGTGACGATGGTTGCAAGACAGAGAGAATAGTATGTCATTTGCTGATAAGCGCATCATTATGTTTATTGTTTCAGTCGCCTTGTTTATGGATGTGCTCGATTCCAATGTCATCAATACCGCCGTTCCAGCGATGGCGCATACTTTTCATGTGAATCCCATTGATATCAAAATAGGGTTGATTAGTTATTTGCTGAGTTTAGCAATATTTATTCCGATGAGCGGATGGGCTGCGGATAAATATGGTATCAAAATTATTTTTATTTCGGCCTTGGGTCTTTTTACACTGTCTTCTTTTTTTTGCGGATACGCGAGTACATTAAAAACATTGGTGATCGCGCGCTCCATTCAGGGTATCGGTGGCGCGTTCATGATTTCACTGGGAAGATTATTAATTGCGCGCACGTTTAAACGTTTTGAATTAATGAAAGCGATGAATGTAGTGATTACGGTGGTGTCATTGGCGGTGATGCTGGGACCGTTTGTGGGTGGTGTGATCGTCGATCATTTCTCATGGCCCTGGATTTTTTGGATTAATATTCCTGTCGGTATTGTGGTGATGTTAATTGCGACACGTTATTTAAAAGAGTCTGGCAATATTCAGTGTAGACCATTTGATTTTTTCGGATTTATTTTGTTTAGTGGTAGTCTTGCTTTGTTTTGTTTTTCGTTATCAGAATTAAGCGAAACGCAGTGCGATTTGTATGCAGTGATGACGCGTTTATTTATCGCGGTTGTTTTGATGATGACGTATATTTTACATGCACGAAAAAAAATACATCCTGTCGTAAAAATTGATTTATTTAAAATTCGCACTTTTCGCATTTCTGTTATAGGTAATATGGTTGCACGTATTGGATTTGGCGGCGTCCCTTTTTTGCTTCCCTTGCTTCAACAAGTGGGGTTGGGATTCAGTGCGCAATTATCGGGCCTTTTGTTGGCTCCCATTGCACTCGGTATTATGGTTTCAAAAGCAACTACTGCAAAAATTTTACGTTCTGTTGGTTATAGAAAATATTTGTTGGTTAACACTGTGCTGGTGTCATTGTCACTCTTTACGTTTCAATTTATTTCAGCACACACCCCGATTTATTTTATTGCATTACTGACTTTTATTTTTGGTATTTTAATTTCAGCGCAATATACTGGCATGAATTCATTGGCGTTGGCTGATATCAAAGATGAAGCACTGAGTGCGTCCACGAGCATTACCAGCACCAACCAAATTTTGTCGCAAAGTTTTGGTGTGGCTGTGTGTGCAATACTGCTTCGCATTTTTGCATCGCGAAGTGATTCTATTTCACTGCTAACACCCGCTGTTTTCCACCAAGTGTTTTTTTCGCTGGGCGTGCTGACAGTGTTAGCGGGATTTATTTTTTTAGGCTTAAAAACAAATGATGGTCAGCAGATGTTTTTACAGACCAAAAGTCCGCATTAATGAGTCCACTTCTTTATTGTCACAGTCTTTTGCTCCTGGGATTATTGCTTTGGCGCATTTTATTTTTAATGTGGTGATGTCGGGATGGTCGGATTCATAGAGTTTGCATCGTTGTAACAAGCAGTTGACCTCTGTTGTTGTCATATTCCCCTTATTATTTTTAATATTATTTTCAAGTAGAGCGAGCACCCCTTCAAACTTTTCATTCTGATTTTTTATGCTACATAATAATTCTTCTAGCTGACGAAAAAATAAAGTGCTGTGTCGATAAAGTGTTGGCGCGACACTGTTATTTAAAAGTATATTAGTTCTTTTTGTTATCATGATTATCTCTCGAGCATGTAAAATAATGTGTGCAATGATAAGAGATAATGCTTAAGAAAATCTTATATTTAAAAATTTTTTGAAAAATTTTTGAAATTCTATGCGTTCGGCAATCTGAGATGTTGTCCGATGCTGAGTTCGACGGTTTTCAAGTGATTATGCTCCATGATGTGATAAGTGGTGGTGTGAAATTCTGCCGCTAATTCATGCAGATTATCGCCGCGTCTGACGGTGTAGGTGTGCTCATGGTGTTGAGCAGATGATGGTTTCTTTTTTGCAGCAACTGCTACAGCAGCAATGGCATCGCGAAGTTGTTTTCGCGCAGCGAGATGTTTGACAAAGGTTGTTTTTTTCTCGGCAGGTAATACTAATGTCAGTGTTTGATGTGGTGGTGTTACTTGTCGACGTAATGCAGGATTCAATTTTTTGACGGTGTTCACCGTTGTATGTGCCATGGTTGCAATCGTTTTGAGATGCATTTGTTTTTTAAGCGTGACTGTGCTCGTAACAGGTTTGTTTGGAACGGGTGCTAATCGAACGCCATAAGTGTGCGGGTGCTGAATGATCGCGGCGATGGCAATTAATTTTGGAATATACTCTTTGGTTTGTTTGGGTAATGGCAGCGCCCAAAAGTTAGTAGGACGACCACGCGCTTGATTATAATGAATCGCTTCCATCACTGTGCCAGGACCCGCGTTGTATGCAGCCAGTGCAAGCAACCAATTGTGATTAAATAATTGATAAAGATACGACAGAAAATTCAGTGCGGCTTGTGTGGAGACAGCTGTGCTGCGACGACCATCATACCACGCATTCATTTTGATACCATAATCGTTTGCCGTGCTCGGCATCAGTTGCCACAATCCGTCAGCACCTTTTCGAGAGTAGCCATGAGGAATGTAATCACTTTCAATCATAGGAAGTAATGCCAATTCAGCGGGCAAGTGTTTTTTCTCTGTTTCTTGATAAACGTAATACAAATAAGGACGAGCGTTTACTGTTAATCTGTGGATATACTTGGGATGACGCAGATCAGTGTCAATTTGATGTTGTACATCGGTGTGTCTAACATCTTCGGCAATTTTGAAGTGCTGTGACATCACTGGCCAGAGATTTTGTTCGTCGGATAAGTGAAATGTTTGCGCTGGTATATTGATCCAGCCCAGCATGATGGTAGTGGTGAGTAATATGATCCTAATCATGAACTTGTATCGCATGCAAACCATGTTACGGACAAAGGGGGGTGCGATCAAGCATTTTTTTGTAACCTATTGATTTTATATGAAAGTGTGGTAAAAATGGAAAATGAATTGCACAGCAAAGACAGTAGACTTTAGGTTTAGTATCGTGAATCATCAAAAGAAATATAGCCAAGAAAAAACCGTGTTGGAACGCTTCTGTAAGACGATGCACGGCAATTTGTTGTTACAGATTGGCGTATCAGATCACACTATCCATTTTTGCGATCATGTTCAGGTGATAAAAACTCTCTATCTGGATCAGTGTTATCGTTTTCACAATGGAAAACGGTATATTCAGGCCGCCATTGATCACCTGCCTATTGAGAGTGATTCAATTGATATTGTATTGATGTTACATCAATTTGAGGGTGAAAAAAATTCGCAAAAAATGACTAATATTTTGCAAGAAGCGCATCGTATTTTAAAACCCAATGGAAAGATTATTATTATTGGAAATAATCCGTGGAGTGGGTGGCGATTTTTTTCTGCAGATAAGCAATGGAAAAAATGTATTTCAGCGGGAAAAATAAAACGATATTTATGTCAGTTGGATTTCCAATTGATTTTGCACGACAGTTTTTATTTTTATCCACCAAAAATAGTGGTTGAAATGCTGTGTCAATTTCTTTTTCCCTATTTTGGCGGGATTTTTATGGTTGCGGCGACTAAAAAAGTGTTGGGGATGACGCCATGGTTAATAAAAGAATTTAATACTGCGCAGGTATTTGAAACACAATGAAAACAACATCAGAGAAAATAAAAAAAGTAGTATTATTTACCGACGGTGCTTGTCGTGGCAATCCGGGTCCAGGTGGTTGGGGTGTATTGATGCGATATGGCGAACATGAAAAAGAATTATGTGGTGCTGAAAAATTAACAACCAATAATCGCATGGAATTAACGGCAGCGATTCAGGGATTACGTGCATTAAAAAAATCCTGCACGGTTGAAATCACAACCGATTCGCATTATGTGAAAAATGGCATTACCATTTGGTTGGCAGACTGGAAAAAAAGACACTGGAAAACGGCTGATAAAAAACCAGTTAAAAATCAAGATTTATGGCAGCAATTAGACCATGAAGTGGCGCGTCACGAGATCAGTTGGCATTGGGTCAAGGGACATAGTGGTCATGCTGAAAATGAAATCGCGGATCAATTAGCGAATCGCGCGATTGATGAGTTAGATTAAAATACGAATTAAGCGCTAATTAAAGTAGCGAGAAGCCGTTGCAAGATCCCTTGTTTTTGTGTCCCATATATTTATATATTAAGCACACGAAAACAAGGGTAGTAACGGCTGCGAGCGAATGCAAATTATCAGCGCTTAATACGCATTAAAGAGAAATAACATGCTTCGTCAAATTATTTTAGACACGGAAACGACTGGATTGTCACCGAATCACGGGCATCGACTCATTGAAATTGGTTGTCTGGAAATGGTGAATCGACGCATGACAAAACGTCGATTTCATTATTACATCAATCCGCAGCGCGCGATTGATGAAGGTGCTGTAAAAGTACACGGTATTACGCAAGAATTTTTAAAAGACAAGCCAACGTTTGATGTGATTGCAGAAGAATTATTTTCATTTCTTGAGGGTGCTGAATTAATTATTCATAACGCGCCATTTGATTTGAGTTTTTTGAATGCAGAATTTTCGCGCGTGAATCAATCGCGTGTGCCGATCACGCAATTTTGTTCTGTGATTGATACATTAGTGATAGCGCGTCGAGAACATCCGGGTCAGCAAAATACATTGGATGCGTTGTGTCGTCGATATGGTGTGAACAATAAGCATCGTGATTTGCACGGTGCGTTAATTGACGCGGCATTATTAGCTGACGTGTATTTGCAGATGACGGGTGGTCAGTCACAATTATTTTCAGCGGAAAAAATAGAGTCGGTTTCAGTGTCGGTAACATACAATAAAAAAATTCAACGTGCAGAAAAAACATTGCCGATTATTTCAGCAAATGAATCAGAACTGGCTGCGCATGAGTTGTTTCTTGATCGCATGCAGAAAAAGGGGAAATGTGTTTGGAGGGAAATAAATAAATCAGAACCGCGCACGCAGTAAGCGGAACAGAAATCATCAGCTGATGTAGATTGTTAAGATCAATAGACCTCTTGCATAACTTTGAGTAATGTGACGAGGTCACAGAAAAAATTTTCGAAAAAGCGGAGTGTACACGTTAGTACATGAGCATTTTGAGAAAATTTTTTCGAAGAGATTGTCCATTAATCGAGGTTATGCAAGAGGTCTAATGTCATGTGAAAATCACAATAACGAAACTTCAGTATCACACAATGCTCAGCTCCGCTTGTTACGTGCTTCGCACTCACGCGCGTTCGGTGCTTTGTCACTAGCACGGATATGTTTCGATTTCATGCAGTCAGTTTCGTCAATACCGGTCTCAACATCCACAACACAACACCCATCGCTATTCCTGACATTCCTAATAATAAAAACGTATGACTGTAGGATGGATTTGAAATGAGCGGTGAAATGGATTGCGCTTTCCCTAATGCTTTATTTGAAAAAATATTGGAAAAAATCGCGGCCACTCCTGAAATTAACAGCCATACCCCCATCAATAATCCACGCAATGAGGGTGGTGCCAATTCAGAAACAACAGCATAACCAATGGGTGATAACGCAATTTCAGCGAGTGCTAATAAAATATAAGTTATTAATGGCCACATGACAGAAATCAATCCTGATGCTGCGTCAGCAAAATAAATTCCTATTGGCAAAATAATAATGGCGGTTCCAATTAATAACAAACCAATCGAAAAAAATAATCCATGCTGAATGTCAAATCCTTTTTTGCGAAATTGATGTGTGAAATGAGCAACCAAGGGGCATCCAACGATAATAATCACCGTATTGATATTTAAAAACCATGCCGTTGGAATCGTCATATCTACCACGTGACGATTTACATTGCGCTCTAAAAACAGTGTTAACCCCATCGGAATTAATTCATATATCGTATAAAAAACCAATGATGCGATTGCAAAAATGGAATAGGCTAATAATTTTTTTCTTTCTATCTTGTTGCGTCGAGATAAAGTGATGTAAGCGATAATGAGACACATTAAAACACCCAACGTTAAAATGATCTCGGTGCTAAACAGCGCGTGGGTTAAAATAATTTGAATTAAATAAATAATGATCGCAATAAATATAAACGCAAAAACAGCGCGTAAGTAGCGTGAAAAATGGGTGATACTCGGTTTTGTCAACTGTGTGTTGATATCCGCTAATTTTTTCCAGCTTATTAATGTTAATAACAATGCAATTAAATTGATGATGCTAGTAAAAGTAAATAAGGATTCGAATTCTTGTTTCGATTGGAATAAACCCGCGATAGTGACGCCAATAAAAAAACCAATATTCATTCCGCTGTAAGTCCAGAGAAAGGCATAATCCCGTTCTTTATTTTCTGGTTGATAGAGTTGCGCAATCATGCAATTAATGCATGGTAAATCCATTCCCGATCCCACTAAAAAAATGGCCATACCCAGCATAAACGCATGTAGATTGAGTTTGGCAATCAGAAGACAGCCAATGGTTTGTAACACCATGCCGATTAAAAATAAAAAACGAAAACTTAAAAAACGTCCGCCAAAAAATCCACCCAATAAATGCAGCGCAAAATTAAAGGCAACAAAGGTTGCCATAATGTGGTTTGCTTCAACTGCAGAGACATGTAATGCTTGAATAGCAAACAAGACGAGTGTGACATACAACACGCTGTACGCTAGTGTTGAAAAAATTTGGATAAAGAAAAGCGAAGCAGCACCGGTTGGAAATGAATAATTAGACATTTTTTTTCAAGAAAGCTTTTAATTTTGGGTCAAGCATTTTTAATGCGTTTGATCCGCGAGTAATTTTGGCAATGCTCACACCCAGTGTTTCCGACATATCGCGTTGCGTCATTTTTTCTTCAAGCAATGCATCGATAATTGCAAAACGATCAGCAATATCCGCCTTTTCTTCCATTGTAAAAAAACAATCGAATATTTTCGCTAAGGTATCTGTGTCATGTGCTTTCAAACAAAGCGTGAGAAAAGATTTCCAGTTGGGTTTCATTTTATCGTGTCCTTTTATCCGCTTACTTTGTGCGCGGTTCTGCGCTATTTTTTAGTAACAGTATGCCAACAAATCTGTCGTGGATAACCGCGTTTTTTTCTCAGCATCGGCTTCAAATGCAAGCTCACCATCACGCACTGCCATTAATCGATTACCGTATTTTATTGCATAATCTAGCTGGTGCGTTGTCATTAAGCAAGTGATGCGTTTTTGCAAAATAGTCTGATGTGTCAATGCCATCACGCTGTCAGATTTTTTGGGATCGAGTGCACTCGTGTGCTCATCGAGCAACAATAGATCGGGTTGATGTCGAAGATATAATGCAAATGCCAACATTTGCTGTTCGCCACCCGACAAATTTTTCACGCGTGTTTTTAATGCTTGTGACAATGTTGGGTTAAATTGTGCTAGATAATGAGACAATTCACCGCAAGGAATTTTTTGTGATTCAATTAACGTTGCATTTTCTTCAACAGTTAACTCCAGAAAAATGCTGTCAGAAATAAATTGCGTAATCGTCACCATTTCTTTTTTGAGTGATTTAAAATCATAAGAAGCGATGGGTTTATTTTTAAATAAAATAGTACCGCTGGTTTGTTGGTAAGTGCGATTGATGAGTTTGAGCAACGTACTTTTTCCGGAGCCATTTCCACCTAAAATAACCACAAATTCACCGGGAAAAATAGCGGTAGAAACAGAGTTGATAATCTGTTTTTCGCCAACAGAAAAACAAATATTGTTAAGTTCAACAAGTGGTTTCATATTTCACTCACTCTAATCTGCTGTTGCATAGAGTTCACCGCGTTGCTTGGTGTAATGCGCGGTAGATAAAAAGACAACTAATACAAAACCTAATAATAATTGTAAATAAATGGGATTAATTCCCATGATCAATAATCCATTGAGAATTAAAAAATAAATAAAAGCACCGAGTAAACAACCCGCCATACCGCTGACTGCGCTGAATCGATCGGATTTTACCAATAATTGCGACAGCAATTTTTTTCCAATGACGACAGCACCAATAGCGGTTAAGGCCATTCCCAACCCCATATGAATATCGGCGTAGCCACTCACTTGTGCGGTCATGATACCGCACAATGCAGCCAACATATTACTGCTCGCTAAACCAATCCCTAAATAAATAGCAGGATTTTTGCCGAGCTTTTTAAGCAAATGTGGATTGGATCCAAAAGCACGTAAATGTAATCCCATCTGGCTATGTAAAAACAAACACAGAAACAGTGCTAATAAAAAAACAAATCCAATCAGAAAAAATAGCAGCACCATGGGATGATAATTTTGTAAATGCTGCAGAAAAATATGGTTGTCTAATAAACTAATATTGGGTTGATTCATTACGCCGAAATTTACGCTATACAACATAAAAACAGCAAGAATACCGGCGATCAATGAATTAATTTTGGCAACGCGTTGCATCACGGTGACACCAATACCAATAACAGCGCCGCCAATTAATCCCGCGACAATACTGATCGATTGATTTAATCCCAGCGTGATGAGTCGTGCAAAAATGGCAGCACCGAGAACAAACGTACCTTCAACCGTTAAATCCGTAATCATTAAAACGTCGTAACTCAAATAAACGCCGAGTGCGAGCGGCAGAAAAATCAGCGTTTGTTGTAGTGTGTTGAGTAGGATGGTTAGCATAATTCGGTTATCAGTTATCAGTTATCAGTTATCAGTTATCAGTTATCAGTTATCAGTTATCAGTTATCCGTTATCCGTGGGCGTGTTCCCACTCCCACTTTATAATTCCTCTACTTTATATCCTAATTTCTTCGCCGCTATTTTCACAGCAGTTGGATCGACGTGCTGTTTTACCGCTGATTTTGTATTTAAATATACAAAATAATGTTTCATGATGTGCACCGGTAAATCACCTGCTTTTTTGCCATTTAAAATTTTCGCAGCGACTTTAGCAGCGTCCACTCCAGTTTGGTATTCAGAAACGCCCAATGCAAATGCAGCGCCTTTGCTAACAGAACCATCATCTGAAGCAATCATGGGGATTTTTTTCGTGTGCGCTTGTTGCAACAACGTATTGAGTCCGCTGACAATCATTTCATCTTTCAAGATGAAAATAGCTTGGGTGTCCGGCGCGATGCTTTTGCTGATTGAGTAAAGATCAGATAATTGTGACACCATTAATTTTTGCACAGTAACATGATGTTGTTTGGCTGCTTTCTCAAATTGTTTTATTTGACTAAAAATACGATCATCAGTGCTGTACACAATGGTTAATTTTTTTAAAGTGGGCATTGCTTCATGAATAAAGTACATTCTGTCTTTGGGTGCAACTCTACTCAATACACCAGTGACATTCGCATTATTCGCTTTTTTCGCTTCTGCCTTTAAATGATCCGCTGCGATGCCAACAATCGGTTTGTTGCGAATCATGGCGATCGTCATTTGTGCTGCATTCGTACCAATGGGGGCAACCAACGTAACATCCTTTGAATTAAATTCTTGTAAAATGGAGCGTTGGATATTGATATTGCCCTGTGCATTTTTCACCAGATATTTTACAGGCGTTTTGGACTCTTTGCTAAGCGTGGTTTCAAATCCATTTACAATTTGTGTCATGGCGGGTAACGCGATAGGTACCAAAATGCCGACAGTTATTGGTTTGGGCGTGGTAGCGAATGAAATTGTGCTTAATGCGATAAGCGTGCAAAAAGTAATTGATTTGATGAGTTGTTTCATAGCAAAACCCCATGTTAATTTAAAAACTGTTGTAATGTTACATGAGTACAATAAGAATGGCAAGTGAAGTTAATTCGTGCGCGTTCCTTAATGTGACGTGTTTTGTTTTGGTATGTGGCAACTGCGCAATATTTCAATTATTATCGAAATAATCGCCAGCATAAAAAACGGAATAATTAAATAATTCAACGAAACAAATAGAATGCTGACTCCATTGATACCAATCACCAAATAAAAATAAGAAAAGACAACGACCAATTGCGCCATTTTTTCAAAAAACGGTTGATGATCGCGTGGCTTAATTTCACCGCGTTTTGGAAAATAAGCATGGATGGCGTTACTGGAATAATGGTGATTAACCAATAGTGGCAACAAGATCAGTGATGAAATAAAAGCGATCACGGCAATCGCAAGCGGTGGGAATGTGAATAGTGCGGTTTGTAAGTACTGCGAAAAATGTAAAAACAGCGCGATAACAAAAGGTGGCGCGAGCACGCCCAACAAAACATCACGAATACGATAGCCTTTCGAAATGCGCGTGAGATAACTGGCCATGATCGGGGTGAGTGATAACCACCACAACATTGAAAAAAGCATCCATGCTGTTTGCCAATGATACTGAATCCACAACGTGATGATGTCCGGTGCTGCAACTGGTTGTTGTGCCACATTTTCTCTTAACGTTGCTTCATGCGAGATGCCAGATAAAATTAAAATCGCTAATCCAAATAACAGTGCAAAAACTGGAAAACTCAGTGCCGTGGGAATTGAGCGCGAAAAAATTCTTGAAAAATATTTTTTAATAAATTGAGTCGTGCTGAGTAGTAATAAAATAACGGTGGTGAGTAGCGTCATGGGTTTAAAACCAAACGCGATATAATTTTTGAGTGGCACAAAAAAAGCGATCATTAAAAATGTCATAAACAATATGATAATGCTTAATCCCAATAGCGTGCAGCGTCGCGCAGAAATGTTGATAATCATCCCCCAGGATTCTTGAGGATCTTGTTTGAAAAGGGAAAATAAAATATTGCTGAAATAAGCATTTATTTCTTTTTTATAACTGAGAACACCCATGCCAACGGCAATCATCGCGTAGAGTGACCACGGAAATAATCCATGCTGTATTAAAAAGCTGGAAATGCTGTGTGAAAATAATTGAGAATGTATGGATGTGTTAATGACAAATAATTCGCCACTGACAAAACACATTCCCCAGTAAACGCCGAATAGTGTGAGTTGCAACAGTAAAATGCAAGTTATCCATTGTGAAAAAGATAATCGTGTTGCAACATCATCGGTGTCATACGCTAATCGTTGATTACCTAATGAAGCGAGAATCAACCACACTGCGCACCCGGTTGCTAACCAAAATCCATAAAACGAATTCAAAACAATATTTGGAAAAAAACAAAATAACAGAAATCCCAGCAGCAATAATAATGGATGAATGGTTTTTACAAAATCTTTGCGGGCTTTAATATATTTCATAACATCATTCTTCATGTCTCAAACGCGCGGTTAAAATTTGATACCAGCGATCTGACAAAATCCCCGCTTTGTGTTTGACTTCAACATCAGACAACATGCTTTGACCTTGCTCATGCAACAACATTCGTGTTGTTTGAGTAATATTTTCAGGATCGCTATCGAGCAATCGATCGCGTAAATTTTCTGAAAATACAAGATATTCACGTAGCGCTACGCGTTTACCATCAGTGGAAGGCACTAATCGTTGCCATACAATTAAGCGCAGTGTTTCGATAATATCAATCGTTCGCCCAATGCGTTCTTCTTTAGGAAAACTGCCCACCAAACGACGAATGGTTTCTGCAACACCATTGGTGTGTAGTGTGGTGTAAACAGGATGACCTGTTAATGCGGCTTCAATGACCGCGCTAATCGTTTCAGTATCGCGTGCTTCACCGACGAGAATTAAATGGGGTTTTCGACGTAATGCATTGCGCACTCCATCTGCAAATGTGGGTAAATGTTTGGGAATTTCAGATTGCGCAACAATAGAAGAAGGCATCACCACATTGTCATACACAAATTCGATTGGTGCTTCATAGGTTAATACTTTGCGATTACCATTTTCTTCTTCAGTCAATTCTTTGATGATGGATGCGAGTAAGGTGCTTTTACCAGAACCAGTTGCACCCGTGATGTAAACAACGCCTTCGCGTGGTGCCATCGCATCAATAATGGGCTGCGGTAAATGCAATGTGGATAATGCAGGTGGAGTGGATGGAATCGTGCGAATCGTAATTTGTATTCCTTCATGCCCATCGACATAACATCCGACACCATTCACGCGATAACGATAACGTTCGCCGCGACTAGGCCGTACTTCATAGTGCGTATCCAAATCATTTCCGCGCATGATTTGTGTTGTGCCATTGGGTCCGTAAATGGCATTTAATAAATCACCCACTTCTGTGTTAGATAACTTGCGTCGTGTTATTTTATGAATACGTCCGTAAACTTCCACGGTGATGGGTTCTGCTGATTGAATGGTAATATCCGATGCGTTAATTTGCTGACAATAAATCAATAGATCATCAACATTTTTTTGTTCGAATCGCGTTGGTTCGCGTGGAAATTGAAATAATTGATTTTCATTTGTCTGATTTGACATATTTTTTCGCACTCACTTGGTAATAATGGGCGTCCATTTTTTCGAGTTCGGTTGTAATTCAGATTGCGCAGTGATACGCAACACTTGATCGTTGATGCGCAATTGAGTTGCATCGCCCGTAATACCTAAGTTTGCTTTCGCAACGAATGGTGCACTGACCATGTGTTCTGCTAGTAATTTACGATACATGATGATGCCAAGCATATCGCGTTTCATGCGATTTAAATTATCAGTGAAAATGGCATCCGCTTGTTTTGCGCCGTTTATCCACCCCTCTTTGATGTAGTGATTCCACACTTGTGCTTCAGCAGCCGTTTGTGGTAACAAAGACTGATCTGACAAGGCTGGTTTCGGAAAACGTAACCACAAGTAATCGCGCCAATTGGGCGGTGCAGTGACAAAACGAGCAGGACGAATGATGCGATACGTTTTGGTATCGATGCGCAGTGTGTCATCATCATCGAGGTTTAAATTGTTATCACTGTCGACCAATACGGGTGGCAATACATTGTGACCGAGCAGTAATTGATTAAAGTCGAAAACTTGATCAAGAAAAATAGATTCTGCTTTCAATGCCAAATCAATATTTCTGGATTGCCACGCTAGTCCACCACGTGCGCCGAGTGAGGTGGCGGCTTGCTGAATTGCGGCTAATCGAATTGGATTGACCTGATCACCGCCGCGCGGTAGTTGTGGAATGGAGATGTAACCGACTTCTGCATTGAGTGTGGCAGCAGAATCATTCGCAAAAATCACATTCGCATAGGATAACGCGAGTGTACTCGCTATCGTGACGCCAATACGGCGAATGTGTTTTGCGAATCTCATCGTTATTTCTACTCAAATTAATTGCTGTGATAACGAAGTTCAATTGTGCGCGAACTCGCATAAACAGCGACATCTGCTTTCATTACCACTTGATACAGGACGTTACGTAAAATATCAGCAATGGGTTTGTTTCTGATATTCAGTGATACCAAAACAGGCAACATCGGTTTTTTACCAATGATGCGCAGATGATAATTCGTTGCTTGTGCGATTTTTTTCAATAAAGGTTCAACAGGCCCGGTCCAACTGATCGATGCCATTTTTCCCATACCAGGTATTCGTGTGTCGAATGGTTTACGCAATTTTTTTGGTGGATGCACTGTCATTTGCACCGCCGATAATTCTTGCAATGACTTCCCAACGACAACAGCGGCTTCCGCAATTTGTTGTTGTGATTGTTCGTCAGTGACTTGTGCGGGTACGCGATCAGTCGGTAAATATTTTAAGTTGAGATCAACAATTTTTTTTCCATCTGAGCAGCTACTTAATAAAAAAATTGCTGAGATAAGTGAAACCAGTCGTGCTAAATTCCATACATGCTTTTTCATCGTCGGTTTTACTGCCTTGATCATTCGCTCTATTCCATGCTAAACACGTTACATTAAAGTAACATTAAATGCTTCAGTCGCCAATCGACATGGGTTTTATTTCTATTTTTCAATGAAATTGAGCTTATTTAAAAATAAAATAGATTAAAATTTGAACAGAAAAAAAGATCATGCCTTCCTCACCAACGTCACTCCATCTCCCACTGGCAGCATGCACATCGTTACGCGCGTATCGTGATAAATTTTTTTATTGAGTTCGCGAATGGTGCGTGTGTTCTCATCCTGATTGTTAAGATTAATAACTTCACCATCCCACAACACATTATCAATGGCGATTACGCCACCGGGTCGTACGAGTTGTAAACAATACTCGTAATAGTGAATATAGTTTGGCTTGTCCGCATCAATAAAAGCAAAATCAAATGCATTTTGTTTTTTGTCAGCAATTAATTTATCGAGCGTTTGAATGGCTGGCGCAAGATGCAAGGTAATTTTATTTTGCAATTGCATTTTTTCCCAGTATTTTACTGCTAAACGCGTCCAATCGACGCTGAGATCGCAACACGTCACATGACCATCGTCGGGCAATGCCAATGCCATGCAAATAGAACTGTAGCCGGTAAAAGTGCCTATTTCTAAGATGTTTTTTGCATTAATAGCTTGCAACAAGACACGAAGAAATTGACCCAGTTCTGGAGAAATTTGCATGGGCGCTGCTTCAAAAGTAGCAACTGTTTCTTCGCGCAATGATTTTAATAAAAATGATTCTTGCACGCTGTGTTGATGTAAGTAGTCGATTAATTCAGAGGTTATTGATAATGTGTGTGAGGACATACTCATCGTTTCCTGTTTTGTGTTCTTTGCGATAACATACCACTGATAACGGATAACGGATAACTGATAACTGATAACTGATAACGGATAACTCACATTATGGCAATTAACCCCGATGCACATTGGCGAGATTCAGCGCGACCCGTGAAATTTTTTATGTGGGATGGTCGCGCCGCTTTTCCGGTGGTGATTTTTTTGATTCATATTGCGTGGTGGACCTTTCTCTTGACCGTTGCATTGATCACTTTTTTTTCAGTATTAAATCGTTATGGATTTACGCCGATCGTATTCGCACGGTGGTTGCGTAGTTTGATTGGTGGTAGCCGTAAAATGGCAATACCGTGGTGGATGACATGATTAATTTAGAAAAAAAATTAACGGTGATTGTAAAACAAATGGGTGTGAATTTTACATTGAAAGGCAGTTCCGCAGCACTCAAAGAAGTTTTTTCTGACACTGGTTTGTTGCCTGGATTAACCAAACGCGCGGATCAGTTGGCGCAATTGTGTTTAGGTTATGGGTTGGGTGCGACTTACGAAGATGTCGAAGGCGCTTTGTTGGGTGTGAAAGTTAATTTTGATGAATTTACGCCGGATTCGTTGCGATTGTTATGCATTGTGGATGTGTTAAATGAGCTTGTAAAAAGTAGTCCAACTCGAGGCGAAGTGCCGCTGGATGAGTTGATGTATGATTAGTTATCAGTTATCAGGGATCAGTTATTCGATAAATTCCATATCCAGCAAATCCCCTAAAATCTGCTAAACTTAAGTAAAACGAATTGATTTTCTTAATATTTTTTTAAGGTTGAGCCTGTACGATATCAAGGAGGTAGAGAGAATTATTAAGCCATGGAATGGGTGGTATAAGACAGTAACATGGCGCAGAGGTAGATTTTATGTCAAGCAAACCATCATCTTTCATTAGCGATAATACAGAAAAAGCAACGGGCGAAAATGCTGCTTTAGCAAAAAAACTTCAAGCTGCTCTTGCCGATTTTGAGGGTGTGTTAACACACACTGTTCATGCTAGAAACGGTAACGATGTTATTAGTGCAACGACGCCCAACTCAGGAAAACCGCAAGGACCTTAATTCCTGTTAAAATAGATTATGGATAATACATCTGCACTCATTTCTGATTTCAAAGGTCAGGAACTCAAGAAAAAATTATTGGAATGCCTCGATAAAGAGGCGCGTGAGTTTTCTGACGTCGCGCGACAATATTTTGATAAAGGCCAGCTTTCCGTTGACGACCGAACCGGTTTATTAACTGCCGTGATCAATGCGGTCGATCACGTTGTGGCAGCGGGCGATTGGAATAGTTCATTATTTCTGCGTAATATCATCAAACCACTGATTGCCATTAAAGCGGAAGCAGAAGCAGAATTAGGTAATTTACAAAATAAAGCAGAACATTATGCGATATATCATGCGGTTCCCATCGCAGGTGATGAGCTTGAAGTTTATATTTCGTTGTTTCAGAGTGACGGTTACAATATTGGTAAGTGGGCGATGCAGTTGCGATCATTGGATCGATACATGGTGGGTCGTCCGGTTTATCAAAATGAAATGGATGTTGAAAAACGGATTCGTTTGCGCGCCTCCGGTGGCAATGAAGCCTATGTTGTCGTGGTTGTGAAGAAAAAAGATGTGATGCCGCAACCGCTCGCTGGTGCATTGAAAGATCAATTTGATCATTTATTATTGACGTTGAAAGAAAGGGCAGTGAGCAGCGGAAGAATTACGGCTTTTATTCATCAAGGTGTTCGTTATTATTTTGTGGATGGGCAGCTAATTAAGGGATAAAAACGGAATGAATCCAGGTCAACAAAATCCCGGCGCGGACCAGTCTTCCAATTTTTTTTGGTTGATTGCGTTGTTGTTTGGTGTTGGTTTGGTGATTTGGTGGGTTGGTAGACAATACGTCGTGATTCCTTTTTTTTGGGTTCGTTCTTTCGAGCTCGATCTGATTCGTTGGTTTTCAATTTATGCTGGGCCCATCGCGCATTTTCTTCATCTTTCTGTGCCTTCAATTCGCGAAATTGATCAATTACAACATTTCATGAAAGTCGCTGATCCCAGCAAAATGGATTGGAAAAACTTCAGCATGGTCAATGTTTCCATTGGTGCTTGGACGAAGTTTCCCATCGGAATTATTTTTTTGTTACTGGCTGCATTTTTGGCGTGGCGAGGAACAGGACAATTCCAGCATATTTATAGCATGAAATCGTTACGTCAGATTGGACAAGCAGTATGGCCAGAAATTACACCCGTTATTTCATTGGATTTGGTGAAAGAAAATATTGATAAAGGCCCATGGGCGATGGCGCAATTGCCGCTCGATTTTTGTCGTCAACATGAATTACTGTCTGTTAAAACAGTGGCTGGAAAAAAAATCTGGGCATTAAAACAAAAACCGGCCTATCGTTTATTTACTTTACAGTTGGGACCGATGTGGAAAGGGTTGGATGTGTTGCCGATTCATATCAAAGCATTGGTTTTTATTTTTTTAGCGAGAGCAACCGGTCAACGTCCCGCGGCAAATGCTTTGCTGAGACAAATTGCTGCATCAGCCGCAACGGGAAAGCTTGATTTTACCGGTGTTTCAGAACAAATAAAAACATTTCAGAATCACCGAATTGTGAAATGGGTCGAGAAACGTCACGCTTACATGGCAACATTCATGGCAACGTTATTAGAAATTGCGCGTAGCGATGGTGTGCTCGCCTCTGCTGAATTTTTGTGGTTAAAACCAGTGGATCGTCGTTTATGGTTTGTGTTGAATTCAGTGGGTCGTCGCACCAGCGTGGTTGAGGTGGCTGGTGTGTTTGCGCACTGGAAAGCAGAAAAAAAACTGGGACGCATGTTAAAGACACCGATAGTGAAAGGGGCGGTCGATGCATTGGAAGAAGCATTGCAAAATATTTTGCTGATCGAAGAAGGTGATGAATGGCGTACAATCAACGAGGGCTAGACTCTCATCAAGAGCAAAGCCAATCGAAAATCATTCGTGATACGCGCACGTTGGGTATGCGTGTTAAGGATACGCTTAAAAACCAAGTGTCACTGTCGATTGTGATGTTGGTTTGTGCAACAACCTGCTTTATTTTGGGATACCTCAGCGAAATAATTTTAGTGATCGGAATGATTTGTTTTTTTTATGGGTTTTTTCAGAAACGTCATTTGCCTTTTCGCATGCCGCTGGTTTCTCATGAAAAGGATTTTAATGATATTTCACCCACTGGAAAACCACATTTAGCGCGCGGCATTTATTATTTTGGAAATGAAATTAAGACAACGAATGAATTATGGTTTAGCAATGTCGATATGCGAACACACGTTTTAATTTTCGGATCAACGGGTTCGGGTAAAACACAAGCGTTACTAGGCATTACGTATAATGCATTATTACAAGCATCCGGATTTATTTATGTTGATGGTAAAGGTGATAACAGTTTATATGCGTCGATATTTTCGATGGTGCGATCGATGGGTCGCGAAGATGATTTATTGCTAATTAATTTCATGACGGGTGCACGTGATATTATTGGTCCGCAAGAAGGTCGTTTATCTAACACATTAAATCCATTTGGTTCGGGCTCATCCAGCATGTTATCAAATTTGGTGGTGAGTTTGATGGGGACTGCGCAGGCGGGTAGTGGTGATGCAGATATGTGGAAAGGTCGTGCGATTGGTTTTGTAGAATCATTAATGAAAGTGCTCGTTGCGATGCGCGATGCGGGACATATTTTGTTGGATGCCAATACCGTTCGTAATTATTTTCACTTGCCGAAACTAGAAACCATTGTGCTTGATAAAGTTTTTCCGCGTGACGGAATGGAATCGGTGAGCTTGGAAAATTTTCCGCCCGTTGTGTTGGAGGCGTTAACCAATTATGTATTAACGCTGCCGGGATTTAAAAAAGAGAGTAAAGGAAAACAAGTTTCTCAAGTGTTTGAACAACACGGTTATATCACCATGCAATTGGTACGTATTTTTACGTCGTTAGCTGATACGTATGGACATATTTTGCGTGTGCGTTTACCGGAAGTGGATTTATCTGACGTGGTATTAAATCGCCGTATTTTATGCGTGTTATTGCCTGCGTTGGAAAAATCTCCGGAAGAATTATCAAACTTGGGAAAAATTATTATCGCCACGTTGAAATCGATGATGGCAGCAGGATTGGGTGACAGTGTTGAGGGGGCGTGGAAAGATTTAATTGATCGAAAACCAACGAATGCGGAAACACCCTATTTATGCGTGTTGGATGAATATGGTTACTATGCGGTCGAGGGTTTTGCTGTGGTGCCTGCACAAGCCCGTTCGCTTGGATTTTCTGTTGTTTTTGCAGGACAAGATTTACCAACATTTCAAAAAGCATCAAAAGAAGAAGCCGCATCCATTGGCGCGAATACCAATATTAAAATTTGCATGAAACTAGAAGATCCGACTGACACGTGGGATTTCTTCATGAAAACAGCAGGTGAAGCGTATGTGACACATGTGGATAGTTTTCAAGTGGATCAAGGCAGTGTATTGGGAACGTATACGGATGCCAAAGGCGCACGTCTTGAAAAACGATCACGAGTTGATTTACTGGACTTAAAAGAACAACGTGAAGGGGAAGCGCATTTCTTTTTCAAATCAAAAATTGTGCGTGGTCGGTTTTATTATGCCAATCCAGTACCCGTGAAACGGTTACACTTAAATCATTTTCTGATGGTAGATGCGCCTTCTGATGAAGTGGTGAATCAATTAAAAAGATCACTCGATGTGTATCGTTCATTGGATGCCTCTGCGCGTGCAGGATGGAAACCGTTAGATTTGCCTGAAAATGAAGAGATTGATCGTACGTTAACATTGATGCAGCAATTTCAAGCGTTGCCCGTTATGTCACGTATGATGGCGGTATTGTCACATTTTGAGGAACCCATTGAAGTGGCAGATGAAATTCCATTGGATTTTTTCGAAGAAGCAGCACAAACACAATTGGAAACTGTGTCAGATCGCTTAAATATTTTTACGCCATTACATATGACGGATTATCTTGAAAAATTATGGATACCTGATGATCCCAAGTTCCGCGCTGAAATTTTAAATCGTAAACAAGTGCGTGATCAAATAGAATACTTGCAAAGATTGTGCGGAAAAACAGGACGACAAGCAACAACCATTGCAACAGAATTGGTGGGTGATATGGATCGCGGAACGGATTATCCACCAGCACCATTGGATCCACCAGTGTTGCCACCACAAATTACCGCAAAACTCTATGAAATTATTGACGGTGTCACGCTGAAGAAAAAAGAAACGACAGAAAATAGTTCGTAACTTTTAATGCTTTCTTAAGGATGTTTTGGTAGATTATTGTTTGGATCGATAGGGCGGAGTGAATTCGCGTCCAGGGTGTATTTGTCGTGACATGGAAAAAAGTAAATGGACACGAAAAAACGAATAGGAATTCTGCTAAGCGGACTAGTCATCGTGAGCATCAGCGGATGTTCGCATAATCCGTGTAAAAAATACCTCAAAAATCCCCCTTATGTGCCCGAGCAGAAGCTCGTAAAATTGAAAAAGCCCATTAATGCGTTACAACAGCGTCAGTATGATTTTTGTATGTTGGAAAAAAATGGCGTGGAAGTAATTCGAATTGGTCAAACGTGGAAGTTCGTTTTTCCGAATGAGGATTTATTTGATAACGATACGGCGGAAATTAACGATCACTATTTACCCGTGTTAGCTATTGCTGCGGACTTTATGAAAACATATTCCAAAATTTCAGTTGAAGTGGCCGGTTTCTCAAATAGAGCAGAAGATGATCCTATCACTAAATTTGGTAGTTACACGGATGAGTTGACCGAGCGACAAGCGCAGTCGGTTGTGCGGTATTTAACAGAAAAAGATATTAATGCGAGATTGATTTATGCGATAGGTCGTGGAAATGCCAAACCGGTTGCGTGGGATGGTACACCGCTGGGACGTCGATATAATCGTCGCGTTGAAGTGACTTTTCGTTATTATCGCGGTAATACGGCGTGGTATTGATTACAAATAAACGAGTGACGCATGAGCACTGATTCACAAGAGATAGAACAAAAAGTAAATGAGTTTTATCGTGATCAATATCGCCGCACGATGAAATGGTTGTGGTATATGGTGTTGGTGTGCGCCGTGCTTTCTGTAGTGTTAGCATGGATGTCATACGATCGAAAACAGCCCGCTTACTATGCAGCGATCACAACGGGTGAAGTGGTTCCCATGCATTCTTTGTCGGAACCGATTGTGACCAGTGATTTTATTCGCAAATGGTCAGCGCTAACCGTTAGGTTGATTTACAACTTGAACTTTTCAACTTATCAACAACAATTGGCGCGTGTACAAGATCGATTCTCTGCTGCAGGGTGGGAAAAATTGAATGATGCATTGAATGCATCCGGATTAATTAAAAATTTAGTGAGTAGTCGTTTGATTATTAGTTCAGTGATTTCAGGACCACCCATTATTCTTTCACGTGTTATTCTGAATGGCCGATTTACCTGGACAGTACAAATGCAATTGTTGGTTACTTACACTGGCGCGAGTGGATCGACGAAACGTGGAATGATAGCAACATTGGTAATTCAGCGTGCACCGACACTCAATGCACCGCAGGGTATTCAAATCGTTAGTTTTAGTTTGCAATCTGCGCAACCGTAAGAACCGTAAGATGGATAAATTATGGCGGAAGAAAATCAAAATAAAATTCAAGAACAGGGCAGTAATAAAAGTGGGCTTACAATGGTTTTATTGCGCAATGCATTTTATCGTGATAATTATCGTCGCGCGACGCTTGCGCTAATCATGCTGGTTTTTATTAATATTGTCTTAGCGACTGCCGTATCTTATCGTTATTTCAATCCGCCGCAGCCGCAATATTTTGCGGCAAATAGTCAGTATCAACTCATTAAATTTCATCCGTTGAGTGATCCCGTGGTGAATAACAATTATGTGTTGCAATGGGTTTCAGATGCGGTGCAACAAGCATTTGGTTTGGACTTTATTCACTGGCGTCAGCAATTACAGCAAGCCTCTAACAATTTTACGCCCAGCGGTTGGTACTGGTTTTTGCAGGCATTTAAAAAAAGTGGTGACTTAGATACGCTGGTTAAATTGAGCATGGTTTCAGATGCGCAAATTACGGGTGCGCCGGTGATTCAATATCAAAGTGTATTGGATGGTGTGTATGTTTGGAAAATTCAAATTCCCGTTATGATTACTTATACGAATGTGAACAAAACCATTCATCAACCGTTGAGTGTAACGGTTATTGTAGAACGTGTTCCGGTGCAAGATAATCCCAATCAAATTGCCATTAACCAATTCTTACCAACGGCAACGGCGGGGTAATGAAAGTGATAAAAAGAATTTTTTCAACAACGATATTGGCAGTGAGTCTAAGCGGTATTGCGATGGTAGCGTCTGCTGCGCCTGTGGTGTTGCCAGCACCGAAGGCAAGTACAACAATGAATTCGCTGTTGGCACAAAATGAGCCGAATTCAGCGCCTTCTGCTGCTCAAAAAATGCCAATAACAACGCCTCCTGCTTCTTCTGATGTAACCTCATCTGATGTGGCACCATTACCAGGCGCTACTTTTGTGGATGATGGTACAAAAGCGCCCCTTGTTTCAACTACTGAGCAGCAATCAGCTTCGCCGAATCTATTGGGAAATACTGCTACGGGACGTCAAGCATTCGCACAAATGGTGCGTAATTTAATGCCGTTAAATCCAACGCAAATTGTGTCATTACGCAATATGTTTGATCAAAGTCAACGTGCCATTGCGGAATATCCCGGTGTTCCGCCTAAACCAACGTCAAGTTCAGTGATGGTAAACATGTCGCCGGGTGCAGCACCACCGGTTATTCGACTTCGTGCAGGCTATGTCACTTCATTGGTTTTTTTGGATTCGTCTGGTCAACCATGGCCGGTGACCGGATATGATTTGGGAAATCCAAAAGCATTCAATATCCAACCCACAGCGCCAGATGGGAAAGGCGATATGTTAATCGTGCAAGCGTTAGATCGTTACAAACAAGGTAATTTGGCGGTGATGCTGAAAGGTGAAAACACCCCGGTCATGTTAACGCTTATGCCTGGCCAACGCGCAGTGGATTATCGTGTGGATTTACGGATGCCGGGATTGGGACCTAATGCGGCGGCTAATATCAGTGGATTGCCGCAAGCGGCAGATCCGTTGCTGATGGATTTCTTGGATGGTGTTACACCACAAGGAGCGAAATTGATTAGCGTGAGTGGTGCGCCAGCGCAAGTATGGTTATTTCAGAATCGTCTTTTTTTAAGAACGCGTGTGACCGTGTTATCACCCGGTTGGATTCAAAGTATGAATAGTCCTGATGGAACTCATGTTTATGAGCTAGAGAAAACGCCAGTGGTGCTGGCTTCTCAGCGTGGCGAGATGATTCAGTTATCGATTAAAGGATATTGATGCTATGCCCGAATCTCCAAAAACAAAAATGCCGTTACTCAGTAATGCTAAGGCGCGTGTATTTCTAGCATTGGGTTTGATTTTAATTGTGGTAGCAGTGATCACATTTGTTATTCACTGGCAGACAAAAAAAGCGGCCAGTGAAGGAACGATTGCCGTTGCGAGTGGTCCCAAAATTTCTTCTATTCCAGGTGCTGGAGAACCTTCTGCTGCCTACGTCAAAGCACAGACACAAGCAAATGTGGCTGGTGCAGAAGCAGCGCGCGCATCTGCCACCGCTTTCGTTCCAACCATCACACGCCCTGGCTTTGTGGGTGACCCCGATCAATTTGGGCAAGAACCAGGGGGGGTAGGAAAACAGTGTGGTGTGAATAAAGTAGTGTTGATGTATAAACCGAATCCGGCTAGTTGCACACCTAAAAATCTGGAACTGGCGAGACAAACGGGTGTGACGGCAGAAGAACTCATGTGTCAGGGTTGTAGTTGCCCCGCTTTAAAAATGGCGGGTTACACCATTGGCGATTTGAAAAATATCGGAATGACAGCTGAGCAATTGCATCAATGTGGATACAGCTTGCAAGATTTAATGAATGCAGGATTTAGTGCTTCTGATTTAAAACAAGCCGGCTTTAGTGCGCAAGATCTCAAAAATGCGGGATTTAGCGCGGGAGAATTAAAAGCTGCTGGATTTGATGCAGCCGATTTGAAAAAAGCAGGATTTACGAATGCGCAAATACTCAATGCGGGTTATGAAAAAACCACTTCCGCTGCGTGTGATGTTGCAACATTGACGAAAGAACGTGAAGCGGGTAAGTCCGCTGCCGATCTGAAGAATCAAGGTTGTGATGTTGCAGCACTCAAAGCAGCTGGATTTACCGCGGCGCAATTAAAACAAGCGGGATTTTCCGCCAATGATTTAAAAACTGCGGGATTTAGTGATGCAGATTTAAGCGCGGCTGGTTTTTCTCCGACAGAAATTAAAGCGGCCGATGCTGCAGTTGGAAATTGCAGTGTAGAAAAATTGAAAAAAGAGCGTGAAGCAGGTGCTTCAGCGACTGCGTTACGCCAACAGGGTTGTGGATTGGCCGCATTAAAAGCAGCAGGATTTTCGGCAGCGGATCTGCGTGCAGCAGGTTTTTCTGCTGGTCAATTGAAGGCGGCCGGATTTTCAGCAACAGAGTTAAAAGACGCTGGTTTTTCTGCAGGAGATTTGAAAAGCGCGGGTTTTTCCGCAGCGGATTTAAAGAACGCAGGTTATTCTGCAACGGAATTAAAAAACGCGGGATTTAATCCTGCGGAATTAAAAGATGCGGGATTTAGTGCGGCTGATTTAAAAAATGCAGGATTTAGTGCAGGTCAATTGAAAGACGCGGGATTTAGTGCGGCTGATTTAAAAAATGCAGGATACAGCGCGACTGATTTGCGAACCGCTGGATTCACCCCAGGTCAATTGGCTTCGGCAGGTTATAGCGCGAGTGAATTACGGGCTGCTGGCTTTAGCGCGAAAGAATTACGTCATGCTGGATTGAGTGCAGCTGATTTACGCGAAGCAGGTTATAGCTCAAATGAATTAAAAGCAGCGGGTTTTACCAAAGGTGATTTGTTGCGTGCGGGCTACGCAGCAGGTGAAGCAGGATATGCGGCGACTGCTGCAGCACCAGCCGACACTGAAGCGGCAATGTCAGCACCAGCAGGAACATCATTGCCTTCGATTACAGGAAATACACCCGAGGCGCGTTTGGCTGATTTTGAGAAAAAACAGCAACAAGATATGAGTGAGCAGCAACGACGCGATCACATTCAGCGTTTGCAAAATTTTATGAATCAGCAAGCAGAAAAATTGTTGGTGGGTTGGAGCCATGTTGATATGCAACAAACACAAAAGACGCCTCCAGAAAAACCCGCATCAGAAAAAGAAGGTGCTGGTGGTGGAGTGGGTAATCATGGTCATGGTTCGGGTGGGATAGCAGCTCAAGGTGGTTCAGTTATTAAAGCGGGTACGGTTTTATTCGCGGTAATTGATACGTCCATTAACAGCGATGAAAATACACCGATTATGGCGCGAATTGTCACAGGTGAATTAAACGGTAGTAAATTATTGGGCTCGTTCTCCAGACGCCACAAACGATTATTGATCACATTTAATTTATTAAACGACCCGCGTTATGAGAAAAGTATTTCATTGTCTGCCGTTGCCATTGATCCCGACACAGCAAGAACAGCAATTTCCGGACAAGTGAACAATCATTACCTTTTACGATATGGAACGCTTTTTGCTTCTGCTTTCCTAGAAGGAGTTGCTACGGGTATTCAGAACCAAGGTGTTACTTCCAATTGTTTGGTAGCAGGATTTGGTTGTACCGTGCAACAAACTGCTTTAACGAGTCGACAACAAGTTTTGGTGGGATTAGGTAAAGTCGGATCTGCTTATGCGCAAAACATGGGGCAAAATTTTAATCGCGCACCCACAATTCGAATACCGGGTGGTACGGGTATTGGTGTTTTGGTGATGAGCGATTTAACAATGCCGGCAAAATGATAGGGTATTACTATGGTTGATGAACACAAAAATATGTCTTCTGATGATGAATATCAGTTTCCACAAGATGAATACGTGACAACAGGTACGGAGTCGCACGCTGCGCCGGAAGCGGTTGCTGATCAGGGTGTGGTCGCTGCTTCAAAGAGCGTGCGTTTCAAAGAGATTGTGGATCGGTTATTTGGCTCAGTATTGTTTAGAAATAAGCGAATTTTAGGCGCTATTATTGCAACCCTTGTTTTAATAATCGTGTTTCGTTTTTTTTATTCCAATACTCCGGTACCTGTAAAGCCAGTGGTTCAAGAGCAGCAACAACCTATTGAACAACCGAGCAATGGTGGTATGTTGAATTCACTTGATGCGCTGAAGGCGCATTCCAGTCAGGCGCGATCGCAGATAGCAACATTGCAGGGTCAAGTGACCGATATGCAAAGCGCGATACAACAATTGCAAACATCTCATCAGCAATTACAACAATCGATAGAATTTTTAAATAGCCAGATAAAAGATTTGTCGACAGAAATGAATAAAGTACTGTCCGCTGCCAAATTAAAATCGAGTGCTCCACAAGTGGTTTATCATTTGAGAGCAGTATTGTTGGATCGTGCTTGGATTACGTCAAAGAACGGTGAAACAAAAACTATTACGGTCGGTGATAAGTTGACTGATTACGGTACGGTTCGTTCTATTGATCCACAGACAGGTATTGTGATGACAAGCAGTGGCAGGAAGATTGAATATGGTCCGAATGATCGATAGCAGCATGTGAGTTGGGGGCATTATGGCGTTTGCAAGACACGTAATGGAAAATTTCAGCACGATAGGCGTTATCCTAAACAGCGTGGCGGTATTTCTTGGTGTCACGATGACATTTAGTGCTATTTTTCAGCTAAAAAAATATGGTGAGCAACGCACTATGATGTCGAGTCAACATTCTTTGGCGGGGCCGATGATGATGTTGGTATGTGGTGCGATGCTACTTATTCTGCCCGAATTCATCGACTCTATGTTGCTGGCGTTTTGGAATAATGATGTACCTGGTTCATATCAAGGAGACACGACTGGTTGGGGCTCACTTGTTCCTGCCATTGAAGTATTCGTGAGAGTAGTTGGTGTGGGTGCTTTTATTCGGGGAATTGTGCTGATGTCTCGAGTGGGTGGGCAGCAATCGCAACAAGGTACGCTGGGTAAAGCGGTTGTTCACATGTTCTCTGGTTTATTGTGTATTCACATTACTGGCACGATCAGTTTGCTCAAGAATATTTTAGGATTAAATTGATGATTACAAAGGGTCTGTGTATTATTAATTAACGTTTAAATTGAAATGGGGAGAAAAGTGATGTTGGGAATAAAAAATCGTTTTTTGAATGGGGAGTTACTCATACGATTATTAATTATTATTGCAGGTATATTTTTCACAACAGCAGCGTTGGCAGCTACTACACAGCTTACATTAACCACCATTAATTCGCGTGTTTCTGCTGGTATCGGTAATGTGGTGTCGATTATGCAAGACGTTGCATTGGTGGCTGGTATCGGCTTTATTTTTTCAGCTTTTTTTAAATTTCACCAGCACAGACAAAACCCACAACAAATTCCATTGAGTCAAGGTATCACCTTACTCGTGATTGGCGCTGGCCTAACTGTTTTCCCACATTTATTGAGTACCGCTTCTCAAGGTGTATTTGGTACGGGTATCACAAAGGCGGGTGACACAGGAATTAAAAGTGTGGTTGCAACTGGATAAGGTTGATTAATTTTGGGTGTGTTACGTGATATTGAATTAGCCGCGACCCCCACGAATTGGCGGCTGTTTATGGTGAGAAAGGCGGATCCCGCCTTTCTTGCTTTTCAGACAAAAATACACAGCCGCGATCGTTTCACTTGTCAGTTTTGTGGTTTCCAAGCGAAAGATCATATGGAAACCATTAATTTGAACGGTAATTATCTTGAAAATAAAAAAGATAATTTAGTGACAGCCTGTAGTTTGTGCGCACAATGTTTTTTTTTGGAAGCGATTGGTAAAAGTGATTTTGGGGGCGGTGTATTAATTTATATGCCTGAGATGCGACAAAATGAATTGAACGCATTATGTCACGTCATTTTTGCCGCGATAGTTTATCGTTTGCATACAGCGAAACAAGCAAAAGACATTTATCGCAATTTAAGATTACGCGCGCAATTAATTGAGGAAAAAGTGGGTGAAGGATTGAGTAATCCTGCACAATTTGGTCAGATGTTAATTGAAGCAGGTGAACAAAAAAAACGTCCTGCGATTCAAGATACGATAGTAAAAACATTTCGTTTATTGCCCAATATTTCGCGTTGCTCTGCTGAAATTATTGCATGGGCAAAAGCGGGAATTGAAACAGTTGGATAACCATCATGAGCATAGTGTCAGGCGTTTCCGATTTTCTGGGTTCTTTTTTTTCATGGATGAGTACGTCGCTTCGACAAACCACAGCATCTTACTGTGATTTGCAAACAGCTGATAGCCCCACTGTGTTGGTCAATAATGATGGTTCATTGTTATCAATCATTCGTATTGATGGTGTGAAATCTCTTATTGGGCGTGAAGAGTTTGAGCAAATTCAGTTGGGTTTTCAACAATCATTGCAAACCACGATGTCTCAATCAGGACATACGATTCAAGTTTATTTTAATTATAACAAAGAGCTGGTTAAATCTGAAATCACTGATATTCTCGCACCAGCGCGTGCAACTGCAGAACGATTGGCATTACAGTTAGAAGATTTATTTTCGGAACGTATTCGACATTTATCACGATATTGTGCGCACGAAGAATGTTATATGGTGCTGACCACAGGCGTAGTGTCACTGACTGCTGAACAAATAAAACGCGCCAATAAAGAAAAAACAAATTTAATTAAAAAGCAGCATATTCCGCCATTTCAGTACACACAAAATATTATTGCGGCTGTGCCTGATTTACGTGAAAGTCATGATTCTTTTGTGCGTACAGTAGTGAATGACTTCCAGCAATATGGATTAATTGCTTCATTACTGGAAGTGCATGATGCTGTGCACGCGATTCGAGTGAGTGCTGATGCGGCTTTTACTGATCTGGAATGGAAACCCGTTTTACCCGGCGATCCATTTACCATCAAAGGGTTGAAAAATATTAAAGGCGAAATATCGGATGTGCTGTGGCCGTCACTGGTAAAACAAATTATTCCGCGTGATGCAGAAGTGCTGAATTTACGCACTGTGCGTGTGGGTGATTATGATTATTCAACAGTGTGCATCGATTTATTTCCAAAAGAAATTCAAACTTTCGTTCGTTTGTTTTCAAGAACGCTGCAAGCACAAATTCCTTGGAGAATTTCATTTTCAATTGAAAGTGATGGATTGGGTTATGCTGCTGTTCGCTCCGCAATTGCATCCGTATTAGCAATCACTTCTGCGCAAAATAGATTGATTAACGATTCCATCAAATTGTTGCAATACATTAAGTTAAATACCGATGATGCTGTCGTTCGGTTGCGTGTGGCGGCATCCACTTGGGCGCCTGCAGGTGATGAACGTTTGTTGCGCGCGCGCGCATCGATGTTGGCAAAAGCCATTCAAGGGTGGGGATCATGCGATACGTCTGAAATTTCTGGTGATGCTTTTGAAGGAACAGTATCAACGATGTTGGCGGTATCGCAAAAAAATATTGCTAATCCTAGCATTGCACCGCTCTCTGATGTGTTGCGTATGCTGCCACTGTTTCGTCCCGCATCGCCTTGGAAAAATGGCGCAATATTATTTCGTTCTCCCGATGGAAAACCATGGCCGTATCATCCGGGATCCAGTCAACAAACCACGTGGATCGATTTATTTTATGCGCGTCCAGGTTCGGGTAAATCCGTTTTATCAAATACTATTAATTTAGCCGTTTGTTTGTCTTCTGGTATTATGCGGTTGCCGCGTATCGCAATCATTGATATCGGCCCATCGAGCAGCGGATTAATTTCGTTGTTGAAAGATGCGTTGCCATTGAATCAAAAACATTTGGTAGCGCATCATCGATTGCGCATGAAAACAGACTACGCGATTAATCCATTTGACACGCAATTGGGTTGTCGTTATCCCATGCCGCCGGAACGCGGATTTTTAGTTAATTTTTTAACCTTGTTAGTGACACCCGTCGGTAATGAAAAAGCCTATGACGGTGTGTCTGACATGGCGGGATTGGTTGTTGATGAGTTATACAAAGCATTTGCTGACGATGGCAAACCCAATGTGTATTCACCCGGCATGTCAGAGGTGGTTGACGGTATTTTAGAAGAAATTGGTTTTGTGCGTGATGCGCAAACCACATGGTGGGAAGTGACTGATGCATTGTTTATGGCGGGATTTCCACATGAAGCGAGTTTAGCGCAACGTTATGCAATGCCCGTGTTAGCAGACGTGGCGGCGATTTGTCGAATTCCTGCGATACAAGATTTATATGGAAAAATTACCACTCCGACGAACGAAGATTTAATTCACGCATTTGCTCGCATGATTTCAAGTGCGGTGCGTGAATATCCGATTATTTCGCAAACCACGCGATTCGATTTGGGTGAAGCAAAAGTGGTAGCACTTGATTTGGATGAGGTGGCGCGTAGCGGAGGTGATGCAGCAAATCGTCAAACCGCAGTCATGTATATGCTGGCACGTTATGTTTTAGCGCGCCATTATTTTTTAATTGAAGACAATGTGGCAGATATGCCGGAAGCATATCGCAGTTATCATCAAACACGCATTGGAGAAATTCGTGAAGATCCAAAACGCATTGTCATGGATGAATTTCATCGCACATCCAAAGCACAAGCGGTGCGGGATCAGGTTGTGCAAGATATGCGAGAAGGTCGTAAATGGAAAGTGCAAATTGCATTGTTGTCGCAATCGATTGAAGATTTTGATGAAGTCATGGTTGAGTTTGCGACCTCTATTTTTATTATGGAAGCAGGGCCAGAACAGGCAGTGCAAAAAACATCACAAGTATTTGGTTTGACGAACACAGCGCGACAAGCTTTAAAAACACGGGTGCATGGACCCGGCGAAGGGGGTGCTACATTTTTGGCGCAATTTGCTACGAAAGCGGGCGTGAATACGCAATTACTCACATCAACATTGGGACCCATTGAATTGTGGGCATTGAATACGTCTGCTGAAGATGTTTACATCCGTAATCATTTGTATCAAAAAATTGGTCCCCGTGCAGCGCGACAATTACTCGCAAAAAATTATCCTAACGGTACGGCAACCAAAGCACTAGAAGATCGATACGCTGAGTTTAAACAAGACGCTGGATTTATCGATGAGGGTGGTAAAGACAGTGTAATTAAACAGATGATTGATGAGTTAGTAAAACAGTATCACGTAGATGAAGAGTTGTCGTGATATAATTACTCAATTAAAAACAAAAAGTTATAATAACTATTTAATTTTTCACATTATTATAACGATAAGTATTTAAGCAAAGCGTATTTTTTGTGCAAAATAAAAAGTGTTGTAAAATAAATAGATAAAAGATTTTTATAAAGTATTTTCTATAGAACTGTATAATTTATATACAGCCTCAAATAGACGGATTTTGGAGGATAGTATTATGTTTCCCATCAGCCAATCAGAACTGGAACGCATTATGGCAGATCCTTCTGCGGTTTACCAGCGTCCAGAAGATGTGTTGAGTGATTCTCGTTTGTCGCATAAACAGAAAGTCTCCGTCCTGAAACAATGGGCATTTGACGCACGTGAAATTGAAGTCGCGCAGACGGAAAATATGCGGGGTGAAGCGAGCCCGCTACATCAAATTTTAGTTATTCTGCATCAGTTAGAAGAACAAGAGAAACAAGAAAAACAAGAAAAATAAAATGCAGAAAGTTAAATTAATTTTATTAAATTTAATTTGTGTATTTCTCATTGCCTATCTTGCGATGCTCACATGGAAACAGTTAGTGGTCAGTACACCGTTTTATGATAATGACTACAAAACGTTCTATATGACGTTGCGCGGAAAAGAGGATGTGTATCGAATCGAAAAATATGTTCGAATATTAAAATATTTACCCACTCAAACAATCAACCATCAGAAAAAAATAAGCGCGCAAACAACGCCGCCCATTAACGCTATTAATTTAAACACGCCAACGATGAATATTATTTTGCGATCGATGGTGAACGCCAGCAATCAATTATCTCAAAATGTATTGTTGTGGACGATAGCAACATTTATCGGCGCAGCTATTTCAATTTTATTGCTCATGCAAACCTTTTTGGATAAAAAATATTATTATTTTTTTCCTTTTGTATTCATGCTTTGTTTGAGTTGGCCGAGTTTATATAATGTAAAGCTGGGGCAATTAACCTATTTTGTTTTGCCGATATTATGCGCCGCATTTTTGTTAATGCATTTTAAACAATGGCGAACCATGACGGTTGTTCTGGGTTTGTTAGCCGCATTAAAAATATTTTTTCTTATTTTTTTATTATATTTTATCGCACGCAAGCAGTGGCGTTTAGCATTACTATTTATCATTTCTTTTGCGGTATTTTTCTTTTTCCCACTGTTTTATTTTTCATGGAAAGAGTACCATGCATTTTTTCTCATCACTCAACATCATTTAATTTTTGTAGAGCGGGCAATCCTGCCTATGAATGGATCGCTGTTGGGCGTGATTGCCAGCTGGGTTTCGTTTTTAAAAATACAGTCTAGTGTAAAACAAATTAGTGTGTGCGCCAGTATTTTGGTTTCATATGCAGTGGTGCGATATGTTATTTATGATTATCGTTTCTTGCGTCATTTACCCGCATTTTCAAACGAATTATCGATCAGTTTTTTAATCGTGCTCGCGTTAATTTGTTCGCCTTTGTCTTGGCTTTATTATTTTTTATTTTTACTGATTCCGTTGGTGGTGGTTTTTAAAATTACCCAACATTACCTTATTCCCACATCCTATTTTGTTTTTTTATGTGCAGCGCTCGTTCTGCCTTTTTTTGCATTGGTTATCCCCGATAATAAAATGCTGTATATTATTGCACATAATTGTTTATTGCCGAGTTTATTATATTGGATATTGATTTTATTTTTATTGGCACGAGTGATTATGAAAAAACAAGTTGTTTCAGCGCAACGCGCGCATACGCAAAACGTGATTTTTTTTGGAATAATGGTAAGTTATGTCGCGCTGTGTGCAGTGTTGTTATCGAGTCATTATGGATTGGATCATTTTGTCAATCTTGATAAAAAAAATTATCTCAACAAGGTTGCGCCGGTTGTGTGGTTGTCTTGATTTCGTGTTAAACTCAGCCTGTCGCGTTTTCTAACATACATAATAAGATGAAGGGTTGACAATATGAAAAGAGCAATAGATACCGCAGCCACGATGGGAGTCGTAGCATTGATTGGAATGACCGCAACTGCAGAACAAATCAACATAACCGCAACAGGAACAAAAGAAAACTATACTGTAAAACATTTCTCGTATTCTAATTGCGACCTAATAGAAAAAATAAACAGGGATGAAGAAAACGGTAGGCAACCAAGCAATCCAACAGAACTTTATATAGAAACTGGTGAAGCTATTTTGGGGGCTGCAGAGATTCCTGTACTTCCAGGGCTTAATTTTACACATAACTGTAGCGGTTATGCGCTCGTACGAATTGGTGATAAATGTGCGCCCCTGAGCGATGAAGCAGCGCGTAAAATCGTCGAAAATTTTAATATAACGTTACTCCTTCTGATGCAAGCTTGCCGTGCTACAAAAGATAATTGCAGCCGTCATATCACTGCGGTTAATGTGAATGCCACTGCGGGAAACACCAGGACCTCCTTTGGGATGAAGATGGTTGTAGGTTGTGAAGTGTTTCACGAAAAAAAGATGCTGCGCAATGGTGTTCTTAAGAGACACAACGAGCAACACTCGGAAGGACGTGCGCGTCTGGGACGATAAAAAATAATGAATGATGCAATTAAAATAGCTGAAAGCGTCTGTTACTGTCCGCTGACACGAAAATGGTTTAACGGGACACCAACAAGACGCTTTCTTTCGCTATTTTAATAACCTAATCTGGAAAATGGAGTTTCACACTTTGAAAAAATATTCTGAAGCAGTGAGTGCATTTTTTGAATTTTTCCTCAAAAGCCGAGGAGGTGCTGTGATGTGATTTCCCATTTTTGCAGATCGCTTGCGATCGAAGAAATGGGATCACATCACGGGCGGATCCCCACAGGCTTTCGATAGCAAAAATTCACAACAATAAACGAACGGATGACAGATTTTTCAAAGTGGTGAAAAGAAATCAGCGCTTAATTCATTTAAGTATCAAAGTTGGGAATGGCGTTAATATATGGATAATTTTAGACTGAAAGTAAAATTAAGTTAATAAAAGAGACGGTTGTTTTATTTTAAAATCCTATGGTTTTTCAAATCCAATACTTCAAATACAACGCAAAACGTCCTAGCATGCGTTGATGCATTGATCTTGATTCCCATTGCTCTGGCTCAATTTGACGAGATTGTACGAGATCTTTTAAAAATAATTGTTCGAGTGATTTTTTAGCGGTCTCGGTAAACAACGTGATGTCCGCTTCGAGATCATGCAACAAACTACGATGATTTAAATTACTCGAACCAATGAGCATCCAGTCATCCAATATGATTGATTTTGCATGCAGCATGCTCGGTAAATATTCGTAAATTTTAATACCGGATTTGAGTAAACTGTAATAAAAAGTAGAGGATGCCCACTGAACAATAGTTTGATTTGATTTTTTCGGTAATAAAATACGAACATCAACACCGCATTGCGCTGCTTCTTTTAAGCGTTTTAACAACACATTATCTGGAATAAAATACGCATTCGTGATCCAAATACGACGTTGACATAATCGAATTCTGCGTAATAAATTTTTATGTAAAATGCGACGGCGATGTCGTGTGTAATTTAAACGCATGCGTGGTTCACTGCGAATATGTTGAAATGTATCACGCAATCTTTCTTTGATTGTGCGATGTGTCCATGCAATCTCAAATGCTTTATACAATTCTGATAAATTAATATTCGTGAGTCGCACGGTGGTGTCACGCCAATCTTGTCCCCCTTCTTCTTTGGTGAGATGACATTGTGTGATATTAACTGATCCGACGTGTGCAATTTTATTATCGATTAAACATATTTTACGATGATTGCGTGAATTGGCGGTGAAAAATAAATGAATACCTTTAAACAAAAAAGGTGTTTTGGTAACGGAACGGCTCCAGTTCCATAATTGCCATGGCATGGGGTGAAATACTTTTGTTTTTACACCCGATTTTTCTAATGCGCGCGCAAAAGTGGCGCTCCAAAAGGGACTGCCTGCACCATCAACCAACACGCGTACGGTAACGCCACGCTTTGCTGCATCTGATAACGCTTGAACGATTTTTTTTCCAATGACATCACGACTGAAAATAAATGTTTCGAGATCGATTGTTGTGGTTGCTAGATTAATATCTCGAATGAGCGCGCTGAAATAATCGGTTCCGTTTTCAAGAATATATTCTTCAGGCGTCACTCCCACTCCCACTATTTATCTTCTTCGTCACAGATTTTTAAATGATTTTTTTGAGCGAATTCTAAAATGGATTGATATAATTCAGGATTCGATTCTTTTAATTTGAGGTCGAGCAAAACGCATCGGCGACCATCTTTAACGGATGGTTGAAGTAAGGGTGAGTAGTGGATGCGGCGTTTGTGAAAGGTGGATAACTGACCGCTCATGCGTTCTGCCCAGTCGCTCGGGCGGAATGTTTCGCCACTTTCAGTTACTCCCTCGATAATAATTTTTTTAGTTTTGTCGTTCATGCGTTCATTATAACGCAAGTTACACTGGTTTTCTGCTGTAGATTCGGAGATCATGCTGAATGAACCAGCACGAGGATAAATGAATGGGTGAAGAAAAATCAAATTCAGGTGTTCGTCGCGGCATTTATTTATTGCCGAATTTACTCACGATTAGTGCATTATTTGCGGGTTTTTACGCTATTATTGCATCAACACATAATCAGTTTGATACAGCAGCGATCGCTATTTTTATTGCCATGTTGATGGATGGATTGGATGGCCGTATTGCACGTTTAACGCAAACGCAAAGTGAATTTGGTGCGCAAATGGATAATATGTCCGATATGGTTTGTTTTGGGGTGACGCCCGCTTTGGTTTTATACCAGTGGTCTTTAATTGGTGTTGGAAAAGTAGGGTGGTTGATTGCATTTGTTTATACTGTTTGTACAGCACTGCGTTTAGCGCGCTTTCTGAGTATGGATGATCATGATGATAAGCGTTATTCGCGTGGATTAACGACAACGATGGCCGCAGGATTTATTGCGAGCTTATTATGGTTTTGTACAGCGCATCACATCACTGGCGATAGTATTAAAAGTGTGATGTTGGTGATTACGTTGTTGGTTGCATTACTTAAAGTCAGCACTATTCCCTTTCGCAGTTTTAAAGATTTTGATGCGCGAGATAGAATTCCATTTTTAGCCATTGTTGCTATCGTGCTTGCATTGGCTTTTGTTGCGTTTGATCCACCCGATGTATTTTTAGCTGTGTTTGGTTTGTATGTCTTGTCGGGACCGGTGATGTATGGGGTGCGAAAAATTCGGCGACATGCACAATGAATTTATATATAGACCTCACAGTATAAACGTGCACTCACTTCTCATAATGCGAACCCATCCAATGGAATGAGAGAGCATTGTCATGGTGTGTTTAAGAGAAGTGTGATTTTCAGGGATGAAAATGACAAGCCTACAAGGATGTATTTACGGCGTCTTCTCGAGAACATACCGTGACAATAGACTTCTTTCCAAACCTCGATTAATGGACAATCTCTTCGAAAAAATTTTCTCGAAATGCTCACATACTAACGTGTATGCTCCGCTTTCTCAAAAATTTTTTCTGTGACATTGTCTCATTACTCAAGGTTTGGAAAGAAGTCTAATGCAAACGAATGAAAGCAGGATATAATGGTTCGCATCTTCATTTCCGTTGGGTATATAACTCAACACTCAATCACATTCACTGCCAATCCACCGAGTGACGTTTCTTTGTATTTCGTGCTCATGTTATTGCCGATTTCGCGCATCGTGTTAATCACCATGTCGAGTGAGACTTTGTGTTTGCCATCACCCGCCAAAGCTAATTGTGCTGCATTGACTGCTTTGACAGCGCCCATCGCATTTCGTTCAATGCACGGAATTTGCACGAGACCTTTTACGGGATCACAGGTTAATCCTAAATTGTGTTCCATGCCGATTTCCGCTGCATTTTCGACTTGCTCAATCGTGCCACCAAGGGCTGCCGTTAATGCAGCAGCAGCCATTGAACACGCAACCCCAACTTCACCTTGACATCCCATTTCAGCACCAGAAATGGATGCATTTTTTTTATATAAAATACCAACGGCACCTGCCGTTAATAAAAATTCACCGATTTTATAATCGTCTTTACGATAAAAGTGTTTTATATATTCCAAAACAGACGGAATAATTCCTGCTGCACCATTCGTGGGCGCAGTGACAACGCGATGCCCCGCGGCATTTTCTTCATTCACCGCAATCGCGTATAAATCCAGCCACTCCATCAACAAGGTGCCTTGCATTTTGGGATCACCCGCATTTTTTAATTTTTGATATAACGCGGGTGCGCGACGACGAACCGTTAATCCGCCAGGCAAAATCATTTTGGTTGAAGTGCACCCATGATGGATACATTCCTCCATTACTGTTGAAATGCGAATTAATTTTTCATGAATATTTTTTTCATCGCGCCAACTTAATTCATTTTTCATCATCAATTCGGCGATAGAACAAGATTGTTTTTTGCAATGCGCTAATAATTCTGCTGCAGAGTCAAATTGAAACGGTAGAGTGTGTTGTGATATTTCAGAGGGATTTTTTAATTGTTTCTCAGAAACAATAAATCCACCTCCTACAGAATAATAAATGTCGTTTCGAATAATTTTTTTATTTTTGTCATAAGAAATAAATGTCATACCATTAGGATGATGTGGTAATAATTTTTGATAATCAAAAAATAAATCTTTTGAATGGTCAAAATGAATTTCGTGCTTACCCAATAAATTTAATTTTTTTGTTTTGCAAATGGTTTCAACGCGCTCATCCATTTTAAAAGGATCGATAGACTCGGGTAATTCTCCACAAAGCCCCATCAAAATCGCTTTATTTGTACCGTGACCTATTCCAGTGAAAGCGAGTGAACCATGCAAGCGTACGGTGATCGCATCAATATCGTTAAATTCAGTTGATGACTGTTGCTGCAAAAAATCATATGCTGCGCGCATAGGACCCACGGTGTGTGAACTGGATGGTCCAATACCGATTGAAAATAAATCAAATACGCTGATTTCCATGATGTGCCTCGTTGTAATATCTCTCGTGATTTTAGCGGAAATTAGTTATTATTTCACTCACGCTCACACTCACGCTCATAACTTTAATGAATAAACGCATCCTCACAATCTTATTTCTTGGCTTCTCTTCCGGTTTGCCGCTGGGATTAATCAGCTCAACATTACAAGCGTGGTACACCGTATCTGGCGTCAGTTTGGTCACCATCGGTTGGTTAACATTGGTGGGACAACCTTACGCTTATAAATTTTTGTGGGCGCCATTTTTAGATCGCTGGATGCCGCTTAATTTAGGAAGACGTCGCAGTTGGATTTTCTTGATGCAATTGGCACTCGCGCTGAGTTTTATAGCGATGGCATTTTGCCATCCACAAAAAACCCCTTTATTTTTAGCGATCATTGCATTTTGTGTTGCGATATTTTCCGCAACGCAAGACACCGCGATTGATGCTTATCGAACAGAATTGTTGACTGAGAAAGAGCAAGGTTTAGGTGTTTCAGCCAATACCGTTGCGTATCGCATTGCGATGATGGTTTCCGGCGCACTCGCATTAATTATCGCAGCAAAAACAAATTGGGAAGTGCTGTATTTATTGATGGCAGGTTGTTTTTTTGGATTAATGATTGTCACCAAAACAGCATCTGACACGCACACACACGCGCAACCTACAACCTTAACAGCGGCCATGATTGAACCCATGCGATCTTTTTTCACGCGTAAAAATGCAGCGCTCATTTTAATTTTTATCGTGATTTATAAATTGTGTGATGCAATGGCATTATCACTGAATACGACTTTTTTAATTCGTGGCATGGGATTTAGTTTGGTGCAAATCGGAATGATCAGTAAAACCGCCGGTATTGTCGCGTTATTTTTAGGAAGCATTTTTGGCGGATTATTAATGCCGTATTTGGGCGTGTATCGTGCGTTGTGGATTTTTGGTATTTTGCAAATGACGTCGAATTTATTATATGCATGGTTGGCATTCGTTGGAAAAAATATCACGCTGATGGCGTTAGCGATTTTCGGTGAAAATTTTTGTAGTGCATTGGCAACGATTGCCTTTGTTGTATTTTTAATGAATCTGTGTGATCGACGTTACACGGCAACACACTATGCTTTATTTTCAGCGGTTGCAGCGCTTGGCAGAATTTTTATGGGCCCTATTTCTGCAGTGATCGTAGACCATGTTGGTTGGGTTGATTTTTATATTTTTTCTGCAGTGATTGGATTGCCGTCACTAATTCTTCTCTGTCGTATACAACACATCCGCGCCATTTCCGTTTGAACTTGAGTCGGTTTGCACAGACCATTTGCGATTAAATAAATAACGCAGTTCAAACACATTGACTGCATTTAAAAAACCAATGCTGTAACGTACGCCAAGATGACGTGTGAGATTTTTTCCAACCACAAAGGCAGATTGTCGATTCAATGGATTTCCCAGTGAATCGAGCGTGGTTTCTGATTCAACACCCAATTCATTGAGTCCCAATCCAGATTCAATTTGAGTAGCAATGTTTTGTTTTCCAAGCAGGCCTTGAGTAGTGATATTGAACGCAGAAACAGCGCGCAACAACAGATCAGTATTTCCCGGGTTATTGGTTGCGGATCCGCTATATCCGAGTAATAAATACGATAAAATATCTGCTTCAGATAAACGGGCACGATTAGAGAAAAAAGAAATTTTGGGTTTCTTTACCGTGCCCTGTAATTCAATTCCAACTATTAAATTACTGCGTGAAAAACCGGATGTACCCACATTTTCGATAGAATGAATTACTTTGGTTGCTTTTAAACTCAACGTCGGATTGGATAGTAAATCATTGTTGAAACTAATATACGATTTTGGTTCGAGCGTGAGTTTTTGTCCGTAAACAGCGTAAGTTCCTTTTCGAACGTAAATTTGTCCTGTGCCAAACATATCTTGATTGGGTGCTTGCATCATATGCACCGTTCCGTATATTTGCGCATCAACACCGGCCGCATCAAGATGAATATCATTGCCCAATGTTAATGTGCCGTCGATATACAATCCCCAATTTGATTTTTTAATAAGTTGATCCACTCCAACATATACAATATCGCGAGCAGGTAGCGTAGTCGTGTTGTGAAAATCATTGGGATGAATATTGCCTTTGGGTATTAATACCTTCCCTGTGAGAAAAATATTGTTATTTTTAATCATAATATTTAAATTGGAAGTGGCGTAGGCGGTATATTCATCTGTATTCACGATTAATGCATTATTTGATGTGATCGTCATTTCGGTTTGAAAATCGGGTTTCGACAGATCAATCACCCCTTGTACGTTAATGGGTTTTTGTTGAGAAAATGTTTGCAGTTGATAATCAATTAAATGATTTTTGCTGATGATGGTTGCGGTAATATCGTGCAGCGCTACAGCGAGTCTTGGAAAAATAATATTGCCTTGTTTAAAACGGAGGGTGCCGGTTAGATTGGGTTGATCGAGTGTTCCGTGCGCATTAAGACTACCCACTAATTTTCCGTTTGAGATATGAATGCGTGGCCACCATGTTTTAAGCCAAGTTAATGTAACAATATTAAATTCTGCGTGTGCTGTTAGCTGTTGATTGATCCAGCTACCCTGCATACAAACTTGACCTTTGCCAGTTGATGCTAAACATACGCTAGATAGTTGTGCGCTTTTTGGTGAAACAGAAAGTGTCGCCTCTTTTTTTAATTGCCATTGTGCGGAATGGGTTAATGCGATCGTGAATTGCTTGAGTGCGCCATTCCATTCATTATGGTGATTGAGCGAACCATCCAAGAGTATATTTATTTTTTCTTTTTGAGAACGATACTGCGCCGTTACGATGTGGTGTTTTAGATCACCTGATAAGTTGATTTGTGCATCCTGTGTTTTTCCAGATTTTAAATTCCATTGAATATGGGCTTGTGAATGCAGGTTGTTGCTTTTAATTTGAAATGAAAATGCGTTAATTTCTTGACCGAGCAGTGAAATGTCCCATTGTGGCGTAGTGTGAAATTGAATCTTTCCTTTTGCTGTTAGCGTTCCATTTAATATTTTATTGTTGAGCGTGGTGAAGGTGAGTGTTTGTTGATTACCCATCGCTGATAATTCCCACGCTATATTTCTTCCTTCGATGAGTGTGTGCAATGCATAATCGGTGGGTTTTCCGGTGATTGAAAAACGAAATAAATAATGATTGGGTTGCGTCACATCGGCAGAAAAAAGTGTATCCCATTTTTTGTTGGTGAATATAGTGTGTAAAAATAATTTTTTTATCTGCATAGTCGTTTTTTGAATGGGATCGAGAATAGTGAGTTGCGTGATAGTAATGTTGTTTGCAGTGAAGTGTAGCGGTAAACAATTTTTTCGAATGTATTCTATAATGATATGAATTACTTTTTTAATTTTTTCAGCATCCCGTTTTTCAGAAAGTGTTTTTTGCGTGGTAATAATATGTAGTTCATCTATTTTTAATGTAGTGATGTGTAATTGCCCTTTTAATAGCGCGGTGGGTGACCAGTTCAGATGTAAAGTGTGAAGCGTAATGATTTGTTCTTTGTCCTGATATTTCACATCTTGCAGCGTGAGTGGTCCCACTATCACCCCAGACACTTTTTGAATGCTGAGTTTTCCGGGCAAAAAATGCGAAGCGATATCAATGCTAATGCGTAAGCCACTGGGCGTGAGTATAAAAGTGACGAACGCCATGATAAAAATAAAAAATACTAAGAGTGATCGTATGATGCCTTTAATCATAAAACAGTTCCCATCGTGAATTGATATGTCCACGGATGATTGGATTGTGTAAATGCATTACCCACCGTTAATTCAAGTGTGCCGATTGTGGTGATCCACGCAACACCAGGACCAGCACCCGCATTAATATGTTGAAATATATTTTGATTTCCGACAACACCGGCATCAATAAATCCCGCAAGATACCAATCACCGATTACGCGTTGTTGTATTTCAGTGCCGCTGACTACCATATTTCTGCCGGGTCCGATGGAGTTGTAACCGTAGCCGCGCATACTGTGCGAACCCCCTGCGAATAATTGCAATGACAATGGTAAGTTAAAAAGTGTGGCAATGTTGGTGTGGCCCAACTCAGTATGAAACAGCCATCGTGTATTGGTTTTGCGAATCGTGTACAGCGTGTTGAGATGTAATGTTGCTTGAAAAAAGCTGGTTTGTGAGAGTATTGCTTTGCTGGCGCCACTCAATTGTGTTTCAACACTAATGCCTTGTGTAGGATGGCGTGGATGATCTGCGCTAAAATATTTTGTATCGAGTCTGGGATAAACTAATTCTGTTGAAATATTTGGCGTGTTAGAAAAATTGTATCGTTCGTTTAAGTAGGTTAATGATAATGAATTTTTCCACTGTCCGCGCGATAGGGAATAAGCAAATCCAAATTTTACATTTCTGCCGTTGCCGGTCGATTGTTGCATGTTGCCTAGTCCACCAGCAATACTAAAAAGATCGCGCGCGGGATCAGCGCCTGGAATAATATATTTTGCCGTTAAACTACTGTTATTTTGTGAAGCACGTAATAATGTGTGAAAGCGATGACCTTGTGTTCCGATGTGGCGCAACGTGACGCCGACCGTTCCACGAACGCCGGTGTCAGTGCCGTAGCCCAAACCCAGTGTGTATTGCTTTGCGCGACGCGTAATTAAATCCACATCAATGGGTACAACATTATTGACCGCTTTTTTAGTTTCCGGTTTAATAATAACTTGATTAAAATAATCACTTTGAATTAATCCCGCTTTTGTTTTTTCCAGTTCTTTTGCGTTGTAATAATGCCCTTCCTGATATTGCAGAAAACGCTTTAAAAATTTTTCGTGAAAAGGAGATTCTGAGAAATGGGTTGCGCCAAATCGATAGCGATTTCCAGTATTAAAAATAATAATAATGTTGGTGTGATAACGAATTAAATTAATTTGAATTTGACTCTTGATCATTTTTGCATCGAAATAACCGCGTTCTGTCGCGAGATTGTATAATTCAGATTTAATTAACTCATATTGTTCTGTTTGCAGCGGGCCTCCCACACGCAAGGGTAATTTTTTTTGTAATGCAATCAATTTTCGATCGTATTTTCCAGCGCCTTGAATTTCTATGTGCATATGGGTGATGAGCAAAGGGGGGCCGAGCACTACGGTAAATTTTGCGATATGTGCAACGCTTGATGGGGTGAGTGTTGATGTAATTGTGCTGCGAAAATAACCATAAGGTTGGATAGCTTGTTGAATCACACGAGGCGCTCTGCTGTAAAAATGTTGCAGGTGATCTTGTGTGATTGGAAAAGGATATCGATTGCGAAGATTGTCGAGCGCCAGGGTAACATTTTTTAAGATCACTGCATTTTTGATACCTATCACTTGAAATTGCAAAGGCTGATAGCGTTTAGTCGCCGCGAATAAAGTTGCAGAGAATGCAATGCTTAAAGCGAGGAAAAGTAAGACTGTGAACCGTCGATATCTCATGTATCGATTATACAGTTCAGCGCTTGAAATGCGAATGAAGGGCGTTGATTTTAGAAGTGATATTGCCTACAGTAGCGCTTGTTTATAAAAAGATGACGATATGAGTAACAGTCAAACTGCTTATCTGACCTTTTCACGTAACGAATGGTTAAGTTTTCGAAACGACACACCCTTAACGTTAACGGAAAATGATTTAGGTGCATTGCATGGAACCAATGAAATTGTTTCGTTATCTGAAGTGAGCGAGATTTATTTGCCATTATCACGCTTGTTGAGTTTGTATGTGACAGCGATGCAATCGTTGCATCATGCGTCTCAGCAATTTTTAGGAACACCAGAACCTAAGGTGCCTTATATCATCGGTGTTGCGGGCAGTGTTGCGGTAGGGAAAAGCACGACGTCTCGTGTATTGAGAGCGTTATTGTCGCGTTGGCCTAATCATCCGCGTGTTACTGTTGTAACGACGGATGGATTTTTATATCCGAACCATTATCTCGTGCAACACGACATGATGAATCGCAAAGGTTTTCCGGAGAGTTATCATCTTGCCGCATTGTTGCAATTCTTAGAAGAAGTGAAATCTGGAAAACAGAATGTTAAAGCACCCATTTATTCGCATCAAACCTATGATGTTATTCCGAATAAATTTATTGAAGTGAACAAGCCTGATATTTTAATTTTAGAGGGGCTGAATATTTTGCAAACAGGTATTCAAAAGCCGGGACAGCAACCGTCGGTTTTCGTTTCTGATTTCTTTGATTTTTCTATTTTTGTAGATGCAGATATCAGTGTGATTAAGCAATGGTACGTTGATCGTGTTGTAAAATTTTCTCAAACCACTTTTCAAAATCCTAAAACGCATTTTCATTATTTATCACAAATGAATTCGGAAGCAGTGGAAAAATTTGCGATGCGTGTGTGGGAAGAAGTCAATGAAGTGAATTTATTTCAAAATATTTTACCGTGTCGTGACCGTGCACAATTGGTTCTGAAAAAAGATAAAAATCATGCGGTGGAGCAGGTGAGATTGCGGAAGTTGTAAATCCTATGCGCCTCACACTCACACTCACACTCACACTCACGCTCACGCTCATACTCACACTCACGCTTACACTTCCTGTCTTCGCCTGGAACGCCGTTGGCCATCGCATCATCGCACAAATTGCGTATGATCAATTAACACCACAAACAAAAAAACAAGTAGATGAATTAACCGGTGTACTGTTCCATTCGCGTTATCCTGAAGATCGTTTTGCGCGCGCGTCCACCTGGCCTGATCGCATTAAAAAAAATACGACCGCGTATAATCAATGGCATTATATTAATTTGCCGTATGTTAACAATAAGGTAACGCCATTATCCGTCAATGCTGACAATGTAGTGTGGGCGATTAATCGTGCGGAAAAAATAGTGGCTGACCCGACAGAAAATAATTTTCGTCGTGCAAAATATTTAAGTTTCTTGATTCATTTTGTCGGTGATATTGAACAACCACTGCATTGCGCAACATTATATGATGAGCAATTCCGGCAAGGCGATCATGGTGGGAATGATTATTTAATTCAATCACCGATGGCGAAAAATTTACATCAACTATGGGATCGTGGAGTGGGGTTATTTATTGTTGATCAAAATCATTATCAGTTTCACTACTATCAAGTGCAAACGATTGCAACCCGATGGATGCAAGATTACCCACGCACTTTTTTCGGTACTCGTTTAGCAGTACAGTCACCTGAACAATGGGCGCAAGAAAGTTATCACATTGCCATCACGTTTGCTTATACGTTACCTAAAAATACAGCGCCCTCTGAAAATTATATTGAGCAAGGTCAACAAATCACACGCGAGCAAATTGTGTTGGCGGGGGATCGATTGGCGGATGTGTTAAATCATTTATATACCTTAAGATATCATTAAATTCATTGTCATTAAGATTCACTTAACATTGAATCAATATTCTGTAAAAATTAGTTTCGCAACTTAAACATAGGTGAAATAATGAGTCGTCCTGAGAAAACTTCTGGCGTTGGTGCACACGATACCAGTGTCGATCTACAAGAATCACTTACCAGCCATCCCAAGCAATTTAGGTTTGAATTAGGTGATCGAATTGCTGGTGGAGCGGAAGGAGATGTTTTTGCTTTAAAATTATTTCAGCACGGTGAACATGGCAACGTTAAAGTACACGATTGTGTTGCAAAACGGATTAAGCGTGAAAAACACGATAGTGATACGACTCCAGGGGAATTTTCACTGCTTGAAGCGCTGACAAACGATATGACTTCCAGTGCTGAAGCGGGTGTGATTCGGCATATTGGTTTGTACAAACATACTGATGCATGCCATTACGAAATAATGCTGAAATATGATTTTTCATTTGAAAAATGTTTTCCTGTTCTTCCCGATTTATTAAAAACTCAGCGCCTAGAAGACATTGCTTTATTTGCAGGCGTAACAATTAAGTTTTTGAATGCTGTGGTTAACGCTTTAGAGCTATTTTCCCGGAAAAAAGTAGTGCATGGTGATATGAAGCCAGATAATTTTCTTTTTAGGGAAGGGTATTTTGTTGTGACTGATTTTGGTTCCGCTCAGTATTATCCAGATTTTCGAATGACAAACCAAGCTACGCGTGGCACACCAGCTTATCTTGCCCCTGAAATATTGCGTGATGAAAGAAATTTATCGTCTGCGGCGGATCTCTGGTCAGTTGGTCAGATGTTGCGGCGATTGCTGGGCTTGGAATTATTATATCATCGCGGAGAGCGCGAACAAACCGTGTATGCAAAAGGCAGTGCTTATGATGAAGAGAGAAAAAAAAGTCAGAACGATAATAGCAAAAATAGCAAAGTAATGGTTTATCATCAAAAACGATTGCGTAATAAAATTCTTAATTGTACTGATTTTAAAGCATGTTTAACCTATCTTTCAGATATCTTATGTGAATTACTACCAGAAAGACGCGCTAATTTGGAAACATTACGTATTGCGTTTACTCGTTTGAAATCCTTACAACCTGTAATTTCTGATAGGTATGCAGAAGCGTGTTTTTACTGTGACATTATGACGTCAGCGTTGCGTCATGCGCAAAACAGCGTGATATCTGATTGTTGTTGGGATAATTTTTCTAATAGTGATGTTCCTGATGGTGATTCATCTAAGAGCCTGTCGCCGATTCCAACTCAATCTCCATTTCCAGGAGAAGAAGTGAATACAGGCAGGTCTCCTGATTCAGATTACCCTTCGCCAGAGAAACTTCTGGATACTGCAAAAAATTGTCATCGGTTTCTTCCTCTGCAGAACACATCTGCGCCAATTACCCGAAAATCGTCACCAGCGCGTCTTGGAGCAGCTACTCGCTAGTCGTTTTATTTTTTTCGTGTAATATACCCTTTTTCAGGTTTCAACTTTAATTTTTGGAATTGTGTATGTCATTCCCTGTTCGCACCCGCTTTGCACCCAGCCCAACGGGTTATTTACATGTAGGTGGTGCGCGCACTGCTTTATTTTCATGGTTATATGCGCGTCATCACAAAGGTATTTTTATTTTGCGTATCGAAGATACGGATTTGGAGCGCTCAACCGATGCTTCTATTCAAGCGATTTTAGACGGCATGGATTGGTTGGGATTACATTATGATGAAGGTCCTTTTTATCAATCAAAACGCTTTGATCGTTATCGTGAAGTAGTTCAGCAATTTTTAAAAGAAGGTCATGCGTATCGTTGTTATTGCACGAAAGAACGACTTGAAAAATTGCGCGAAACGCAAATGCAAAACGGTGAGAAGCCGCGTTATGATGGATATTGTCGTGAATTAAATTCGCAAGATGATAAAACATCGCACGTGATTCGCTTTAAAAATCCAAAAACAGGAACCGTTGTTTTCACTGACATGATTCGCGGCAGTATTTCCGTTGAAAATTCAGAATTAGATGATTTAATTATTGCGCGTACCGATGGTGTGCCGACTTATAATTTCACGGTGGTTGTCGATGATTTTGATATGAAAATTACCGATGTGATTCGCGGCGATGATCATATTAATAATACGCCGCGCCAATTAAATATGTTGGCAGCAATGGGCGCTGTTGCGCCGCGTTATGCGCATGTGCCGATGATTTTGGGAAGTGATGGCAAACGGTTATCAAAGCGTCATGGTGCAGTGAGTGTGATGCAATTTCGGGATGATGGTTATTTGCCTGATGCATTATTAAATTATTTAGTGCGATTGGGTTGGTCGCATGGTGATCAAGAAATGTTTTCGCGCGATGAGATGATTGAATTATTCGACATTAATCATGTGAATAATTCTGCTGCGGCATTTAACGTTGAAAAGCTAGATTGGTTGAATCAACATTATTTAAAAACAAAAAATCCCGTAGAAATTATTTCTCTGTTTAAAGCACAGCTTGTCGCATTAAATATTATAGTAAATGATGACGCAAAATTATCCGCTGTTATTACACTGCAAGTGGAGCGTGTGAAAACATTAAAAGAAATGGCGGAAAAAAGTCGGTATTTTTTTGAAGATGAAATTATTTATGATATAGCATCAGTAAAAAAATATTTAACGCCAGAAATTAAACCGTTATTAATGGCGGTGAAAAATCATTTTGAAAATATAGGTGATTGGACAAAAGAAAATTTGCATCAAGCAATTGTTACCATCGCAGAAGAGCAGGGTGTGAAGATGGGTCAGCTCGCACAACCGTTGCGTGTGGCCGTAACCGGCTCAACGGTTTCGCCGTCGATTGATAGTACGTTGCAGTGGATTGGAAGGGAGGTGGTGTTGAAGAGACTGAATTCAGTTTTGTCTTGATCTCAAAAGCTGCTATACTTGATATGACTAGACTGACTAGTCACTGGAGGTGGCAATGAGCACACTACATCAATGGGCTGTCCAAGACGCCAAAGCGCGATTCAGCGAAGTCGTTAAAAAAGCAGAGCACGAAGGCCCACAAATTATTTCTGTACGCGGAAAACCCGTTGTTGTCATGTTGTCGCAAGAAGATTACCTTGCGCTCATTACACCACAGGAATCCCTCGTGCAATTTTTTCGGGATTCACCGTTAGTGGGTGTGCGTCTTACGATCAAGCGTGATAAATCATTGGCGCGAGATATTGATCTATGAATTATTTATTAGACACCAATGTGATTTCTGAATTGGTTATCGTAAAACCCAATGCAAATGTGATTGCATGGATGAATAAAATTCCCAGCCACGCGTTTTTTTTAAGCGTATTAACCATGGGCGAGATTCGCAAAGGCATTGAGAAAATCAGTGATCAGAAACGAAAACAAAAAATCATGGTGTGGTTTGAACACGAATTACCGCGCACATTTCACAATCGCATTTTGCCCGTTACATTGGAAATTACTGATCGCTGTGGAAGACTGCAATATCAAGCAAAAAGACCGCTCCCTGCGATCGACAGTTTGTTAGCAGCCACCGCATTGCATCATGATATGACACTGGTTACGCGAAACACCAAGGATTATACGGATTGTTCTGGTTTAGAAATTATCAATCCGTGGATAGTCTGAATTTTTGGGTCGCCTTTCCCTTGACTTCAATAGGATACCCCCCTAGAATCTCGGCTTCATTTAATCACTTGTCCCCGTCGTCTAGAGGCCTAGGACACTACCCTTTCACGGTAAGAACACGGGTTCGACTCCCGTCGGGGACGCCAGATTTTTCAGTTTTGTTGCATCTAAAAAATGAAATAGGTTGAGTGATGTATGAAAACTTGATTCGCGCTAGATGAAGTTATATTGAGTTTACTTTAGTTTATAAAAGTTATAATATTACAAGACAACATATATAAACTTAGATAAGATTACTTACAGGTACTAACGCCTGTTTGCGTTAGTGAATCAATACAGAACCGCGCGCGTAGCAAGCGGTAGTGAGCGATGACTTTTTGCTCCGCTTGTTACGTGCTTCGCACTCATGCGCGGTTCGATACTTTGTCACTAGCGCACACACGTTCCTTATTCCGAATAACGCAACCACTCTTTTTCTTTCGCCTCAATGTCATCGCGCAAGGCTTTTTTCTGCTGCGATATGTCGCGCAATTTATCTTTTTGCGTTGGATGATAAATATCCGGATCCGCTAACGCTTCTTCCACTTTCTGCAATTTTTTTTCAAGTGCTTTAATGTCGCGTTCTAATTGAATAATTAATTTTTTATGATCTTTGCTGATGGGTTTTTGTTTTGTGGTATTTTGCGTAACGGGTGTTTCTGCTAATTGCGATGCTTCATAATCTCCGAGTGTGCCGTCGTACAATGTCACCGTATTATTTTTCACAAGCCATAAATTATCAACACAACATTCAATAAAATAACGATCATGCGAAACCAATAATAATGCGCCACTAAATTCTTCGAGCGCTAAAATGAGCGCTTCGCGAATGTGCATATCCAAATGGTTTGTGGGTTCATCGAGCAATAACACATTTGGTTTTTTCCAAATTAATAGAGCGAGCGCGAGTCGCGCTTTTTCGCCGCCTGAAAATACATCGACTTTTTGAAACACGCGGTCATTGCTAAATCCAAATCGTCCTAGAAATCCACGCGCTTGTGTTTCAGAAATGACGGGAAATTGCTGCTTAAAATGATCAAGCGGCGTTTCATCTAAAAACAACATATCAACTTGATCTTGCGAAAAATAACCGATATTCGTTTGTGGATGAAAAATCATTTCACCTTGAATCGGCGCGATTGTTTGCGAAATCGATTTTAACAACGTAGATTTACCGCTGCCATTCACACCGATTACACCAATGCGATCGCCTTCACTTAAATTTAAACTCACGCTGTTTAAAATAATTTTATCACCATAACCAAAATCAGCGCGAATCGAAATAGTTGGATAACCCGTGGGTTTGGGTTCGAAAAAATCAAATGAAATACTGGCTTCTTCTTGCCAATCTGTCGTGACTTGTAATTTTTCCATCGCTTTTAAGCGACTTTGCGCTTGCTTGGCTTTGGATGCTTTGGCGCGAAAGCGGTCGACAAATTTTTGCAAATGCGCGCGTTTTTTTAAAATCTTGCTGTTCATTTTTTCTTGCAATAATAAATGATCTGAAAATTGTCTTGCAAAAGAAGAATAATTACCTTGATATAATTTTAATTGTTGATTGGCGAGCTGAATCGTATGTGTGGTTACTTCATCTAAAAAATAACGATCATGTGAAATAATAATGACGGTTGCTGTGCATGATTTCGCCCATTCCGTTAACCACGCAATACTTTCCAAATCTAAATGATTGGTTGGTTCATCGAGTAATAATAAATTGGCATGCGACATTAACACGCGCGCTAATTGCAAGCGCATTTGCCAGCCACCTGAAAAAGATTTAACGGGTTTTTCAAATTCTGCATCTGAAAATCCCAAGCCTTTTAAAATAATGGCAACGCGCGCATCGATGCGATAACCATCAATGGCATCGAGTTCTGTATATAAATTACCGAGCTCAAGTCCATCGTTTTCCTTTTCAGCTCGCGCAATTTTTTCTTGTAATGTTGTCCAGGCATCATCACCTGCACGCGCATACGCAAATGCCAGTTCATGGGTTTCCGGTAATTCTTGGGCGAGATGGGCAATTTTCCAAGCGGCTGGAATTAACAGTTCGCCATTGTCTTCGTGTAATTCGCGCATGATCAATTTGATCAAAGATGTTTTGCCTGTGCCATTTCGTCCGATTAATCCCGCTTTATAACCCACATCTAAACGCAACGATGCTTCTTCCAATAAAACTTTAGTGCCTCGGCGAAGGGTGATGTTATTGAGTTGCAGCACGATTAATACCTGTGATCAGAAATGAGAAGGGTGACAGTCTATTGTATTTTTGCAGGGTTTTAAACTGTTGCGACAGCCCTTGTTTTAATTTCTGTGTTGCTCGCAGGTAAATCGGGCGCATCCGTTTTCGTGAACATAATACAAAAACAGGTGCGCTCATTCAAAGCAGATGTTACTGAGGAATGGGGGACTGAGAATTTATAGTAAACGTATATTGATTCATGCCCGCCACAGAATAGGTAACGCGACCGTTCGCATTGACGTGGTTGCTACCTGGAATTGGACCACTACTATCAGTATAGGTGATTTGCACCTCAGCCAAAAGCCCAGTGCTAGCAGCATTGTATACACTAAAGTTGTGCGCAATATCACCGAATGAGCGATACTTTGCACACACAGTCATCCCCTGATCAACTGTCGCAGGAAAGGATTGTTGCGATGACCCGGGTCCAGGCGCTATTATGACCTGCTGTTGAGCTATATGAATCACATCTGGAGTTGCATTTTTCAGGCATGTTATAGCAAAAAAATAATCATCACCAGCAAAACTATTCAGTGATATTACTGCAGCTGATACACCTATCAAAGAAATGATGTAGCGTTTCATAAAAAGTCCCCCATAAAATTTACAAAATGCAACTGGTTACAAGCTTCATCACCATCATCCGTAGGTATAGTTTATTTTCTCGTTTTGTCAAATGTGTTTTTTTGTGAATTTTCTCAACTGTTAGGAGCAAGTTGCGGTTGCGCTTATGTTGTACTGACTTGGAAATGCACCTTCTGTGGCTTGTATGACAATTTGGCATTGGATATAAACACTATTTTTATAACCCACTATGGGGTTACTCGATCCGCTCAGATAGGCAGAACTATTGGGGGTATTATTGTCAATATAGATTTCAACACTAGTCTTCTGTTGATTTCCATCAACAAAAACGGCGGTCAGGCTTGCAGGATTTGAATGGCCGCCAAAATCTGAATCTATGGTTGAAAATACGGTAGTCTGTGCTCTTGGACCGATGGACCACTGTTGCGAGGGTGGCGGATTGTCCCAATTAACAGTCGTTACCTTATCCAGTGTAAAGGTAGCAAGGCTTTGATTATCAAAAACCACCGTCCAGTTAGCGGATAGCGCTGTACTGGTCATGCCAAAAGTTAAACATAACGAAAGCATCAAATCCCGTAATTTTTTTTTCATCTCAACCCCGCCCTTGTTTATTAACTGGCTCCTAGTAGTTAGTATAGTACGTATTTCACAAGGTTCCTGTTTTCTTCGTTGTCACTTGCTGCAATGGTTTTTCAGAAGAAAGACCTTTGTAGTTTGCGGGTGTAGGTGGCGCAGGAGGTGGTGTAAATTCTTTTTGCGCAGTTACTTCTGCTGGTGTAGTTGCGGGTATTATTTTTTCTGCTATTTCTTCAACCACGGGAGCAATCATTGGCTTGTGTTCAACCGCTATTATTTTTTCCGCATTGGGTTGGCGATTACGATTATCACGATTTCGATTTTTGTCGCCGCGATTATCTCGGTTATCTCTGTTGTTTCTATTATCTCGATTGTCACTACGCTGCGGTCTTTTTGATCTGTTGTCTGTTGATGCTCTTGGCAGAATAGGACTTGATTTCTCCGGTGTTGCCATTTGTTTTTTCGGCGCTGAATATTTTTTCGCAGGTTTTTTCGTTGTTTCCTCACTGCCAAACATGACATCCCATAATCGTTTAATTAATCCATTATTGTGTGGTTTTTTTGGCGCGGGAATTTGACCTTCATCCGTTAAATATTGCTGGATCGCTGGCTCCGCAACATGCGCTGGTGTGATGGGTTTTTGCGGTATCACATCTGCTTTTGGTACCTTCATTAATTTGTAACTGGGTGTTAATTTACTGTGTTCGTCACGTGTTGTTTTAATGTAATAATGTGGTGAATTGAGATGTTGATTGGGAATAATAATGATTTGCACCGACGATTGCGTTTCGATTTCTTTTAACACATCACGTTTTTCATTGGTGATCAGTGTTGCAACATCAACTGGCAATTGCACTTGAATTTGTGTGCCATTGCTGCGTGACGCATTTTCTTGAATCAAGTGAATAATGGAAATGGCAACGGATTCAACACTGCGGATGCTGCCGCGACCGTCGCAACGAGGACATGTGATTTCTGTGGAAACGCTCAGTGATGCGCGCAACCGTTGGCGTGACATTTCTAATAAACCAAAACGTGAAATACGTCCGATTTGAATGCGTGCACGATCGAGTCGCAACGCATTACGTAAGCGATTTTCTACGTCGCGTTGATTACGCACGGGTGTCATATCAATAAAATCGATTACGACCAATCCACCGATATCGCGAATACGTAATTGTTTTGCAATTTCATCCGCCGCTTCTAAATTCGTTTGCAATGCCGTTTCTTCAATGCTTGCACCTCGTGTTGCGCGTGCTGAGTTAATGTCAATAGCGACGAGTGCTTCTGAATGGTCAATAACAATGGATCCGCCAGAGGGCAATCGCACTTCACGTTGATAGGCTGCTTCAATTTGTCGCTCGATTTGAAAACGACTGAATAAAGGCATGGTGTCTGTGTAGAGTTTCATGTGTTCGATGAAATCAGGCCTGACTTGGCGAATATAATCTTTCGCGCGATGATAAGCACTTGTGTCATCAATAATGACTTCGCTAATGTCTTGGCGTAAGTGATCGCGCACAGCGCGAATAATCACATCACTTTCTTGGTGAATTAAATAAGGGCCCGGCCTTGCAACTGCAGCTTGTTTAATAGCTTCCCAGTAACGTAGCAATACTTTTAAATCCCATTCCAATTCTTCTTTGGATCTACTGACACCAGCAGTGCGGATAATGATGCCCATGCCTTCTGGAATCGAAAGTTGCTCGATGATTTCACGTAGTTGATCGCGGTCATCGCCCTCAATACGACGTGAAATGCCGCCAGAATCGGGATTGTTTGGCATCAACACCAAATAACAGCCCGCTAGAGTGATAAAAGAGGTGAGTGCCGCGCCTTTTGTGCCGCGTTCTTCTTTGTCGACTTGAACGACAATTTCCTGACCTTCTTTGAGAACTTTTTTGATATCAATATTTTCAAATGATTGATCTTCAACGGATGTTAAAAAATATTCCGGAGAAATTTCTTTGAGCGGTAAAAAGCCGTGACGTTCCGATCCATAATCAACAAATACCGCGCCCAAGCTGGGCTCGATGCTGGTGATACGACCTTTGTAAATATTCGATTTTTTTTGTTCAAGACCAGGATGTTCAATATCCAAATCAATTAAAACAGAATCAGCAGTGATAGCAACACGCAGTTCATCAGCATGCGTTGCGTTGATGAGCATTCTTTTAATCATTTTTGAGAAGCCTATATTTTTAGGCGCTCAGTGACAATTGCTCACGTAACGGTGGCTTGAGGTTTTCTATGAAAGCTGTTTGTAACTTCATGTGTCCCGAACCTATCAGTGTTGCTGCGAAGCTATTGCTTTTATCTCGTGCAACCCGAATCTGCCATTAGTGCTCTTTGTTAAGTCTTTGAGCGCGATTAATGTTATGTCATTCATGTTGGTTTTATCCGTGATAAATGACTTGTATTTTTATTCTTAAAATTCATTTGTTATGCGGCATAAAAAATAATACGGAGAATAACGTGCCGATAGTAACAGGATTTGGTGAGTTCATCAATATAATATCGCAAGATTTTTTCATCAATACCCGATACAATACCGCGTCCTTAAATTGAGGGAGTGTGATGTGCAAGCCAAAATAGTCATCGTTGATGAGTCGGCCGTTGGTCAACGAGTCGATAACTTTTTGGTTAACCAATTAAAAGGCGTGCCACATTCGCGCATTTACCGTGCTTTGCGTAAAGGCGAAGTGCGCGTGAACAAAGGGCGCGTGCAAGCGGTCTATAAATTACGTTTGGGCGATGTTGTACGTTTACCGCCCTTGCGTGTTTCTGAAACGACGATCATTAGACCATCCGATCGATTAGTAGACTGCCTCAAACGATCTATTATTTTTGAGAACAATGACTTTATTGTATTAAACAAACCAGCGGGCTTGGCAGTGCACGCTGGAACGGATGTGCAGTGCGGGTTAATTGAAGCGTTTCGTTTTATGCGCCCTGATATTAAAAATTTATCGCTCGTGCATCGTTTAGATCGAGAAACCTCAGGTTGTTTATTGTTAGCTAAAAATCGTCCGACATTATTGGCATTACAAGTATTGCAAAAAGCACATGCGATTGAAAAAACATATCTGTTGTTAGTTGTTGGCAGTTGGCGGCTTGGAAAAAAACAAGTGTCATTGTCATTATCAAAAAATAAATTGATTGGTGGCGAACGAATGGTTATTGCGGATGAAGGTGGAAAATCATCCGAAACACTTTTTGAGCCAATAAAACAATTTGAAGATCGCACTTTATTGCGTGCAAAATTAATTACAGGGCGCACACATCAAATTCGCGTGCATGTTGCGCATTTTAATCACCCTATTATTGGTGATGAAAAATATGGTGATCGTATTATGAATAAAAAATTTTCGGAAAAATTAAGAGAAAAACGTTTATTTTTGCACGCGGAAAAACTAGTATTTACCTTGCCAGGACAGAAGCAATTTGTGTTTGAAGCACCAACAGAATTTGTGCGAGCGGGAGTGGGAGAAAATGCAAATACCAAAAACAGTTGATCCAATCAAACTCGCAAAACAAAAAACACAATTAAGCGGCGAAATATCGCTGGCGACTTGTGCGCGTTTGCAGGAAATAGCAGATCAAAAAAATAATCACGCCACAGTTGATTTAACATTTGGCCAAGATGAAGCGCGTATTTATTTTATTCGTGGGAATATTCACGCAATGGTCAATGTGATTTGTCAGCGATGCAATTCGTCAATGCCGTTAGAAATGGACGTTTCGTTCTTGTTAAGTCCAGTTGTATCGGAAGAGCATGTTAAAAAACTACCAAATCAGTACGAGCCGATTGTGATGGCTGATGATCATGTTAACTTGTGTGAAGCGGTTGAAGATGAGATTTTGTTGGCTCTTCCAATGATTCCAAAGCATGAGCAATGTACTCTCACTCCCATGCACACTTAATCTTGCAGTCAATTAACAACCTGTTATACTTCCCACCTCAAATTACACAGATTTTTGGAGTTAAATCATGGCAGTTCAAAAAAGCCGCGTTACCCGTTCTCGTCGTGGCATGCGTCGTTCGCATGATGCTTTGACAGCACGTTGTGTTTCAACGGACGCTGAAACCGGTGAAAGACATTTACGCCATCACATGACATCCGATGGGTTTTATCGTGGTCGTGAAGTAATCGCGAAAGCACAAAAAGAAGAATGAAAACAATTTCAATTGATGTAATGGGAGGTGATCACGGTTCTCGTGTTACTGTTCCCGCTGCATTATCAGTTTTAAAAAAACACCCTGATTTGAAATTGATTTTCGTGGGCTTAGTTGATCAATTGCAACCTGAATTATCAAAAGCTGATTCCGCGCTTAAAAATAGATTTGAAATTCAATCCGCCTCTGAAGTGGTGATGATGGATGAATCACCTGCTGTTGCACTCCGTTCGAAAAAAGATTCTTCGATGCGTATCGCCATTAATGCAGTGAAAGAAGGTCGTGCGCAAGCGTGTGTTTCTGCCGGCAATACGGGTGCATTAATGGCAACGGCACGTTTTGTATTAAAAACATTACCCTCAATTGATCGACCTGCCATTTTAGCGCGTTTTCCAACGATGAGCGGTAGAGATGTGCGCGTATTGGATTTGGGGGCGAATGTGGATTCAACGCCAGAACATTTATTTCAGTTTGCGGTAATGGGTTCTGTGGTTGCAAAATCCGTTGATAATGTGCCGCATCCTTCCGTTGGCCTTTTAAATGTCGGCTCAGAAGATATCAAAGGTAATGAACAAGTCAAAAATGCCGCGCAATTATTATCGCAATGCAAAGAAATTAATTATGTTGGTTTTGTTGAAGGCGATGATATTTTTCGCGGCAACACCGATGTAGTGGTTTGTGATGGATTCGTTGGAAATTCAGTATTAAAAGCGTGCGAAGGAACATTACGATTAATAGCAGAATTTACCAAACAAGAAATCAAAAAAAATTGGTTAACCCAATTATCTGTTTTACCCGCAATGCTTGTATTAAATCGTTTAAAGAATCGTATCGATCCACGCAAAAAAAATGGCGCTACTTTTTTAGGATTAAATGGTGTAGTAATTAAAAGTCATGGTGGTGCGGATCAATTTGCTTTTGCTTGCGCAATTGAGCAAGCGATTATGGAAATTGAAAAAAATGTTCCTGGGTTAATTCGAGAACAAGTAGGTAATATACTGAGTAGGAGTGGGAGTGAGTAAAGTATATTCTACAATTCTTGGTACGGGTTCTTACCTCCCCAAAAAAATCTTAACCAACGCCGATTTGGAAAAAATGGTTGATACCACCGATGAGTGGATTGTGCAACGTGTTGGTATCAAGCGTCGACATTTGGTGGGCGAGAGTGGTGATACTACTTCTTCTATGGCGATTGCTGCAGCACGTGCTGCGATTACAGCAGCAAAATTACTGCCTAATGATATTGATTTAATTTTGGTTGGCACCGCATCTCCTGATCGCCTGTTTCCCAGTGTTGCTTGTGAAATTCAAAAACAGCTCGGTATCACGAATGAATGTCCTGCATTTGATGTTTCCGCTGCGTGCGCTGGATTTATTTATGGCATGAGTATTGCCGATCAATACATTCGCACGGGTACGGCAAAAAATGTTTTAGTGGTGGGGGTTGATACATTATCTGCAGTGACAGATTGGACAGATCGTGGATCGTGCATTTTATTTGGCGATGGTGCGGGTGCCGTTATTGTTTCCGCGAGTGAAAACCCCGGATTGCTTGCAACGCATATTCACGCTGATGGACAATATGCTGATTTGTTATTTGCTGAAAGTGCTTTGTTTTCAGATAAAGCAAAAAATTATATTCAAATGCAAGGTAGCGAAGTATTTAAAGTGGCTGTTACAAAACTAGGCGAAATTGTCGATCAAACACTCACAAAAGCAGGTATTGATAAAACAGAAATTGATTGGCTGATTCCGCATCAAGCGAATATGCGCATCATTCAAGCGATGGCGAAAAAATTAACCATGCCGATGGAAAAAGTAGTATTAACGATTGAAGAACATGGCAACACGTCTGCTGCATCGATTCCATTAGCGCTCGATTTTGCAGTAAAAAATAATAAAATCAAACGTGGTGATAAATTATTATTAGAAGCGTTTGGCGCAGGATTTGCGTGGGGATCGGCGTTGGTGGTTTATTAGTGATCTGGTATTTGCTCGGAGATGTCTGATAACTGATAACTGATAACGGGTATGGAGTAACAACATGACACAGTTTGCCATTCTCTTCCCCGGCCAAGGCTCACAATCTGTCGGCATGCTGTCTGATTTACCCGAAAAATTTTCGCGCGTGAAAAATATTTTTGACAACGCATCATCTATTTTAGGTTATGATTTGTGGGATTTAGTGCAAAATGGCCCTGCTGAAAAATTAGATCAAACGGAATTGACACAGCCTGCATTATTAGCGGCGGATGTGGCTGTTTTTGAATATTGGAAATTAACACACACAGAAACCCCGATGTTTTTAGCGGGGCATAGTTTAGGGGAATATGCAGCACTGGTATGCGCAGAAGCAATTCAATTTGAAGATGCTATTGCATTAGTGGCTGCGCGTGGAAAATTTATGCAAGAAGCGGTACCCGCTGGTTTTGGTGCAATGGCAGCGATTATCGGATTAGCAGATCAAGATGTTGTTGCAATTTGCAACAGCGCATCATCTGCGGGAATGGTGAGTCCTGCGAATTTTAATTCGATTGGACAAATTGTGATTGCCGGTGAAAATAAAGCGGTTGAAAAAGCCATTGCGTTAGCGCAAGAAAAAGGGGCGAAAATAGCGAAAAAAATTCCGGTGAGTGTGCCATCACATTGTGCGCTCATGCAAAATGCAGCGGATAAAATGGCAGAAAAATTAAAATCAGTTGCAATTAAAAAACCACTGATACCCGTGATTCACAATGTTGACGTGATGAGTTATGATGCGCCAGAAAAAATTTGTGATGCGCTCATTCGTCAATTAATTTCTCCCGTGCGTTGGGTTGAAACCATTCAATTTATGATTAACCATCATGTGAAAACATTTTATGAATGCGGACCAGGGAAAGTGTTGAGTGGGTTGAATAAAAGAATTTCGAAAGAAATCGTGAGTGAGAGTATATGATGTCATTTAAAAACAAAGTTGTTTTTATTACCGGCGCCAGCCGTGGTATTGGTTATGCGATTGCAAAAACATTTTACGAACAAGATGCAACGGTAATTGGCACGGCAACAACGGAAGCTGGTGCAAAAAATATTCCGGGCCACGGAATTATTTTAAATGTATGTGATGCGCTTGCTGTTGAAAAAGCATTCGAAGCAATTCAATCAACATTCGGCGCGCCCGCCATTTTAATTAATAATGCGGGAATTACCGAAGATAATTTGACTGTGCGCATGAAACCAGAACAATGGGATCGTGTCATTGATACGAATTTAAATGCAGTTTATCGCACCACAAAAGCGTGTTTGCGTCATATGATGAAAGCACGTTGGGGGCGAATTATTAATATCACATCAGTGGTTGCAGTAACTGGAAATCCGGGTCAAGCGAATTATTGCGCGGCAAAAGCAGGCATGATTGGTTTTACCAAAGCGGTTGCCGCGGAAATGGCGAGTGTCGGCATTACTGTCAATGCTATTGCACCTGGATTTATTCAAACGGATATGACGGATAAATTAGATGAAAAACAGCAAGAAGCGATTTTGTCGCAAATTCCCGCGAAAAAAATGGGTGACGTTTCAGATATCACTCATGCAGTGTTATTTTTGGCGTCCGATGCGTCAGCGTACATCACCGGACAAACCTTGCATATCAACGGTGGAATGTATATGGCGTGAATGCTAGAATTCGCGTTTTGATGAAAGTTATCAGTGTGAGTGTGTCGGATGGTAATCTTGATTATTCATATCTACTGATAACTGATAACTGATAACTGATAACTGATAACTGATAACTGAAAATAGAGGACTATAAAAATGGCAGCAAGTATTGAAGCACGCGTTAAGAAAATTGTGATTGAACAATTGGGCGTGAAAGAAGATGAGGTAAAAAATAATGCTTCTTTTGTCGATGATTTGGGCGCGGATTCTTTGGATACCGTTGAGTTGGTCATGGCGCTGGAAGAAGAATTCAATTGCGAAATTAAAGATGAAGAAGCAGAAAAAATCACTACGGTACAACAAGCTATCGATTTCATCAAAGAGCGCGCTGGAGAATAAAGCGTGATAAAAAGACGTGTTGTTATAACGGGAATGGGAATGGTGAGTTCCCTAGGAAATACAGTTAGAACAACGTGGGATGCGATTTTAGCTGCAAAAAGCGGTGTTGCGCATATCACTCGTTTTGACGCATCTGTCATGACCACGCAAATTGCTGCGGAAGTAAAAAATTTTGATCCATCGTTGGCAGTAGATCCAAAAGAAGCGCGGCGTTTTGATACGTTTGTGCTTTTTGCAGTTGAAGCAGCAAGACAAGCGATGGAAGATTCTGGTTTGATCATCACAGAAGAAAATGCATCACGCGCAGGTTGTGCAATTGGCGCGGGAATTGGTGGATTAGGTCAAATTGAACGAAATCGTGATGCTTTTGTACAAGGCGGTCCACGCAAGATTTCTCCTTTTTTTATTATTGGTGCCATTGTCAATATGGCGCCGGGTCTTGTTTCAATGAAATATAATTTGCAAGGCCCCAATATTTCTATCGTGACCGCTTGTACAACGGGCTCGCATAACATTGGTGATGCAGCACGTATGATTGCTTACGGTGATGCAGATGTGATGTTGGCGGGTGGTACAGAAATGGTGACAACCGAATTAGGTATCGGTGGATTTAATGTTATCAAAGCATTGTCGACACGCAATGATGCACCAGAAAAAGCAAGTAGGCCGTGGGATCGTGATCGCGATGGTTTTGTTTTAGGCGAAGGCGCGGGTGTTTTAGTTTTAGAAGAATTAGAGCATGCCAAAAAACGCGGCGCAAAAATTTATGCGGAACTGGCAGGTTACGGAATGAGTGCAGATGCATTTCATCCCACCGCACCTGAGCCGAATGCACGCGGCACATCGCAAGCGATTACCAATGCATTGCATGATGCAAAATTAAATCCAGGCGATATCGATTATATTAACGCACATGGTACATCGACCATGGCTGATCCATTGGAAGTGTTGGCAGTGAAAAAGGCGCTTGGGAATCATGCGCAACATTGTATGATGAGCTCAACCAAATCGATGACCGGTCATTTGTTGGGTGCGGCAGGTGCAGTGGAGGCGATTTTCTCTGTTTTAGCAATTCGCGATCAAGTGGCACCGCCCACCATCAATTTGGATAATCCTGATGAAGGTTGCGATATGGATTTGGTTCCACATGAAGCGCGTCAAGCCGTTATTGACGTGGTGATATCAAATTCGTTTGGATTTGGCGGCACTAATGGTAGTCTGGTATTTAAGAAATATTTATCGTGACCATTTGCACCTATGCCAAGAAAAATATTGTTAACGTTATTCATTTTTGCTCTATTTCTTTTTTTATATTTTGTTAGCGCATTATATTGTTTTTTTCACGTGCCGTTGATTGCTAAAAATAGTGAAACGGCTATCAAAGTTTATCCGAATCAAAATTTGCAACAATTATCTGAGCGATTGGTGCAGCAACATATTATTCGTCATCCAGGATTTTTTGAGTGGGTGGTTGAAATTTCGGGTAACGTTGGGCATTTGCGATATGGTGAATATCAAATTCGTTATCCGCTGACAGCGTGGCAGCTCTTAAATAACCTGAAATCGGGAACGGGATTGGTGGTTCATCGTTTAACGATTGTCAATGGATGGACATTTCACAATATTCGACAGGCTATTTTGAATGATGAGAATTTTAATCACACAGTAAATAAAGAAGATGATCAAGCTATTTTAACAGCACTCGGATCAACTCAAAAAAATCTCGAAGGATTGTTTTATCCTGACACGTATTTTTTCACGTGGGGTAATTCTGATATGACTGTGTTGAAAACAGCATATCAAAAAATGCAAACGGTTTTGGAAAAAAATTGGGAAAATCGCGCACCAAATTTATTGTATCAAAATGCGTACCAAGCATTGATTGTTGCATCATTAATTGAACGGGAAACAGCCGTAGATGCTGAAAAACCAATTATTGCCAGTGTGATTTTAAATAGATTGAAAAAAAACATGCGGTTGCAAATTGATCCGACCGTGCAATATGCTGTGAATCAAACATTTGGTGGTGTGATCACGAAAAAAGAGTTAGAGACAAAATCACCTTACAATACGTATTTAATTTTTGGTTTACCGCCAACGCCGATTTGCATGCCGAGTGAATCATCCATTGTTGCTGCGCTGCATCCTGCGGATACGAATTATTTATATTATGTTGCTACTGGAACGGGCGGGCATAACTTTTCCGTTGATTATGCGGATCATGAAAAACAAGTGACGGAGTACAGAAATCAGATATGAGCCATTTCATTACTCTCGAAGGTTGTGAAGGGGTTGGCAAAAGTACCGCGCTGGCTTTTATTAAAAATTATTTTGCGGAAAAAAAAATGGACTGTGTAGTTACCCGTGAACCCGGCGGCACCGTGATCGGCGAATCTATTCGAGAAATATTGTTAGCCAATAACCATGAGGTTATTTTTTCTGACACGGAATTATTATTACTGTTTGCCGCCAGAGCACAACATATTGCACAAGTGATTAAACCTGCATTAAAAGCTGGAAAAATAGTGGTTTCTGATCGATTCACGGATGCCAGCTTTGCGTATCAAGGTGGTGGACGACACATTCTATTCAATCGCATTGAAATCTTGGCTGATTGGGTTCAAGGAGATTGGCAACCCACCCTTACTTTGTTATTAGATGCGCCAGTGGAGATTGGATTAGCGCGCATGCGTCAGCGTGGAAAAAAAGATCGTATTGAGAGTGAGAAAAAAGAATTTTTTGAACGTGTGCGTGCGGTGTATTTATCGCGCGCAAAACAATTTCCAGAGAGATTTGTTGTGATTAATGCGGCCGAATCTCTGGAGAATGTGCAGGTGCAAATTAAACAGGTGCTAGATAAGAAAGTGTGAGTGGGAGTGGGAGTGATAAATCAAACACAACTTCATTTATTGCAACAGGCATTTCAACAAAATCGCCTCTCGCACGCCTATTTATTATCAGGAATTGCGGGTACCGGAAAAACCGCGTTTGCAAAACAATTCTCTGAATTTTTATTGTGTGATACAAATAATCATTGCGGCCATTGTCGTGGCTGCAAACAAATGCAAGCCAGCACTCACCCCGATTTTATTTTTATCGCACCGCAAGAAAAAAATCATTCCATTAAAATTGATCAGATTCGTGAGCTAGGCGAAAAAATAAGTAAAACAGCGCATGCCGGTGGATATCAAGTGGTGGTGATTTCGCCAGCCGACACCATGCCATTACCGGCAGCGAATGCGTTATTAAAAACACTGGAAGAGCCAATAGGAAACGTCATTATTTTTTTAGTAGATAATCAAAAAAGTCTTTTACCCGCAACCATTACGAGTCGCTGTCAAAAATTAATTTTTTCACATGATCATATTGATTTGCGTTTGCAAAATAATACAGTGATATTACGCGATCAGTTATTGAATCATCTTGAACAAATTCAATCTCGTCGCGTGAATTCAATTGCATTCAATCTAGCCTGGTTAAAAATAAATTTAGAGGATATTTTTCAGCAGTTGATTTTAATTTGTTCCGATATTTCTCGTGCGCAGTTTGGTGCTGACAAAAAATGGATTGTGAATAATGATGTTGATGAAAAATTAAAAAAAATGGCGTCTCCTATTTCACCTAAAAAATTACAGAAATTTATCGAGAAATTATTAGATAAAAAATTAATGATTTCAAAAGGCATTAATTTAAATCAGCAATTGTGCCTGGAAGATATTTTTATTGAGTGGGAAAATTATGTTCATTGACTCACATTGCCATCCCTACATGCTGGATGTTTATAAAGATCAAACTGTTTTTGATTGCTGGATGAATGACACCAAAGCGGCTGGCGTTGATGCGATGCTGTGTGTTGCCATTGATATGGATTCCGCGCAAACCTGTTTAACAATAGCGGAAAAATACGATTGTGTTTATTCGAGCGTGGGTTCGCATCCTAGTGAAAAAGAAGAAGATGATTTATCAGTTGAAACACTGGTTGAGTTTGCAAAAAATAAAAAAGTGGTGGCGATCGGTGAAACCGGTTTGGATTATTATTATCATTCTGACAAACTGGAAGTGATGCGCAGACGTTTTCGTGATCACATTCGTGCAGCAATACAAGCAAAAAAACCATTAATTATTCATACACGCAATGCGCGTGACGATACGGTTAATATCATGCGTGAAGAAAATGCGCAAGTAGTAGGGGGCGTGATGCATTGTTTTACGGAAAGTGTGGAAATGGCCAAAGCCGCTTTGGATTTAAATTTTTACATTTCTTTTTCAGGTATTATCACCTTTAAAAATGCGCTGGAATTAGTAGAAGTGGTGAAACAGGTGCCGTTGGAAAAAATGTTAATTGAAACCGATTCACCATATTTAGCGCCCGTTCCATTTCGTGGAAAAACGAATGAACCGAAATATATTAAATATGTTGCTGAAAAAATTGCGGAGATAAAAAATATTTCAGTAGAAACGGTAGCGGACATTACCAGTCAAAATTTTAAAAAGCTCTTTCTTAACCGCGCTTCATTAACACCAACCCCGGTGCACACAAAATAATTAATCCTGCAGCGAACACAGCAGCGTAATGCCAGATGCTGCCAAAATGTAAATTACTCGGTGGAATAAATCCAATAATTAAGGTAATCATGCAGCTGAGTAATCCGAACAAGCATAAAATCCATTTCATGGGTGTGCCACCGGGAATTGAGAATGGTTTTTCAATGTGCCTGTGTTTGTAATGTAAAACGATTGCGGACAGAAACATGAGCACATACATCATTACATATAATTCAGTCGATAAATCGGTGAGTAACCAATAAATATCATTCACGCTTTTAAATAAAACAAATGCAAGACAAACCAGCGACACTAAAATAGCTTGTAGAATAAGAATATGTGCCGGCATATCGTGTTTATTATTTTTAGAAAACAATGCGGGTAAATTGCCGGTTTCTGCTGCTTGTTGCATTCCGCGTGCGGGAGAAATAATCCAATTAATCATTTCACCAATGCTCGCAAAAATAACCAACACAGACATAATCACCACAAGCCATTTTAAATGAAACGCGGTGAGATAATATTGAAAGGTTTGAAAAATACCGGTCGTCAACCCAATTTGTTCTTGTGGGATCACCAATGCAATTGCTAGAGAGCCAAAAATCATGGTGATTAAAATAATGGCGGAAGCGAGCAATACCCCAACGGGATAATTTCTTTTTGGATTGTTAATGTTGTGTACATTGACTGTTGCCAATTCCATGCCTAAAAACGCAGTAATAATAGTGGTTAGCGATATCCAATCATTAACATTTGAAAATTTTGGAATGATGGTGTGCCAGTGCAAATGAATTTGGATGGGATGGTTGTCATGTTTCCACATGACAGCGAGCGCTACCATGACGCAAAAAGGAATTAAAAATCCCATCATGGTACACAGTGTTGCAAAACCCGCTGAGATGGAAAAATTATTTAATGATAAAATCGTTAATCCCCAAAACACCGTTAAAATAACGATAACAGAAAAAATTTTGCTGCTGCACAATGCAGGGCTAATTAAAAAAGCAATTCCGCCTGCGATAAATGATAAAATACTCGGATACCAGGTTGCTGTATTAACCCATTGTAACCACACTCCCACAAAAGCCGTTTTTTCGCCGAAAGCTTCTTTGATCCACTGATAGATGCCATTTCGTTCAGGATGATAAGAAGTGAGTTCAGCTGAAATTAAAGCGATGGGTAATAAAAAAGTAATACCGGCGGCAATAAAAAAGAAAATGAGTGGTGCGCCAAACATGGCGTTGGAGGGCATATTTCTGAGGCTGTCGATCGATCCAACGATAAACATCGTTAGAATAAATAAGCCGATTTTTTTGTTTCCGATCATAATGTAGATCGCTCCACGGTAAGCGTTGGTAAGCGTTCAAAGAGAGGGCGCTGTACTAAAATTTATGAAGAAATCAAACTGTTCCTTTCAACGAACAGCAAATCGTTTTTACCAGCATATAAGCCACTTCATACGGATTAGCATTTGCGCATGGACGACGATCTTCTAAATAACCACAACCTTGTTGTGCCACATTCAGTGGAATTCGCACGGACGCACCACGATGCCCCACCCCAGACAAAAATTCTTTGTAGCTCGCTGTTTCATGTCGACCTGTTAAGCGTTCTTCAATGCCATGACCATACACTTGAATGTGCGCTTCGTGATTTGCTTTGAGCGCTTCAATGGCTTCGTGAATCGCTTTCATACCTGTTTTGACATCACGCGTTGCTTTTGTCGAAAAATTGGTGTGTTTTCCAGCACCATTCCAATCACCTTTGACTGGTTTCGGATGTAGTTTTGCGGAAATATCGAATTCTTCGCCAATGCGATACAACAACCAACGCGCAACCCACAAATGATCGCATACGGTGAGTGGATCTGCTGACTCAGTATTAACTCCACGATATCCAATTTGAAATTCCCATTGTCCGGGCATCACTTCTGCGTTGGTGCCATAAATCATGAGGTTTGCTTCAAGGCATGCGCGCGTGTGTTCTTCAATCATGTCGCGTCCGAATACTTCATCAGCGCCAACGCCGCAGTAAAATGGTCCTTGCGGTGCAGGATAACCGCGATCAGGCCAGCCTAACGGTTGTGTGCCGCGAAACAAAGTATACTCTTGTTCGAAACCAATCCAGGGTTCTTGCTTACTCACTTTTTCCATTATTTCGCGTAATTTCGCGCGTTTATTGGAAACGTGCGGTGTGCGATCCGGATTAAATACTTCGCAGAGTACCAAATAATTCGCGCCTCCCAAAATGGGATCGTTGGTAAAAAACACCGGTTGTAGAATTAAATCTGATTCGTGACCGCATGCTTGATTGGTTGATGAACCATCAAAACCCCATTCTGGAAAATCTTTTAATGTCATTTCATTTTTGGGATGTGATAACACGCGCATTTTATTACGCAATGTTTGTGTTGGTTCAGCGCCGTCGATCCAGATATAAGTGGCTTGTGTCAACATCGTACTCTCCCCATCATTTGTTTTCATTACAAATCGCAAACATCTCAATGTCCCATGTTTTTCCGTCAAAATAGCGATAATTTTTGAGTGTTCCTTCGTGAACAAACCCAACGTTTTTGAGTAAATAAATGGATGCGCTATTTTCATGTCGCGTGACGGCTTCAATACGTGAAATGGACATATTCTTAAAAGCATGCTGAATAACCGCTTGAATTGCTTTTCGTGTAATGCCTTGTCGCCAATATTCCTTCGCTAAATCATATGTGATTTCTGCGCGATGATGCGCGTTGTTTGTATACAATCCAATTGCGCCAATCATACGGTTATCGTTTTTTTTTGCGATCGTCCAGTAAATTCCTTGCTTTGAATAAAATAAATTTCGACAATATTGCACTTCTTTACTGGCTTCGAGCAATGTTGCTGGCTTGGTTGCAAGAATATATTTTCCCACATCAGGATCAGTATAGTAACGAAAAAAATCTTCGGTATCTTCAAGCGTTTGTTCACGCAAAATGGTGTGATCGTCAAGATCGATAACAGGAAAAGGTTGTTGATAAAAATTTAGAGTCATCATGATTTACTCACACTCACACTCACACTCACATCTGCTGTATGATAACGCAAAAACAAACGGAAGTGATTAGGGATAGGCCAACAATGCAAAAAAAAATTATGCGTCGATCCTACGAACAAAATAAACTGGCCACCTTATCGTCAATACCTGCTTTATTACAGAGAATTTATGCTGCACGAGATGTACGATCTATTGCTGACATCGATCGATCGCTTTCGGCATTATTGCCATTTCGTGATTTGATGGATAGTGAAAAAGCAGCAGCGCGTTTGATAGAGGCGATTCTCAATCAAGAAACTATTTTAATTATCGGTGATTTTGATGCGGATGGTGCAACCAGCACAGCAGTTGCGCTGATAGCATTGCGCTCATTTGGTGCGAAAAATGTGGATTTTCTCGTTCCTAATCGATTTACATTTGGATATGGGTTAACACCAGAAATAGTTGAGCTTGCCAAAAAAACAAAATCACCTGATTTAATTATCACCGTTGATAATGGTATCGCCAGTATTGATGGTGTTATGCGTGCCAATGAATATGGCATTGATGTGATTGTGACGGATCATCATTTGCAAGGTATGCAATTACCGAATGCTTATGCGATTGTGAATCCGAATCGCAAAGAAGATCTTTTTCAAAGTAAATCACTCGCAGGTGTTGGCGTTATTTTTTATGTGATGTTAGCCGTGCGTGCTGCGCTGGATACGCAAAATTATTTTTCAAAAAATAATATCACTAAACCAAATATGGCTGCATTATTGGATTTAGTGGCATTGGGCACTATTGCGGATGTGGTGCCGCTGGATAAAAATAATCGTATTTTAGTGCATCAGGGATTGCAACGCATTCGTGCGAATCTGGTTAGGCCAGGTATTCGTGCTTTGTTGCAAATCGCTGGACGTTCTCCACAAAAATTATCTGCGATGGATTTGGGTTTTTCAATTGGTCCTAGATTAAATGCAGCGGGAAGATTAGATGATATGTCATTAGGCATTAATTGCCTGATTTCCAGTGATTTTGATCAAGCGCTTGAGTTGGCGAACATGCTGGATCAATTGAATATTGAGCGTCGTGTCATTGAGCAAGAAATGAAGCAACAAGCATTTGATGTTGTTGATAAACTTGATTTAGAAAAAAAATTACCACTAGGAATTTGTTTGTATGATGAAAGTTGGCATCAAGGTGTTATTGGATTAGTGGCTTCTCGCGTCAAAGATAAATTACATCGTCCTGTGATTGCTTTTGCAAAAGCAGATGAAGAAAATTTAAAAGGATCGGCGCGATCAATAATGGGTGTGCATATTCGAGATATGTTAGATGAAATTGCAACACAATACCCAACCTTATTATCCAAATTTGGTGGTCACGCCATGGCGGCAGGCTTAAGTATTAGATTAAAAGATTTCCGTGAATTCAGTACTGTTTTTGAGAAAACTATCGAACGTTATTTAGATGAAAATAAATTATTTCGCGTGATTGAAACAGATGGTGAATTATCGGCTGATGATTTTATGCTGGAAAATGCGGAGTTACTTAAAGATGCAGGACCATGGGGTCAGTATTTTCCCGAGCCGCTTTTCGATAATGAGTTTACTATTGTTTCACAGCGATTAGTGGGTAATCATCATTTGAAGCTGGTTTTACAGCCTAAACATAGCACGCAATTGTTAGATGCCATTGCATTTCAAGTGAATGTAAATCAATGGCCGAATCATCGTATTACACAAGCTAGAATGGCTTATCGCCTTGATACCAACGAATATCGTGGACGTACCCGTTTGCAGTTGGTGGTCGAGGAAATTGAACATTAATTTATGTGCTATAATTTCGCCTATAAAAACACAGGAGAAACGTATGGCTGACAATAAATTTGATTTGAATAAATTGAAAGATAACATGGGTGGTTTGATGGATAGTTTGAAGTCCATGATCAATCCAGCTGGTGGCACGCCGACTGTCGATCCTGACGATGCGCTGGGTTTGAAAATCGCGCAATTAACTACGTTAATAAAAGAAATAACTGATGCGCAACAAGAGCAGATTAAAAAATTAAATAAAATAAATGAGCTTTTAAATGGCATATTTCAAGCTGTTCAAACGTTGCGGGATTCGGTAAAAGTAGAAAAGACAGCACAAAAACCAGCGGAAGAAAAAACAAAAGAACAGAAAGAATAAGAACAGCGTTTCGCAAAAACGAAACGCTGTTTGATGTTACTCTGCTAATTCCATTTTATCTGCGAGATCGCCTAGCTCATCCTTGCAGCGTCGGCGTTCGAGATAATCTTCAATTTTACGTCTTACTTGGCAGCCAACATTGTTTTCATCATTTGCTTCAATTGTGATGGCCGCTTCATCCATATCAGCACTATTTTTCACGCGAAGAACTCCTTTTGGTTGTGAAAAATGTTAAAAACAGAGATATGATATCGGATCTGTTCATTTAAGAAAAGTATTGTGAATCAGCGGGATAAATAACTATTGGATGAGCTCTGGTACGAGAGTTCGGATTTGATGTGTTTGTGGGTTGAGTAGCGTGACATGATCATACTGAATGGCGTTAACTTTATAGCCATTAACCACCTCACCAACACGATATAAATTTCCATTGATTAAAGCGACACGTTTATTATTAATGCGCATGGTTCCGCTGAGAGTGAGTGGCATGGTTTCATTCATAACAGGCTGAGTGATGACCCGCTGCGTTTTGTGCTGAGAAAATAGATTGCTGTAAAAATTAACATAGCGATCCGTGATACTATGAAAATGCATTAACATAAAAATGATGAGACTAATACTGATTATCGATGCGACGCTAAAAATAATCCAATGCAGATTGAATGTCATATTGGGAAACGCAAAAGATTTTTTTGTGCGGCGTGGTTTGATGAATTGATTGGGAATCATTCCGGCGTGCATGGCACTGGTGGCAGTCGCTCTGGATACTATTGATTCTGAAGTGGATACAGAATGAGGTCGTTGCGTGTTTTTAAGAGATGATTGTGTTTTTTTGAGTGCCTCATCAATCAAGCTCATAATAAAAACAACTCCTTCACGCATCGCCGAATCATTCGATAGCGAATTGTGTCTGTTTCATTTACAAATCCAGCGAGTAATGCGCGATCGCAAAGAATATTAATCATGCGTGGTTTTCCACGCGTGTGTCGATAAATTGCGGAAAACGCTGGATTGGTAAATTGAACTTGTGGACCTGCATAGGGATTCATTGCACATAATTTTAAACGATGCTCGATATATTCGCGTACTTCTTTTTTGGATAATGGGTCAACACGATAACGAACAGCGATGCGTTGCGTTAATTGTCTTAATTCGGGCAGTTGTAATTTCTTTTCAAGTTCAGGTTGTCCTACTAAAACGATTTGCAATAATTTTTCTTTTTCAGTTTCGAGATTGGATAGTAAACGAATGCTTTCCAGTTGCTCAACAGATAAATTTTGTGCTTCGTCAATAATAATCACCACGTTGTGGCCTTGACTTGACTCTACCAGTAAATATTCATTCAATGCAGTCACTAACTCAAATTTAGTTTTATAATTGTCGCTGATACCGAGATCTTGAAGAATTATTTTTAATAGTTCTTCATCGGAAAATTTAGGGTTTAAAATGAAAGCCGTTTTGATATGATTATGGAGACCATTGAGCCAGGTGCGGCACAATGTGGTTTTGCCCGTTCCGATTTCTCCCGTGATCGCGATGATACCCTTGCGTTGTTCAATACCAAAAGTGAGATGTGAAAATGCTTCAGCGTGAGAAGCGCTGGGAAAGAAAAAACTGGAATCCGCAGTGACATTAAAAGGATTTTCTTTTAACTGAAAAAACTCTTTATACATCGTGGTATCCCTATACATAATTTCATACCCAGTGGCGCTAGTAGCAGTGTCCTCAATCTCATTGTATCTTAATTTTCCAGTCAGAGAAATTATGGTGTTGTTTAAAGAACATATGGTTGTCTATGATGGGGTAAGTAACACAGAGCGCACAGAGAATGAGGATGATGGCGAGGATAAAATTGGCTTTTTCGATGGATTTAAACAGCGGTTTTTTGCGACTGATTGCGATTACTGCATAAGTGAGATTGTAAATAAGCAATAATCCAGCATAAATCAAAGCGGTAACATTATCCGGCGTTAAGCCATTGAGTAGAATACCGTGGCGATCACCATAATAAATTTTTATCATCGCCATTACGCTGAAAACAGGCGTGATGCACAGAAAAATGCGACAAATCCAGAGTAGATAGCGAGGATAGGGCAGTGGCGTTGCACCATCTTGATAGACCCCGTTGAAAAATACTACGCTCCAAAATGCAATAAACAATAGTAGAAATGAATTGCTCGAAACCATACTGTGTTGTTTTAGCATGATGATCGATGTAATGATAAATAAGATACTCATAATCGCCAGTGGCACGAATAAATATTGGCAAATATACAATAAAACCATTCGCATGGTGCGCACCACCAAATTTATTTTGGTAGTAATATATAATCCAATACTAACATAAATAGCGGTGGTGAATGCGTCAAACCATGTTTTTGAAATCCATTCGCGAATGAACGTGACGCCGATATTTTTAAATAATTCTGCAGAAACAAATATAATCGCCCAACATAGAATAACAAAAAACAACGTGATCATTAATTTAATAAATGTGTCCCACACGGCATGAAATAATGTTTCGTATGAAAAATGAAATTGTTTGGCGTGATAGTGAATGTGAAATGCATTTAATGCGTAAGCTGAAAAACACATCAGCGTGAATGGAAAAAAAACAGAATTGCTTTGCCAATAAAATGGCAAGCTTGCTAAAAGACTGGGTAAAAATGTGGTAAAAAATAGTTTTATAGTAGTGCATTTGTTAGGATAAGCGAGTAAAAACATCAGCCCATAAAATCCAACCCAATAATACAGGAGAAGACGAATGGAAATGCTGGTATTGATATCTTTGATGTGCGGAAGAAAAGCAAATGGAAAAGCGTGAAGATCAGCGTGGGTTAATGCCGCGAGCAAACCACCGACAACAAAACCAATGATTAAAAATGGAAAGACACTTATTTTTTGAGAAGATAAGTCTATGGCCATGTTATTTTTCTCCGTACTATCGATGATGAATTATCTTGAAACAGTGACAATTTTTTATTATAACAAGAAGTCGCACCTCAATAAATGAACCTCCCCGCGGCAAGCCGCGGGGAGCCGCGGAAATTTAATGCGTAATCCTGCAGGCGGTATTCGATCTCGTGATATCAGGAGGAATTGAAAAGCCGCGTGAGCGTGTTTTAAGTTTAAGTGAAATCAAAAAAATATGGGTGTTTCTTGATGATGATAAAAACCAAATGTCACCTCAAATTAAAATAGCGATCAAAATTATTTTGCTCACCGGTGTTCGCACATCTGAGCTTCGGCTAGCAAAGTGGGGTGAATTTAATTTTGATAATTCACTGTGGATTGTGCCTGCTGCAAACTCGAAAGGGGGAGTGATTCATAAAATACATCTGAGCGAACCAGTGAAAGTATTGTTCGATAATCTTCCCTCGTTTCAGTGGACACCAATTTGTTAGAATATAAATAACAAAGAGGTGTTTGAAATGGTAAGAACAGTTAAAAAGTACACTG
>MGXZ01000023.1 GCA_001802455.1 Gammaproteobacteria bacterium RIFCSPHIGHO2_12_FULL_39_24
CCTCAACAGACATTTTGCGTTGATATCTATGTTGACCGTAAACTATCTCACGGTAGGAATTAAATTGGTGTTTTGAGATGGATAGCGCTATACCCAACAGAATTCCGTTAAAACTCGCCACATTGGATACATTCATGACACACAAAAAAATCTCAGATGAAGATCGTGATATTTTTCAAAAAGCAGTCTCGGATGTCAAACCATTAAAATCATCTCACCGCGATATGTTAGAAAAGAAAAATTATTCTCTACAAAAATTTTCTCTAAAAGCAAAAGATGAATCACGCAATGAGCGTAAAATTATATTTGATTTTCATGATCAGCAACCTCAGGTTGATAGCGAAGATATTATTTCTTTTACACACACGGGTGTGCAGCACAAGCGCTCAGCGCAATTAAGAAGAGGAAAAATATGCGCAGAATCGACATTAGATTTGCATAGACATACCGTTGATGAAGCTATTTATGCAACAGAAAATTTCATAAAACACTGTCAAAATAGTGGTTTTCGTGTGGTATGTATTATTCATGGGAAAGGTCATTATTCTGCTGATAATAAACCCGTGATTAAAAATCTACTGAATAATTATCTTCGCAGTCATGCTGCCGTGCTCGCATTTCACTCCGCGAAGGGAAAACAGGGCGGTGCAGGTGCGCTGTATGTTTTGTTGAAATTAAAATAGAGCAATATTTTGAAAACGGTTTAAAGTCACCTTGTATTGTTATTTTACTTGAATGTATTGAATACATATGATATACATATAATATGGAATTTGAATGGGACTACAAAAAATCCGCGACGAACGCGAAGAAGCATTTGGTTACATTTGATGAGGCGATCACGTGTTTTTATGATCCATACCAGATTGCTTTTTATGATCCAGATCATAGTGACGAGGAAGATCGCGAAATTATGATTGCAAAATCGAATCGCCACAGGGTTTTGCTAACCTGTTATACGATTCGCGGTGAAAAGATACGTGTGATTTCAGCAAGATTGGCAACCAAACAAGAAATAAAAGACTATGAAAGCAGAATATAATTTAAAAAAATTGAAAATTAAAAGGCGTGGCATGCTTCCTGCTCTTCGAGCAAAAAAAGCAGATCACGCAAAAGTGCGTATTACCATTTCTCTTGATAAAGATGTTATCGAACATTTTAAGTCAGAATCGAATGCCAAAGGTGCACTCCCTTACCAAACACAGATTAATCAGGCGTTAAGACAGATGATTGATCAGCCGCATAGTGGTTCTGATAACGTCACAGAAATTAAATCAACTTTGCTACACGACAAAACTTTTATTAATGAAGTAGCAAAACGCGTAAATCGCGGTCATTCAAAATAGGTGTCGATTTAGTTGTGTTTCAGAATCAAAATGTCTCAAAAAACCGCACTAATGGATTTGAATTCGTTTGAATAATCTCTTGATATAATTTTTCACCTTCAGATGATAGAGGATGCGCAACCAGTGGATCCTCTTTTTCAGGTGACGCATAAACAAATAAAACAGAATCATCCTGTAGTAATTCAATGATTCGATTAATGTGATCGGGGTTTACTGCAAAACAACCCCACGTTCTTCCTGCATAACCCATTGTTCTAATAAATTTTGGCGTGATGTCCCACTCAGAATGAATGACAATACCGCGAGATAATGCATTACTATTAATATCTGATTCTAATCCTCTCACATGCAAAGATTTTCCAAATGCGCCGTGATATTCCTGTCCATACGTTGTGAATATACCCAATGATGATTCATGTGAATTAGGATCATTTGAAAAATGGGTTGGATAAATTTTTCCTGAGTTTCTGCCTTGAGCAACATGAATATTCATAATGATGTGTTTGTTGTGCAAATCAATTACCCACAATCTTTTTTCGTAGGATGGTTTGTTGAAATCAACAATGGTTAGCATGGATAAGTTGCGCACATCGTTTTGTTTTATTGCATATAAATAAGCATTGATGGCTGCTTTTAAAATGGGTTTGGGTAAACCGTCAATTTCATTTGGGTTAGGTTGACTTGATGAATGATGTACAGAACGACTATTTTTTTCAACCACAAAATAATTTTCTGCCAATGCGTTTTCTGCGAACAGGCTGATTAGAATGATAGACAAAATTGTTAGTAACCGCTTAGACATTTTTAGCCCTAAAATTAAGATTTCAAAAATCGCGAGTGGGAATTTACCATTTTTTCTTGTTCAATGACAGATCACAACAGCATCATTCCTGCTGCAATCAGCGCAGTGACGGGAATCGTGACGATCCACGTGAGAAATATTTTACTCATGGTTGGCCAGTGAACACCAAAAAAACTCTGTGAAAGACCCACGCCTGCAATGGAACCCGTGACGGTTTGTGTTGTTGAAATAGGTATTCCCAAATCGGTTGCCGCAAAAATAACGATTGCAGCGCCTGTTTCTGCGCAGGTGCCACGTAACGTATTTAACTGTGTGATCTTTTTTCCCATGGTATGTACAATACGCCAACCACCAAACAGGGTTCCTAGCGCAATAACAAAATGACAAGCAATGACAATCCAAAACGGAACATGAAAATGATTTCCAAGATATCCACTTGAATAAAGTAAGACAGCGATAATGCCCATTGTTTTTTGTGCGTCATTTCCACCATGCGTGAGACTCAATAACGCGGAAGAGATCAGTTGAACATATTTAAAAAAATAATGATTGATTGCTTCGGTGTTTTTTATTGTAAAGTAATTTACGATAACGGTTAGCAGATATCCAAACAACATTCCGATGATCGGAGATAAAATAATGGCGGCAATCACCTTAATAAAACCTGACAAAACGAGCGCATGAACACCTCCTTTTGCAAGCGCACTACCGGCTAGACCACCAATCAAAGCGTGCGAAGAGCTTGATGGTAATCCGTAAAACCATGTCACGATATTCCAAATAATTGCGCTCACAACAACCGAAAAAATTAAATAAGAATCAACATAAGATTGATGAATCAAGCCTGAACCCATGGTGCTTGCAACTGATAATTTAAAAAATAAAAATGCAATAAAATTAAAAAATGCTGCCCATGCGACGGCTTGTAGCGGTGTTAATACATTGGTAGCCACAATTGTCGCAATGGAATTACCGGCGTCGTGAAATCCATTGGTGAAATCAAATACCAGCGCCAAGAAAACCACCAGCAGAATAAATGTAAGGTGAATTGTCATAACTTAATGATGGCATAAATCAGGTGTACATAATATGGCAGACCCATTATTCACAATCTTCAACACAGTGTTTTATTTTTTGATTAATCCTGTTATTATTCTGTTGTTGTTTTTTATAACGGTGGTAACACCCAATTTTTATAGGTTAGTTTTATGGCAAGAGAAACAGGTGTCGTTAAATGGTTTAACGATCAAAAGGGTTTTGGATTTATTACACGTGATGCGGGCGGTGCTGATGTATTTGTACATCATAAAGCAATTAAGGCATCAGGACGTAGAACATTGCAAGAAGGTGATCGTGTCGAATTCACAGTAGTGAAGGGCGACAAAGGATTCCAAGCGGAAGATGTTACGGTTATCTAACTACTGTCTTTTGAAAAAACAGCCGCCGACAGAGTGGCTGTTTTTTTAGGGTTTCTGAAAAAGTCGTAAAAACTGCAGAAAATAGATTAACAAGATGCTGCAAATTTAGTTGCCAAGTAAAATTGTTCAAAGTGTACCCACGTTTTCATTAACATCCCTGGACTGGTCAGAATCCACAATGTTAACCAGTAATGCGATGGTGTCAGAAAATAAAGAAGAAAGAGGGCAAAAAAAATATCGTGACTAGTGCAAATGAAATAACGCACGATACTTTTTTGAGAAAACAAAGCCAGTAATGCTGATCCATTAGAAATAAAGTGTAAGTGAGATCCGCCTTTGCAGGCGCTCGCATAGCAAATAGCAAAATGGCTAGCGATGTCTAATGCTACTACAGCGACAAATAAACTGAATAAATGCGGATAAGCCCACACACAACTGGCCAGTAGAATAGTGATGGATGCCCTGTCTATCGAAAAATCCAATAATGTACCTAACTGTGATTGTTGGTTCAATGCGCGAGCCAATGTGCCATCTAGCATATCCAATACTGAATTAGCAACATATAACCAAATTGCAATCCATGGATGTATAGAAAAAATAAATATTGCAATGATCAGCAATGCAATTCGAATATAGTCCAAAATATTGGGAATAAAAAAAACGGGAGATTTTCTAAGAGCGATAGTGTTTTTCATCATCAATACCAATTCATTTGGCGTAGTACTCTCACATAGGTTATTTTTGATGTCAATGGCATCGGGTTGGGTATTTTTACATGCTGCGCACATTGAGTATCTATTTGTCGGTCGGTGTTATCTCGGCAACGATGTCCCTTGTTGCTAGTTTTTTACTGACACACACGCTCTCACCGTCCGAATACGGAATGGGAATGTTATTTGTTTCATTGATTGCAATGGTTTCCGCAGTCGGTAGTGTTGGAATGGATCGGGTATTTTTGCGTTATTTTTATGATAAAAATTATCAGGATAACATCCCCTTGCTATTATATTGCTGCCTGTTTTTTGTAGCACTCGGCGTACTCACTGTTTTCTTGATCGGGTCTTTTTTTACAAATTATATGAGTGCTTTTTTTCACTTACGGGGCTGGGTGGTTTGGTGCTTAATAACGATTGGCGAAATTGTTTTTATCTTGCAAATTTTTTCGTCATTACTCCCCCGGTTGTGTGAGAAGCCATTGCTGTATGCAATAGGTCAACTATTTCAAAAAGCTTCGTTTTTAATTGCTATTATGGTGTTGCTGTTTTTTTCAAAAAAAAATAGTACCGTCATTATTTATAGTCAATTATTTTCTTTAGGTGTTTGCAGCGCTGCGTTAATTTTTTTTTATAAAAACACGTGGAAATTTCCAATCGAATTATTTAGGCAATTACAATATCATTCTATAAAAAAATTATTTTATTATGGGGCCCCATTTATTTTTTCCGGTAGTTTACTGTGGATTTCTTTTAATGTGGATAAATTTTTATTATTGAAGTTCTCTACTGCGGATGCGTTAGGGATTTATTCAGCTGCATTTGTATTGAGTATGCCACTAGAAACGATCAGATCTATTTTTATAGTGGCTTGGATGCCTCGCTGTCATCAACTATTAGAAGAAATGCCCCTCAAAGGAAAGAAAGTGTTTCACAATACATTTCATCAAGTCTTGTGGAGTTTTACAGTTATTATTTCTTTGCTATTATTGCTCAAGCCTTTATTGGGTTTATTTTTAGGCGATGCATTTCGTGCTGCTGAAAATATTTTTGGATGGTTGTTATTGTCCATTTATTTTTATGGACTGTCTGATATTGTGACTGTTGGTATTCTTAAAAGCAAAAAAACCTATTGGAATATTCCCATATCCATATTATGTCTTTTGACAAATATGATTGCCTGTTATTTTTTTATTCCTTTTTGGGGCGTGCAAGGTGCTGCTATTGCCAATGCCATTAGTTTCGGCGTATTTTTCTTAACACGATTTGTGATTGGATTTTGGTATTATTCTTTTAAAATTTATTATGCGCCATTATTTTTGTATGTGTTGTATTTGTGTGTTGAAATACTGCTTGCTAATCAAAATAATGTTGATTGGCAATGTACAGTAGCGATTCTGTTTCTTTTCGTTTCTTTTTATTTAGAGAGAAAGTGGATGATGAATTATGTTCTGAGCGGTTTTCGTAAGGTGTATGTTTAACATGCTGGTAATATGCTGTGGTGTGTATTCAAGCGATCGTTGATAAGCCCCTTTTTTTAAGTGATTTTTACTCTCTTCCGACATCTCCATCACATTTTTCATGGCACGCAATAATGATTTACCGCATTCATTTTCAAATAATATCCCGTTGATATTATCTTGAATAATTTCCCGTGGACCAAAATCACAATTGCTCGCAATCACGATGGATCGTTCAGCCATCGCCTCAATAACGACTTTGCAAAATCCTTCTGTTCGAGAAGGAATTAAACAAAACAAAGCTTTTGAGATCAACCGCTCAGGATGGGCAATAAATCCAGGTAAAAATACTTTTTCAGTTAATTGATGGTGTTTGATTAATTGTGCTAATTCTTTTCGTTGAGATCCGTCTCCAACAATCAATAATTTTATGGTTGGATATGCTCGTGAAAAATTGACGAAAGTGTTAATTAAAAAATCAAATCCTTTTTGATATTCAAGTCGACCTATTGTTATTAAAAAATCACCGTCTATTAATTTGTACGAATGGTCTTGCAGACCATTATTTTCTGGCGGCAAACAACAGGGAAGAAAAAAAAATTTTTCCGTTGATAGTTTATAAGTAGCTGCTGTTTTTTGAATTAAAAAAGAATTAACAGCAATAATGGAGTCTGCTGTTGAAAATACCTTTTTTAATACCGAATTAATCAGCATTTTTGAATAACGATAAGTCCATTTAGTGCGAAAAATTTTTTGTAGTAATGCGGGATGATCCATTTGATTGCCAACGCGTGCGTACCAAAAGAAATTTTTTTTTCTAGAAAAAAAATGAGACACATAAGTGGCGATAGCGGCTTGCACTGTATACGATATTACTATCGTTGGTTTTTCTTTTTGTATTATTTTGCGAGCGCGATGAGTATAATAAAAAAATAGTAAATAGGGTTTTAAAATAGTCACCCCTAATTTCTCTGATTGAAAAACAGAAAGCCAAAAACGATTATTTTTATAATGATCTAGATTAAGATCTTGATGATACCATTGCCCTGCGTGCAAGAATGGACAAATAATGTGCTCAAATTTTTTGTCTAAAAAAGGATAAATATCGAGCAAAAAACGTTCTTCACCGCCAAATTTTAATGATGGAATGAGATGTAAAATTTTTTGCATGTGATCAGCCTTATAGCAAAACAGTATGATCATAATATTAAGGGATGAGATATGAAAGTAATCGTTATCGGTGCGGGTCTTTCCGGTTTAGCGGCTGCAACGGCTTACGCAAAAAAAGGACATGAGGTTAAATTGTTTGAAGCATCGGATCGTGCTGGCGGACGATCACAAATTTTACACCATAAAGATGCTGTTGTTGATGTGGGTACGCAATATTATCACACCAATTATAAGCGTGGCCTAAAACTGTTAAAAGAAAATGGATTTGAAAAAAAACTGTATAAAATTATCGGTTACACACAATTTTCAAATGCAGAGGGATCATTTTTATTGAATCAACAATTACCTTTTCTCAAAACGGTTGGTTTATCAAACAATCTTCGCGCGCTGGTTTTTTTAATAAAAAATATTTTACAGACAAAGCAGAGTCAAATTTTTGGTTTGCGTGATTGTCATAGCAAAGATCGATTGATTGATCCGAGCAAACAGGCTGATGTGATTTCAAAATATGTTTTGCGTTCAATTACATTGGCAGGTGCTTTGGTGGATGCCGATATTGCTAATATGGGTGATATACAACTACAACGTCTAATCAAAATTGTATTAATGACGCATTATCTTAGTTTGTCTACGGGTGTTGCATCCTTGCATCATGAACTAGCATCGCATCTGGATATTGATTTTGAAACTCCGGTAGATAAATTAATGACTAAAAATAATCGTGTCACTGGAATATTAATTAATAATCGCGAAATAGCGGCAGATCATGTGATTGTTGCTACTGCAGCGCCTGCCGTTTCTCATTTATTGCCAACAGAATGGAAAGTTGAGCATGATTTTTTTAAACATATTCAAGCCCCCAGCTTTATTTTGCCTACTTTCTTTTTAGATAGACCACTACAAAAAAAAGTGTGGTCTTATATTTTGGATAAATCAAAGGGAAGTATCGTTGATATGGTAATTGATGCATCTCAAAAAAATCCACACATGGTGCCTTCTGGAAAAGCGGTGATACAGCCGTGGATTTGTTATCCGAATTCTCTGAAATTAATCGGATTAACACAAGATGAGATTATACAATTGTGCATTCGGGAATTAGAACAACATTTATTTCCGGGTTTTTCAAATTGGATAGAAGAGGTGAAGGTGACTTATCATGCCTCTGCAGTACCTTTTCATCCGTTCGGCCATGCTGAAAAAGTAAAAAAATTATTGTCAGAATCAGATCAGAAAAATGTGTCTTACTGCGGAGATTATTTAACGGGTGGTTATATGGAGTCGGCATTATGGACGGTGGATCGTTGTGTGCAGTCGCGTGCGTGAGTTAGGTTTGCACCAGTAAATGAATACAGAGCCGCGTACACAACGTCGAAACACATCTGCGTCAGTGAATTAACCTCGCGGTTCTGTACTCTGTCACTAGCGCAGCAATAGTTCGACTTAATTCGTGTTATACCCCAACTTCAACAAAATAAAATCAACCATAAAACACGGCAACATACTTAAGCATTTCATTCCAATGCCCAGCAGAAATGGAAACGTGATACGCGCCTTATTTTTTTCTAATCCTGTTTTAATCAGTTGTGCTGCTTTATCAGTTGTTAGTAAAAATGGTTTATTACAGAGAAATTGCTCGCTCATATTCGATTGAACAAATCCAGGAAAAATCACAGACACCTTTATTTTTTCTGTAGACAGCAATCCACGTAATGCTTCGCCATACGTTTTGATGGCAGATTTGCTGGCAGAATAAGTCGGACACATAGGCAAACCATAAAAAGCAGTCATTGAGCTGATCAACGCAATTTGTCCTTGCTTGCGCTGACGCATTGTTTGAATGAAGGGTGATACTGTTGCTAATGCGCCAATCACATTAATATCCAGCACTGTTTTGGTATCATGCCATGATTCCAAATGATCATCGGTTAAATAATGTGTGATACCTGCATTGGCAATGACTAAATCTACTGGTTTTTCAGTGTCAATATCGTGAAGTGTTTTTTGTAATAATTCGGTTTGTGTAACGTCAATCGTATAAAGTGAAACCGTAGATTGTAATGCTCGACATTCATTTGCGACCCGTTCCAGTTCAGATAATTGTCTGCCGAACAGAGATAAGTGCACGCCTTTTTTTGAATAGATTTTTGCTAGCGTAGCACCGATGCCGCGACTGGCACCGGTAATGAGAATATGTGAAAGCATTTTTATTTCCGAAAATTAAATTAATTTTGCAATCATGTTAACCGTATCAGTAATTTGCGTTGATGTGTGTGCGCTACTGATAAAAAAACGTAATCTGGCTTGATTTTCTGGCACGCCAGGATAAATAATCGGTTGCACATAAATATTTTTTTCATATAACGCATTGGCTAATTGAACGGCTTTGCGAGAGCTACCACATAAAATGGGTATAATATTAAATCCTTCGCTTAAGCCGGTGTCCAATCCCATTTTTTTAGCTTCTGATAAAAATTGCTGACTATTTTTATGAAGCGCTGCAACTCGCTCAGGTTCTTTTAATAAAATGGTTAACGCTGCAAGCGCGGCAGCTGCCACTGGCGGTGAAATGCCGACGCTATATAAAAATCCGGGTGCTGCCATTTTAAGATGATCAACCAACGCAGTGGTTCCAGCGATATAACCACCACAACCTGCTAATGTTTTACTTAACGTGCCCATCCAAATATCAACATCGTTTGGATTAACATCAAAATGTTCCGCGATGCCACGACCTGTTTTTCCCATCACACCCAAAGAATGCGCTTCATCTACCATTAAAAAAGCACTGTGACGTTTTTTGATATCGATAAATTGTGTCAGATTGGGAAAATCACCATCCATGCTGTACATGCCTTCAATCACAATTAAAACACGTTGAAATTCGTGACGCCGCGCTTGTAATATTTTGTCTAGCGCTTGCCAATCATTGTGTGGAAAAGAAAGACGCGCCGCTCCTGACAATTTAATGCCTTGACGCACACTGTCATGAATCAGTGCATCGTGCAAAATAAGATCGTTATTATTAAACAAATAGCCAATGGTTGTCACATTGGTAGCATGACCACTCACAAAAACAAGACATCGGTCAACACCATGAAATTCTGCCAACGCTTTTTCCAGTGATTGTTGAATAGCACGTTCACCTGACACTAAGCGACTAGCAGAAACAGAAGTCCCATAATGATCGATCGCTTTTTTTGCGGCATCAGACACTCGTGGATCGCCATTTAAATTTAAATAATTATAACTGGCGTAGTTATAAAATATTTTTCCGTCGAGTTGTATCGTAGCGGTGGGAATGCCATCCAACATACAAAAAAATGGATTTTTAATATTAAATTTTTGAGCAGCAAATCGTATGTGCAAAATATTTTGATATTCGGGGTAATTTTCAAAAGAACAGCGTTCTGGAAATGGCGATTGAGTTGATGGCTGCGAAGTGGGATCATCGATGAACTGTTTTTTTTCCAAACGCATTTTTCGTCGCATTAACGCGTTGGCGAGTAATGTTTTTGTAGTGCTCAATGGGTACCTCATTGTTTAACCATTTCGTCAGAATCGCGATACATTATACATCAGATTCTCCACTTATTGATCTTCTGTTTATTTATCAGAACTGTTATGATTCGCACGATTTGCGTGACATAAAATAACGAGAAAGATTATGGATAATCATCAGGATCAACCCATTGCTATTGTCGGAATGGCATTTCGTTTACCCGGTGATTTATCCACGCCAGATGCATTATGGAATGCACTTATTAGCGATAAAAATTTAATTACTGAAATTGATAATGCGCGTTTTTCAACCAAAAAATATTGGCATCCACGCAAATCTGAGTTAGGAAAAAGTTATACATTCAAAGCAGGTGTGTTATCAAAAATAGATGAATTTGATGCGAGTTTTTTTGGCATTTCTCCTCGTGAAGCGTTTCAAATGGATCCGCAACAACGACTGTTGTTAGAGTTGACTTGGGAAGCGTTGGAAAATGGTTGTCAACATCCGGAGAAATTAGCAGGATCGAATTGCGCTGTATTTATTGGTATTGCCAACAATGAGCATATGGTGAAATGTAATCATGATCTTCCCGCGGGAGATTCTTACACCATGCTGGGTAATTGTCCCAGTATTGCTGCCAACCGAATTTCATATGTTTTTGATTTGCACGGACCCAGTCTTTCGATTGATACCGCCTGCTCATCTTCTATGGTGGCACTGCATCAAGCGTGTAGCAGTATTAGAGAAGGTGAAGCCTCATCAGCAATTGTGGGCGGCATTAATTTTTTGATGTCGCCCATTCCTTTTGTTGGATTTTCAAAAGCAATGATGCTTTCTCCGGATGGTGCTTGTAAAAGTTTTGATGCGGATGCTAATGGCTATGTGAGATCGGAAGGATGCGTTGTATTTTATTTAAAACCATTGAGAGAAGCGAAAAAAAATGGCGATCCAATTCATGGTGTCATTTTAAATTCGGGTGTCAATAGCGATGGACGTACCAATGGCATTGCTCTACCCAGTGCCGCAGCACAAGCCGCACTGATTTCACACGTACACAAACAAATTGGTTTGTCTGCAAATGACATTAGTTATGTTGAAGCGCATGGCACGGGTACGCCGGTAGGTGATCCCATCGAAGCAGCAGCGATTGGCAATGCGATTGGTCAACATCGCTCAGTTGATAATCCATTATTGATTGGTTCAGTTAAAAGTAATATTGGTCATTTAGAAGTGGTTTCAGGATTGGTTGGCATTGTAAAATCGTTATTATGTTTTAAATATAAAAAAATTCCAGCAACACTGCATTTTAACAATCCCAATCCTCATATTGATTTTAAAAATTTAAATTTATCCGTTGTTGATCGCGCACTAGATTTACCGAAACAAAAAAAACGCGCCACTATTGCAGTGAATTCTTTTGGTTTTGGTGGAACGAACGCGCATGTTGTTTTATCTGAATATGAAGCGCCGATCGCGCAACCTCAACCCCATTTAGTACCGCCTTTATTACTCAGTGTACGCAATGAATTAGCATTTCAAACAGTGGCATCAACCTATCATGTGCTGTTAACTAAAAATCCTGATCGTTATTATGATATTGCTTACACACTCGCACGACGTCGTTCGTTGCACGATCACAGTATAATTATTGATGGTGATACGGTAGACAGTATTACGGAGCAATTAGAAAAAATTAAAAATGATGATGTGCGATCTTCGCGTGTTGTTACCGGTAAAAATTTTGGTAAACACTTGTCCGTGGCATTGGTGTATTCGGGCAATGGTTCGCAATGGCAGGGCATGGGTCAGCAACTTATGCAAGAATCGTGGTTTGAAAAAACCATTACTGAAATAGACTTATTATTTTCAAAATACAGTGATTTTTCGATTAAAACAGCATTGATGACTGGATTAGAAAATAGTCTTTATCATTTGACTGAAGTGGCACAACCTTGTTTATTTGCACTGCAAGTAGCGATCACGCAGTATTTATTGTCGCAAGGCATTGTGGTTGAAGCAGTGCTGGGTCACAGTGTCGGTGAAGTAACAGCAGCGTGGATGAGCGGTGCACTGACATTAGCGCAGGCGGTTGAAGTTATTTATGTGAGAAGTTTTTGGCAAGGTAAAACACGTGGTACAGGAAAAATGGCAGCGATTGCGTTGCCACTGACAACAGTGCAAACCATGCTGAGTGATTTGAATTTATCAGAAGTGTTAACCATTTCTGCCATAAACAGTCCTAAAGGTATCACGCTATCTGGTGAGCTATCTGCGTTAGAAAAATTAAAATCCGTTTGCGCTGAAAAAAATATTTTTTACTCTATTTTAGAGTTGGATTATGCATTTCATAGCAAATATATGGATTCGATTGAAGTTAACGTATTATCAGCACTTTCCAATTTAAAACCAAACAATGGTGCTATTCGTTATGTTTCTACCGTGAATGGAAAAACAGTATCAGGAAATACATTAACGGCAGCGTATTGGTGGCGCAATATTCGTGAGCCCGTGAATTTTCAAAATGCAGTGGATGAATTAATCACAGATGGTATTAAATTATTTATCGAAGTGGGTCCGCATTCGGTATTAAAACGTTATGTTGATGATTGTTTAGCAAACAAAGAAATAAAGGGATTGGTCGTTTCCACCATGAAACGAAACGCGGGTGCATTACAGGATATTCGTTCTGCCGTATTTAAAATGGGGATGGCAGGAGCAACATTAAATTGGCATTATTTTTTCCCTGTGATTGGCAATCATATTGAATTACCTGCTTATCCTTGGATAAAAGAAAAATACTGGATAAAACCGACGAATGAAAATACAGATCAAACTGCTTTGTCCATTGAGCATCCTTTGCTGGGTTATCGTATAAAACAAGGTGAGCCGACGTGGGAAAATCATCTTGATGCGGTGGTGGTGAGCTATCTTGCTGATCATGTGGTGAGTGGATTGCCGGTGATGCCTGCAGCAGGATATGCCGAAATGGCTTTGGCTGCTGCAAAAATATGGTACGAATCTCAAAATAGAGAAGTGTGTGATTTAGAAATATTATCACCGATTCTATTTGATCATACGGTTTGTCGAGTCGTTCGTTTTTCTCTGCAGCCTGATGATGGAATTTTTCAAATAAAAAGTCGTCCACGACATTCCGATGAAACATGGAGCTTGAATGCAGTGGGTCGCATAGCAGATGAACCTGCTTACACCCCGAAGCGAAAAATTAAAATTGTTTTTCGTGAATTAAAAAACACAGCGAAAAATATTCTTGATAAAGAAAAATTTTATGCGCAAGCAGAACAGTTTGGTCTTTCATATGGACCGACTTTTCAAAGTATTGAAAAATGTTGGACACAACAATCATTGGCATTGGCAACGGTCAAATTACATTCTGATTTAATACCAACATTGAAATATCATACTTTGCATCCCGTTTTGTTGGATGCCTGTTTTCAATTGCTTATCGGTTATGAAAATAAAAAACATGATATGTTGCTACCCGTTCGTGTCGGTCGATTGAAAATAACGGGTAAATTTTATGGTGCATTACAAATAACGGCGCAAATCATTAAGCGCAATAAATTATCGGTATTAGCCAATTTCTCGATTATCAATGGAGACAATGTGGTGGTGGCTGAAATCACCGATTGTCGATTTAAAAGCGCGCAACTGGATAAACAAACCACTGCGAGTAAACGTTATATTTGTAAGCCGCATTTATTAGCAGAAAATCAGTATACGAATGCAACTGACACCGTATGTTCCATTCGTGATGCAGCAGAAAAAATAATATCAACAACCGTTGACAAATCATCCGATCATTTTCAAATAATGATGCCATTGTTTGATTTAATGATAGGTCAATTTGCGTATGCAACCGTGAAAGCATTGGCGCGTGAAAAAACGGATTTTTCATTCACTGAGCTGTGTGCTTTTGCAAAAATTGCCACTACACAGCAGCACTTATTAAAACTATGCCTCAATATATTAATTGAAGATCATTATTTACAATCCACTGAAAACGATCGATTCAGTTTTATCTCTGATCAAAAAGAAATAGAGGATCCCATTGCGACATGGCATGCATTGTTGCGAGATTACCCTCATTATTTACCTGAACTTGTCATGATAGGTCGATGTGGTCTTCATTTAAAAGATATTTTAAGTGGAAAAATAAAGCCTAAAAAAATATTTCCAGTAACGGATAAAAATATTGCTACGGTAACCCATGGATATGACATGATGTTATGCGCAGTGACATCGCACTTAAAAAAATGGCCTTTTTTGCAACGACGATTGCGTATATTGGAAATTGCCGATGTGCCCGGATTATTTATTCATTTATTGAACTCACTCCCATCGAATAATGTTGATTATTATGTGGCAACACTTAATGAACAAACATTATTAAAAATAAAAAATAATGTTGAGCACGAGGCGAATATAAGATTAATTCAGTTAGATTTAAATAGCGATTTTGCATCGCAACCTGCATTGATTGATCGATGCTTTGATGTGGTGATAATTCGACATAGTTTGCGTCAGTGCGTGAGCCCCGATAAAACACTGCGTGAGTTAAATAAAATATTACTGGAAAATTCAGTCGTGTGGATAGAAGAAAATAATGTTGATCGCATGCAAACATGGGTATCTGCTGTTACTCACGCTGGCACGGCAGAAAAAATGATTTCTCCAAAACGCTGCGAACAATTATTACAACAATCGGGATATACTGTATCAGAACCTTTATGTGAACCGAGTGCGGGTGATTGTGAAGGTATTTATATTGTGTTGGCACAACCGCTTTCTGTTCAAAAAGTTGAAGAAACAGCACCAGTCAATGAAGATTATCAGTGGTTATTGATAATCAATGATGCTAAAGCAATCGCACCGCTATTAACCGCGTTACAAGAAAAACAATCTAACGTGTCTGTTGTAACGTATGACAGTTTTAATACGTTATTGTCATCTTATGCTGAAAAACAAGAAAAATTACGCATTGTTTTTTTGGCGGGTACGAAAAATGATGAAAAAACCCCTTTATTTTCAGTAGAAAATGAGTGTGCTGTTATTATTAATTTGGTGAAATCAATTCAAACAGTCACATGGAGTATCTATCCTCAATTAACACTGGTGACACAGGGTGGTGCATTGTGTGATTCGAGCGACATATATAATATCGGACTTAATCATGCGGCGTTATGGGGGTTCGGTCGTGTATTAGTAAATGAATATCCCGAATTGCATTGTCAATTAATCGATTTACCAGAAAATAAATTAGCAAAAGTGAGAGATCGTTTTATTCATACGCTTTTAAATCCAGACAGTGAGAATGAAATAATGATCACCGCTGATGCTATTTATGGATTGCGTGTTACTGAAATTCCTTCGACACCCACATTAAAAAAACAACACGGTGATTTTCGTCTTGATTTTTTGCGTCCAGGGCCATTAAAAAATTTGCAATGGTTTCCGGTTGAGAAATCTTTATTAGCAGACGATGAGGTTGCTGTAAAACCATTGGCGAGCGGATTAAATTTTCGAGATGTGATGTATTCAATGGGTTTAATACCGGATGAAGCGGTCGAAGATGGATTCTTGGGTCAAACCGTCGGAATGGAATTTGCGGGAGAAATTATTGCTACTGGAAAATCAGTGTCTGATTTTTCAGTAGGCGATAAAGTGATGGGTTTTGCACCGGCGAGTTTTAGCTCTTACGCCATCACGAAATCCTATGCGGTAACACCATTGCCGAATGCATGGTCTTATTCCGCAGGTGCTAGTATTCCTATCGCATTTTTTACTGCTTATTACGCACTGACTCATTTAGCAAGAATACAACCGGGCGAGCGATTGTTAATTCATGGTGCGGCGGGTGGTGTTGGTATTGCTGCAATTCAATTAGCCCAATATTTGGGTGTCACGATTTATGCAACAGCAGGCTCAGATGAAAAAAGAGATTTTTTAACGTTGCTCGGTGTAAAACATATTTATAATTCTCGAGGACTTGCTTTTGCGGATCAAATCATGGAGCAAACCCAAGGCGAGGGAATTGATGTTGTATTGAATTGTCTTGCAGGAGAAGCGATTTATTCGAACTTAATGATCATGAAACCGTTTGGTCGTTTTCTGGAGTTGGGTAAACGCGATTTTTATGCAAACAGTCGAATTGGTTTGCGGCCATTCCGTAATAATATTTCGTATTTTGGTATTGATGCAGATCAACTCATTGTAAAAAATCCGGCATTGAGTCAAAAATTATTTAAAGAAATGTTTCTTTTATTTGATCAAGGCGTTTTATCTCCGCTACCTTATCGCGCATTTTCTGCTGATGAAATTCACGATGCGTTTCGTTATATGCAACAATCTCGTCATATTGGAAAAATTATTATTGATTTTTCAGAACCACCAACGATGAATTTCGCTACCATCAAAAATGATAAAAAATTTATATTGAAATCAGATGCAACGTATTTGGTGACCGGTGGATTAAATGGTTTTGGATTTCGTACTGCGCAATGGTTAGTAGAAAAAGGTGCGCGTCATCTGGTGTTAATAGGTCGAAGTGGTATTCGTGATGACCATATTCAATCCGCTGTTGCAGCATTCATCAGCCAGGGAATTAATGTGCAGGTGCATGCTGTCGATATTACCGATAAAAAATTATTAAATAATTTATTATCAACGATTACTAATGCTATGCCGACTTTAAAAGGCATTTTTCATGCAGCGGCAGTGTATGACGATGCGATTATTATGAATTTAACGCCTGAAAAAATGCATTCAGTGTTAGCACCCAAAATAATGGGCGCATGGCATCTGCATGAAGCAACTCACACGCATCAGTTATCGCTGGATTATTTTGTGGTTTATTCTTCCGTGACAACATTGTTGGGCAATCCAGGACAAGCAAATTATGTTGCAGCTAATGCGTTTCTTGAAAATTTAATGCGCGTGCGTCACGCCATGAAACTGCCGGGGTTTTATGTTGCTTGGGGTGCGATTGATGATGTGGGTTATTTGGCGCGCAACACGGACGTTAAAAAAACGTTAACCACAAAAATGGGCATGCCTGTTTTAACATCACAGCAAGCATTGTCGGCACTTGAGCAATTACTGCTAGAGCAACAGGCTATTCCTGGTGCCATCATTTCAGATTTAAACATGAAGATGTTAAAACGTTTTGCGACGGCAGGTTCAGCGAAATTTGATTTGTTGTTTTCTCATTACGATGACAGTGATTCAGAAAATGATGACAGGCAAACCGGTATTCGCCAGAAAATTGCAGAGGGCACCTTAACAGAAAATGATGTGATTGATTTGCTGACGCACGAAATTGGAAAAATATTATATTTGGTGCCAGAAAAAATTGATATTCAAGAATCGCTGTTAAATATGGGAATGGATTCGTTGATGGGTGTTGAGTTGGCCAATGCGATTGAGCAATCATTTGGTATTTCGCTACCTTTGTTGATACTGTCGCAAGATCCAACGATTAGTAAGCTTGCAAAATATTTGATAACACAATTATGCAAACCAGAACAACCCGCACCTTCTGAACAAAATAAAGCAGTAGAAACGATTTTAAAAATTTCTGAAAGTCATGGTGAGCAGTTAACAAAAGAAGAAGCGCAGTTGTTTCTGAATCAGAAAGCATTAGTAGAAACATGATAAATAATTATGTATTGGTTTTTTGTTTTTTGATATTCACCAGTGTGATTATTTTTCTAAGCCGAGAAAAACAGCATAAAAATTGGAAAATTTTTTTAATTATTAATGTATTGTTAGTGTTATGTTTCATCGGTTTATTTTATTTTAAATCAAAAAATAATTTACTAACGTTATTATTCGATTGGCTGCCTTTAATTTTAATTTTATTTTTTTATCAAACGGCGGGTTTATTGAGTCGCGCCTTTCATGATAATCCACTGGATAACTATATTATTCAATTTGAAAAAAAATGGTTTGGTGATAAAAATCCTTCCATTCGTTTGAGCGAAGTGTTTCATTTTTATTGGCTATCCGAATTATTGCATCTCTGTTATTTGTCTTATTTTTTATTATTATATGGCGTGCCATTCTATTTTTATTGTCAGCACGATTACGCTGCGTTTTATCAATTTGAGTTTGCAGAATTATTGATATTATTATCGGCTTTTCTCACGCACAGTGTTGTGCCAGTTTTGAGTCCCAGAACATTGTTTGAAAAAATTCAATCGCCGATGCGTTATGGTTTAATATATCGCGCGACACACGCGATTGTGCAAAGTGGTTCTGCCGATGGCACGGCTTTTCCCAGCACACATGTTGCCATTGGCACCCTCATGTTACTCATGGCGTTTCATATGCACACGGTATTTTTTTATGGTGTTGCGCTATTGGCGCTGGGTTTAATTATCTGCACTGTTTACGGCCGATTTCATTACGTTGTCGATCTGCTCGCCGGTATGGTTTATGGGTGTGTTGTGTTTATGATTTTATATTTTTAAAGTGAATATAAGCTTCATTGGCGCTCGCCCTACCGGGACGAGCTTCCGAATTTGCGCTCTCAATTTCTTCCAGGCTTAATCGCCTAGTTTCCGGAATATAAAAATAAGTAAATATCACTGCAGCACAACAAACGAGCGCATACAAACTAAACGTCATCGATGTGCCAATGGTGTGAAGTAGTGATAAGAAAGTGACTGACACTAAAAAATTAGCCAACCATTGAATGGCCGTTGCAATACTCATGGCTTGACCGCGAACGGACAGGGGAAAGATTTCTGAAATAATTAACCAAAATAATGAGCCGACACTGATACAGTAACCAACAATATAAGCCATCATTGACAGCAGTATGGCAGTGCCTTGCCAAGCATGATGAATGCCGACATGAAACAATGACGACAAAATAAAGAGACTAACTGCAGCAATGAGCGAGCCGGTTATGAGTAAAGCGCGTCTGCCAAAACGATCTATTGTTAAACCGGTTATTATTGTCATTGCTGTGTTGACCAATCCCATATAAAACGTGAGTAAAATACCGGATGACGTGTCATGAAATCCTGCCTGTTGAAAAATAAACGGACCATAATACATAACCGTGTTAATACCAAATAATTGTTGGAAAATACCGAGTGTGATACCAATCGCTAATAATTTGCGATAAGCGGGATTGCGGATTAATGCTGTATACGTTTTAGCACCAGGCGTAATTCGCAGCATTTTTTGAAGTTCTTGTTCTGCAATGATGTGATTATAAAATTGCGAAAGTATTTTTTTAGCGTGCGCTATTTTTCCTTTCATGATTAACCAACGCGGTGAATCTGGCATAAAATACGTGCCGACTCCCAAAATAATGGCAGGAAAAATTCCGATAAAAAGCATTTCTCGCCAATTGTGTGTGAAACTGAAATGGTAATCGGATGCGTATGCTATGGCTTCACCACCGGTGATCGCAACACCATTGAGCAAAACAAAAAAACCGCGGAAACTGACAGGAGAAATTTCAGAAATGTAGAGCGGTGCGGTGTAAGAAGAAATGCCAATCGCTAATCCCAATATAAATCGCGCTTCCATCAGTTGCATAATTGACACTGAAAATGCACCGAGTAATGCGCCTGTAATATAGAATAATGCTGCCAGCATCAGTAATGTTTTACGACCATAATAATCAACTGCTTTGCCACTGAGTATTGCCGCTAAAAATGCGCCTAAAATGGTAAGAGAAACAATCCATTCATTTTGAGTGATGCTGGTGTGAAATGTGTGGCCAATAAAAACCAATGCGCCTGCAATATTACCGGTATCAAATCCAAATAACAGTCCGGCGCTTGCGGCGATAATGATTGAGAGAAGTAGATGTGGGTTGATGTGAGGAAAAAGATTTTTCATGCCGCATTCTACCGCAGGTTTCTTTAATAATAAAACAAACTAGTCTATGATGCAGAGTTTATATAAAATTTGAAAATAAAAAACGGTGGATGGTACACATGAATGTACAAACAATTTGTGTTGTTGGATTGGGTTATATTGGTTTACCGTCAGCGGCAGTATTGGCTTCTTGTGGTCAGCGTGTGATTGGCTGCGATATTCAACGCAATATTATTGATACGATTAATGAAGGAAAAACACATTTAGCGGAACCTGAATTAGAATTGCTTGTTTACAATGCGGTGAGGGCAGGAAAATTAACAGCGCAATTATCAGTTCCAAAAGCAGATGTGTATGTGATTACGGTTCCCACTCCTATCACAGAAAAAAACGAACCTGATATTTCTTACGTAAAAGCCGCAATAGAATCCATAGCGCCTCAGCTAGAAAAAAATAATTTAATTATTATTGAATCGACATCACCCGTTGGCACGACAGAACAAGCAGCGCAGTGGATACAAAAATTACGACCCGATTTAGCAGACATTTATTTAGCATACTGTCCAGAACGCGTGATGCCAGGACAAATTATACGTGAGCTGGTTGAGAATGACCGCGTGGTGGGTGGAATTAATTTTGAATCTACTCAGAAAGCAATTGCATTTTATAAATTATTTGTGAAGGGTGAATGCATTGCAACCACTGCAAAAACAGCAGAAATGACAAAGCTAACAGAGAATGCTTTTCGTGATGTGAATATTGCTTTTGCCAATGAATTATCGATGATTTGTGATCAAGAAAATATCAATGTGTGGGAATTAATCGCACTTGCCAATCGTCATCCGCGTGTTAAAATTTTACAACCGGGCGCAGGAGTGGGTGGGCATTGTATTGCAGTTGACCCTTGGTTTATTGTTGCGTCCCATCCTTTGCATGCAAAATTAATTCGCACTGCGCGAGAAGTCAATGATCATAAAGCGCGTTATGTGTTAAACACTATTTTAAAAACAGTGAGCACATTAGAAAATCCTGTTATTGCTTGCCTGGGAATTGCTTTTAAAAAAGATGTCGATGATTTGCGCGAAAGTCCGGCGTTGATGATTGTGGATCAATTGGCCGAAAAAACATCGGGAAAAATATGTGTTGTTGAACCGCATATTAAAAAATTACCCGCTGTTTTAGCGCAGCATCGCAATGTCACACTAACAAATTTAGAAGAAGCATTGGTTAATGCAGATATCGTCGTTATTTTGGTGGCGCATTCTGTTTTTACAAAAGAAAAATTAAATAAATTATATTCTGGAAAATTAATGGATGTGGTTGGATTGATGGGAAAAGAATATGAAGCAAGTTTTGCAATCACTTAAAACGGGCGAGACTATTTTAGAAGACGTGCCGTGCCCACAAAACACATCAGGCTCTTTATTAATTGAAACAACAAAAACGTTATTATCACCCGGCACTGAAAGAATGTTGTTGGAATTTGGAAAAGCAAATTGGTTTGGAAAAATAAAACAGCAACCCGATAAAGTCAAAATGCTGTTAGAAAAAATCAAAACAGATGGATTGATTGCAACATTCAATGCCGTACAAGCAAAATTAGATCAGCCTATTCCATTAGGATATTGTAATGTTGGTCGTGTGTTAGCAGTAGGTGAAAAAATAACGCATTTTTCAGTGGGAGACCGTGTTGTATCCAATGGCTATCATGCCGAAGTGGTGCGCGTATTAAAAAATTTATGCGCAAAAATTCCAGAGGGTGTTTCAGATGATGAGGCCGCTTTTACCATCGTTTCTGCAATTGCCTTGCAAGGTATTCGTTTATCTCAACCCACATTGGGTGAGCGTTATGTTGTTTTTGGTTTGGGATTAATTGGTCTTTTGACAGTGCAGATATTAAGAGCGAATGGTTGTCGTGTATTGGGCGTTGATTTTGATCATGCCAAATCTGAATTGGCTAAAAAATTCGGCGCTGACATTGTTAATCCTGATTATATTATTTCGCAAGCCGCACTTTTTTCAGGCGGCAATGGTGTTGATGCTGTGATTATTACCGCTGCAACAGATAGCAATGAACTATTACATCAAGCCGCAAGCATTTGTCGAAAACACGCACGCATTGTTTTGATTGGCGTGATTGGAAAAGAATTTTCACGCGCTGATTTTTATGAAAAAGAATTGAGTTTTCAGGTGTCATGCTCTTATGGTCCAGGACGTTATGATGAAAATTATGAAAGATTGGGTTTGGATTATCCCATTGGTTTTGTGCGTTGGACTGAGCAGCGTAATTTTGAAGCGGTGCTGGAATTAATGGCACAAGGATTATTAAATGTAGAACCACTGATTTCAGCGCGATTTGATATCGATCATATTGCGGATGCGTATGAAACGTTAGAAAAAAATACATCAAGCTTGGGTATGGTGATTGATTATCCCAATCAAAATATATCGCAAAAAATAAAAACATCGATTTTAGTAGAGGATAAAAAAAATAATCATGCGCTTTCAGAAATAAATATCGGTTTTATAGGCGCTGGAAATTATGCGTCAGCTGTATTGGTTCCCGCATTTAAAAAGTCAGCTGTTCATTTACACAGTGTTGTTTCTAGCGAAGGCGTTAGCGCTAAAAGAGTGGCAAAAAAATATGGATTTAAAAATGCGTTGTCAGATGATAAAGCACTTTTTAACAGTAAAGAAATTCATGCTGTTGTTATTGCAACTCGACATAATTTGCATGCCGCACAAGTTATTTGTGCGCTGGAAAATAACCAATCTGTTTTTGTTGAAAAGCCATTGGCGATTTATTCAAATGAGTTGGAAAATATAAAATTAGCCTATCAAAGTCATCAAAATAATTTACTGATGATTGGGTTTAATCGACGATTTTCACCTTTCACACAAACCATTAAAAGATTATTGGATGCGGAAAAAGTGCCTAAATCATTTATTATGACTGTTAATGCAGGATTTATCCCTGCAATACATTGGACTCAGGATAGCAGTGTTGGCGGTGGTCGCATTATTGGTGAGGCGTGTCATTTTATTGATTTACTGCGTTATTTAGCGGGAAATCCGATTAAAAATTGGCATGCTGTTTCAATGCAATCTCAATATGAAACAACGGATGACACAATAACAATCGCATTAACATTTGAAGATGGGTCAGTCGGTACGATACATTATTTATCAAATGGCCATAAAAAAGTATCAAAAGAAAGATTAGAAGTATTTTGTAATGGAAAAATATTACAGCTAGATAATTTTAGAAGATTAACTGGATGCGGTTTTAAGCAATTTAAAAAACAACGTTGTTTTAGACAAAATAAAGGGCAGAGTGAGTGTGTTCAAGCGTTTTTTGATGCTATTAAAATGGGAAAACCCGCCCCAATTCCATTTGAAGAGATTTTAGAGGTATCAAAAATTTCAATTGATATTGCAAAGTATTTACGGCAATGAGAAAAGTCGCGCTGTATTTTCATACGCTTAAATATTTAAAGTTCAAACAAATTTATTATCGATTATTTTATTTACTTTATAAAAAAACACCCTCAAAAAAAATTAACAATATTTCTTTAAGAGATTATTCTCTTGCAAAAGAAAATTATTTTATTTTGAAAAATAAAATTTATTTTGAAAATACAACCGCAACCTTTTTAAATAAAAGCGTCGACATATCTCAAAAAAATAGTTGGAATGATTTATCACAGACTGATTTGTGGTTGTATAACCTGCATTATTTTGATGCGCTTCACTCTTTTGATGCCAATCAACGTCAAATCGCTTACAAGCTACTTGAAAGATGGGTTGATGAGAACCCGCCTTATTTTGGCATTGGCTGGAAACCTTTCTCAGCATCGCTGCGCATCATTAATATTATTAAATACGCGCTTTCTGGCAATTTACTATCTGAAAAAGTAATTTGCTCTTTGTATTTACAGGCGCGTTATCTCGATAAAAAATGTGAATATCATTTATTAGGAAATCATTTATTTGAAAATTTTAAATCATTGTGTGTCGCAGGATTATTTTTTGATACCAAAGAATCCAGAGGTTGGTTTTCTAAAGGCTTGCGTGGGTTAAAAAAAGAAATTCAAGAGCAGGTTTTATGGGATGGTGGTCATTTTGAGTTGAGCCCGATGTACCATTGTTTATTCCTAGAGGGATTGCTCGATTTGCATGTTATTTTTAAACTGTATCAAAAAGAATTTTTTTGGAAAAGTGATGTTGAAAAAATGTTGGCTTGGCTGAATGAAATGAAGCGTTCAGATCATAAAATTGCTTATTTTAACGATGCTGCAAATCATATTGCGGCATCGCCGGGTGAACTATTTTCCTACGCTAAAAAACTGGGATATGAAATACCGCCAGAAAAAAACGGATTAAGTTATTTCTCAAACTCAGGTTATATTACTGTCAAAAACAATTATTTTAAAATAATCATGGATGTTGGAAATATAGGACCTGATTATTTGCCAGGTCATGGACACGCGGATGCGCTGTCATTTGAATGCTATGTTGATGGAATCCCGCTTTTTGTTAATCTGGGTACGTCATGTTATGAGAATAATGATCGAAGATTATTTGAGCGAGGAACACGTGCGCATAATACTGTAGAAATTAATCAACAAGATTCTTCACATGTGTGGAGCAGTTTTCGGGTAGGGAAAAGAGCGCGCGTAAAAAATATTAATATAGTAGACGATAAAAATAAATTTTTAATTCAAGCGTCTCATGATGGTTATGCGCGTTTAAAGAGAAATTTACATCATAAAAGAATTTGGGAAATTTCAGAAAATAAAATTGAAATAAAAGATTATTTAAATAATCCTGTAGAGCAAGCTTATGCTTATTTTCATTTACATCCTGACGTTAATATTGTGTCAAGATTGAGTGATAGCGTAATAATGCAATTAAAAAACAATAAAAAAATAAGTTTTGAAACAAAAAATGATTTTTTTGTTATCGATAGTCAATATGCGGAATTGTTTGGAAAATTACACAATACACAATCGATAAAAATAAGAATAAATAGCAACGATAATCAATTTAGCATACTGATGAAATAATCTTTGAGGCTAATTTCTCCATCATTTTCTCTCGATTAAATTCCTCGTAAAAGTTTTTTCTGTCTTCGTGTTTAATATCACTATTTAAAATAGTATTGAGCTGTGCTATTGCTTTCTCTGTATCGCAAGGTGGAAAAAGCCAGCATCCAGAAGCATTTTTTACGATAAAATCCGCTGAGTAACCGGTGAGACCCGCTAAAATGGGTTTTCCAGTCATTACATATTCAAATATTTTGGACGGTAATACTTTTGTGAATGCACTTAAATCATTTAAATGTAAAAACAAAATGTCTGACTTCTGATAATGCTGAATTAATGCTTGTCGATCCATGGGTGGAAGAATTTTTATATTCAATAAGCCGAAACATACCTTCTCCAACTCTGTCTGTTGTCCGCCGTTGCCGATAATATAAAATTCGCATCGACCCAGAAATGCTTTTGCTAATCCAGGGATAATTTTCTCTATTCCCTGACCTTGCCCTATATTACCCGCGTATAACACCCGTTTTATTAAACGATTATTTTTTGAAGTTGATTGTATATGTTGAAAACATTTGTCAATGCCGTGAGAAATAGTCAAAATCTCGCACCGTTTGTTGGGTTTAAAATGAGGTAAAAATCCTTCTGAGACGACATTTAAAAAAGCTGCTTTTTTGATAGTGTAACGTTCGATTAAATTAAAAAAAGAAAGACAAAGAGTGAATGGAAATTTTAAAATGGATTGCATTGTGTCTGTAAAAATATCTCGCATATCTAAAAAAAGTGGGACACGCTTTTTGGTCGCAATACGCGCGCCTAAGAATGCCGTAAAAAGACGCGATGAAGTTGCATACACCACATCATATTTCTTTTGACGTGTTAATTTCAGTGATTTAAAAAAATAATGTGTAAATGCTTTGGCCTGGTCTACGAAACCACTTCGGTGTTCTGGTATTTTAATCCGATAAATAGTAAGACAGCCCCTTGTTTCATAGGATTTTGCAGTTACTGAAAAGTTTGCATAGCGGTTTGGCATGGTTGTGACGAGATCAATCGTGATATTTTCAGCTTGAGCGAGTGATTCCAAGGATTCAATCAGTGCTTGCGTGCGAAATGATCCTGCGCATAAATCGGGTGGAAAATAAAAACTCAAAATGAGAATTCGTTTTGACATATTCAATCCTGCTTATATATCTTATAATCATCGAAATTATATCAGAAAATTGATTTTGCTATGGATTGTATACAAAAACCAATTGCACTTGTTACGGGTGCTACCGGTTTTATTGGTAAAGCGCTTCGAGTTTATTTATCCGAGAACGGTTATTATGTGCGTGCATTAACACGTCAATTACAGCCTGATTTACAGTCTAAAAGTAATATTGAATGGATTGCGGGAGATATTACTAAACCAGAGACTTTGCTGAATCTGTGTGATGGTGTCGATATTGTTTTTCATTTAGCGGGTTTTGCGCATGCTTTTGAAGAAGACAGTGTTGAATTTAAAAATATTCATCAGCAAGTAAATTATCAAGGTACAATTAATATACTCACTGAAGCAAAGCGAGCAGGTGTAAATCGATTTATTTATTTTAGTAGTGTAAAAGCCTGTGCTGAATGTGATCAAGTTACCGATGAGACTTGGGAACATTGGCCAACGGATGCTTACGGAATTGCAAAGCGGGCAGCAGAAAATACGGTGTTATCATTTTGTAAAGAAAATAGCATGATGCCGATTATTTTGAGGCCTACTTTGGTATATGGTGCGGGGGTTAAAGGTAACTTAGCTGTGATGATCAAGGGTATTTCTAAAGGCTACTTTCCGATGCCGCCACCCATTCAAAATCAAAAATCAATGATATCTCTCGAGGATTTATGCAGAGTGGCTTTATTGGCTGCGAAGGTTGAAAAACCACGGTCCGCTATTTTTATTGTAACCGACGGTGTTTGTTACTCCACATCGCAAATTGTGAGACTGATACGTACCGCATTAGGAAAAAAAGAAGCCACCTATTATTTACCTTTATCGGTTTGGTATGGGTTAGCTAAAATAGGTGATTTTGCTCAAAATATAATAAAAAAACGTTTACCCATTAATACACAAGCTGTGCATAAATTATTTTCTAATGCAGCCTATTCATCCCAGTTTATAAAAAATGAGTTACAATTTGAAGCGCAGTTTTCTTTGCGGGATATGTTGCCATTTATGATTCAGGATCAAAAAAAGAAGGATAAATAATGGATTATTTTTTTATTCTTCCAATAATCGCAATTATCCTGTTTATATCGTCGTTGTATTTTACTTATTTAATACGATTATTTTCTATTAAAAAAAATATTTTGGATAAGCCTAATCAGCGTAGCTCACACCACATACCCACACCGCGTGGCGGTGGTTTGGCGTTTGTATTTTTATTATATGCTGTTATCTCTGTATTATGGCTTACTCATTTTATTCCATTCACTGTGTTTTTATCATTATTGGGTGGCATTCCCATTGCTGTTGTTGGTTATTGTGATGATATGTTTGGTGTTTCGAGTCAATGGCGTGCATGGGTGCATTTTTTTTCAGCGCTTTGGGGTGTTGCCTGGTTAGGGGGTGCGCCTTTTTTAAATTTTGGTGAAATCACTTTCCATTCCCCAATTTTATTTTTTATTTTTGCGACATTCATTACGGTTTGGTTTATCAATTTATATAATTTTATGGATGGCATTGATGGTTTAGCAGGCATGGAGGCTGTTTTTGTCAGCGTGGTTGCCGGAAGCATTTTAATGATTAACGGATTTGATGGTGTGGCGTTTATTTGTTTTGCATTGACATTGTCTGTGAGTGGTTTTTTATTTTTTAACTGGCCTCCTGCAAAAATTTTCATGGGAGATGTGGGGAGTGGCTTCTTGGGATTTATTTTTGCAGAGTTAATGTGGATAACGAATAATCATCATCAATTGTCCTTCCCTGTTTGGTGGATCTTATTAGGTGTTTTTATTATAGATGCGAGTTACACTTTAATTTATCGAATGATACAGAAAAAAAATTGGCGTTCAGCACATCGTGAACATGCTTATCAACGCTTGACGAAATCAGGTTTGACGCACAAAAAAGTAATGCTCAGTATTTTAGGTGTTAATTTATTAGTTTGTCTTCCAACAGTTGATATCTATTTGCATTTACATAGCGGCATACTAATCGCAGTATTTTTGGTGTTGATGATGAGTATTTTTTGGCTTGGATGGTTTTTTATTACCAAAAAATATAGTGCAGAGTAAGGATGCTTATCAATGATGGATATTAAATTTTTACAACGCCATTCTGTTTTTGTTATTTTGAGTCATGATATTTCTGCTGTTGTATTAGCGTGGTGGATTGCTTTTTTTGTTCGATTTGATTTAAGTAACAATTCATTAACCATACTTGAGCATGGATTGAAAGCACAATGTCTTATTGTTGCTACCCACATATTTTTTTATTGGTATTACAAAACATATCGACCTTTGTGGCGGTTTTTTTCTTTACCTGAATTGTTTCGTCTTTCAAAAGCCATTTTTTTTGCGTGGATTGTTAATATCGGTATTTTGTTTTTTTTACATGATCTTATTACCATCCCGGTGAGTATTTGGTTTATTTATCCATTATGGCTAATTTTGATTTTAGGTCTCGGCCGATTAACGATTCGTTATTTCAGAGATAAACAAATCGCTTCATCCAAATTAAAACGGATATTAATTATTGGTGCGGGAAAAGGGGCGGAATTATTTTTACGTGAATTGAACAGGTGGCCTGAAAAACAATATTTACCCATCGTATGTCTGGACGATGATGATGTATTGAAAGGAAAAGAAATTCGCGGTGTCCCAATTCTGGGAAAGATAGCGCAGCTTTGCGATATTGTAAAAAAAGAAAAAATTGAATTAGCGGTAATTGCCATTCCTTCTATTAAAACAATCGACTTACGTCGTATTGCTGAAATGTGTGAGCAAACTAATATCCCTATTCGTGTTTTGCCTTCACTCTCTGAATTTGAAGAAGGTAAAACTAATTTTCGACCCCGTGAAGTATCACTTGAAGATTTATTAGGCCGAGATCCCGTCGAGCTTGATTGGGAAGGAATAAAAAATTTTTTATTTGGAAAAGTGGTGCTGGTGAGCGGAGGAGGTGGATCCATTGGTTCCGAATTGTGTTTGCAAATACAGCGTTTACATCCAAAAAAATTAATTATTGTTGATCATTCAGAATTTAATTTGTATCAAATAGAAAAAGAATTATTAGATTTGGGCGCGAATAATATTTGTATTGAATTGTTATCCATAACCGATAAAGTGGCTGTGCGTTATGTGATGGAAAAATATAAACCCTATGTTGTTTTTCATGCTGCTGCTTATAAGCATGTACCCATTTTAGAATTTCAGCCATTTCAAGCGGTAAAAAATAATATATTAGGTACAAAAATATTAGCAGAGGCAGCTGTTGAAAATAATGTGACAAAATTCGTGATGGTTTCGAGTGATAAAGCAGTCAATCCAAGTAATATCATGGGTGCTACAAAAAGAATCGCTGAATTATTTTGTCAAAGCTGCGCCGCTATTCCAAAAACGCGTTTTATTACTGTGCGTTTTGGTAATGTCATTGGTTCAACAGGCAGTGTTATTCCCTTATTTAAAAAACAAATCGCCAACGGGGGTCCTGTTACGGTGACCCATCCTGAGATGACGCGTTACTTTATGACCATTAAAGAAGCGGCGCAATTGATATTACAGGCGAGTTTATTAGGTGAAGGCGGAGAGATATTTTTATTAGATATGGGGCAGTCTATCAAAATTGTGGAGTTAGCAAAACAGTTAATTAAGTTATCAGGACAGCATGTTGATGATATCGGCATTGTTTTTACTGGTTTACGGCCCGGTGAAAAAATGTATGAAGAATTATTTTATGATAAAGAAACATTAAGTGAAACGCAGCAGAAAAAGATTTTTAGGGTGAATACTCAAATTCAAAGAAATCGGAATGATATTCATCAAACATTACTACAACTTGAAATGAATTGTGTGGAGCATGATGAAAATGCTTTGGTTCAAATCTTGAGCGATATTTTAGGAAGCGAGGGAAGTTTTTTGGAAAAAAATTTAAAGGGTGTGACGCATGCGCTGTTCAGGGAAACCATATGATGATAAAGTTATTTTTTTATGTGGGGCGGGGATGTTTAATAATATTTTATTTATCTGTGTAGGAAATATTTGTCGTAGCCCATTGGCAGAATATTGGGCGAGAGAACAATTGGAAAAATCAGGCGTAAACAATATTTATGTTTCTTCCGCAGGCTTACAAGCGATGCGTTTATCGCCCATCGCACCAGAATCCCAAGCTATTCTTACGCGCTTTCAAATTGATGCAAGCAATCATTTTGCAAAACAGGTTGAAGAGAATCATATTCTTAAGGCCGATATTATTTTCACGATGGAAGCATGGCAAAAAAAAGAATTGTCGATTGCATTTCCTGGTAGTCATGGTAAGATTTTTTGTCTTGGAAAATGGCGAGATGAAGAAATCATTGATCCCTATCGACAAGGGACAGAAATTTTTGAACAAGTTTTTGAGTTGATAAAAAATAATTGGGACGTTTGGCAGAAGAAATTATGGAAAGCATAAAAAGGATTTTTTTTCTGTTGGTTGTAGTTGTAACTTTATCCAGCTGTACCATGACGGGTGATTATATGAGCCCGCAAAATCCGCGTGGTGAGTACAACATAAACGGCCATGTCGTCAAAACAAAGTTCGTCCGGGTTGACCCTAATTTTGTTGCGCATCAAAATCCTTCTCCGCCATACCATGTTGGCCCCTATGATATTTTAAGTGTGATTGTGTGGAATCATCCTGAACTAACGACAACGTCGACTATGGGTGGCATGCCTGGTGCAACACAGAGCAGTAATTCTAATCAGACCGGTATTTTGGTTGATGATCAAGGAATGATAACTTTTCCCTTTGCGGGCACATTTAAAGTAACTGGTCTGACAGTTTCCCAAATTCAGAAAGTGATAGCGCAAAGAATTTCAGCCTATATTCGTAATCCTCAAGTATCTGTTCGTGTAATCACTTTTAGAAGTAAGGAAGCACAGATTTTAGGTGAAGTGGGCGCACAGAAAACAATACCGCTCAGTGATAAGCCAACCTCGTTGATGGATGCATTGAATGGTGCTGGCGGCACATTGGTGATCACTGCAAACACGTCAAAAATTTATGTTATTCGTGGAAATATAGATTATCTCACTATTTATGCATTTAACGCTAAATCACCACAAATGATGATGGTCACACAGCGTTTCTATTTACGTAACAATGACATCGTTTATGTTCCTCCGTTGGCAATTACAGATTGGAGCCGCATCATTGGCCAGATCTTGCCGATATTTAATCAGGCTATGACAGTGAAAACAGATACAGCGGCAGTAGGATAAATCGGATGATGGATAGTAACACAACACGCCAACATCAATTATCTCATTCGGGAGAGTATGAGATTGACTTGCGCGCATTATTAAATTTATTGAAACACAGTTATAAGCTTATTTTACTCATTGTGAGTTTATTTTTATGCGCTGGTATTTATTATGCTTCCACGCGATCGCCCGTGTATCGCTCTACTGCGTTAATGGAAGTTAAGTCTGCCAATATGTCCAGTGTGCTAGGGATAATGTCTGCTGATCATTTTGGGCGAGCGTCTTCTTCAGCAGATATTGAAACAACGCTGCTAAGTACGCCGTATATTTTAGGCGATGTAGTGAGACAGTTTGGTTTTGATATTTCTGTTTCGCCGCATTATTTTGGATTCTTTGAAAAAAGACGCATTGAGCATACAGGCCAAGTGCCTCGTGCGAAGATCGATGTGCTGAGTGTGCCGAATATTTTGCTGGGCAAAAAATTACGATTAGTGATTAAAACAGCGACGCAATATGATTTATTTTCTCCGGATAATAATAAGATTTTGAGTGGCGTGGTTGGTCAGCTTATGCAGTCGACTTATTTGGGTGAGCCGGTAAAAATACAAGTAGGCCAATTACAAGGGTTGCTGGGTGCACAACTTACTGTGGTAAAACAGCCAGTTTTAAATGTCGCGAGCTCATTGTCGGATTCCTTAACTATTCAGTCAAAAGGCACGACCGGTGTGTTAGAGCTTGCTTACGATTCTTCTACTCCAGAACAAGCACAAAAAATTTTAAATGCTGTGTTATTTACTGCGTTGAGACGTGATCAAGAGCAAAAAGCACTTGAAGCGAATCACATGTTGCAATTTTTAGATACGCAATTACCAATATTGCAATCGCAGTTAGATGCAACACAAGATAAAATTAGTAAGTATGGCGTTAAGACTGGCATATTCAACATCAGAAGTACGGAGCAGATGTTAACAGCTAATTTAATGAACTTACATCAGTCTTTACAAAAAATGGATGCAGAAAAAATTGCTTTATTGGAAAATTTTACCTCTCGTCATCCATTGGTCATTGCAGAAAATGAGCAAGAATTACAACTCAAAAATCAAATTGCAGATACACAAGCCATGCTGAACAAAATACCGTTTACTGCTGAAAAAGAAACGGATTTACTGCGTGATTTAACTATCCAAGAAAAACTGTATTTCAATATGTTGGGTAGCATACAAAAAATGCAAATGATGAAAGCAGGCATCATCAGCACTGTCCGTATTTTGGACCAAGCCTCATATCCAACGGCACCGATTGCAGCAAAAACAATCTCGATTGTTTTTGCTAGCATTGTGTTTGGATTGATTGCTGGAGTGAGTGTTGTTTTTATTCGCCATGTGCTGTCACCTGTTATTGAAGATCCTGATGTGGTTGAACGCGCATTGGGTATTCCTGTTTCCGCTATTGTCCCTTATAGCAAAAAACAAGTTGAGCATAACAAGCTGGCTGTGCGTAGTCCGAATTACTTAAGTGCCAATCCTCATCTATTAGCACTTAAGGATCCAAAAGATATTTCGATTGAAGGACTGCGTAGTTTGCGTACCGCGATTCAAATGTTATTGTTGGATGCAGCGGATAATGTGATTGCCATTACGGGTTGTTCCCCCTCTGTTGGTAAAAGTTTTATTTCCAGCAATCTCGCTGTGTTACTATCAGACCTGAATAAACGTGTATTGATTATTGATTCTGATATACGCTTAGGGAAATTGCATCACGCTTTTGGTAAAACAAAATCACCTGGTTTATCTACGTTCCTGCAAGGTGAGGCTAATCTTGAACAAATTATTCAAACGATGATTCCAGGAAGATTAGATATTATTACAGCGGGTGTTTACCCTGCTAATCCTTCTGAATTATTATCACTAAAATCATTAGGTGATTTGATCTCAACGCTAAAAGTTGCGTATGATTTAGTAATCATTGATACACCACCTGTTCTTGCAGTCACCGATCCAGCTCTGATTCTACGACATTCATCCACTAATTTTATTGTTATTGGTGTAGGGAAAAATCACATTAAAGAAGTGCAGCATGCTAAAAGTATGCTCGAAAAAGGTGGTGTGAAATTAACAGGGATGATATTTAATCATACCAAGCAGCATAAAGCAGGATTTGGTTATCAATATGGTTATGGAAAATATAGTTATTATTATGCTTACGATAAATAATTTGATGCAGGAGGGATTATAGGGGTACTGCAACATTATGAAAACATTTTTCAAGCGCTATTTTTTTCTCCTAGACATACAGGCAAAAAGACAACTGCCAATGTTGCTGTTAATTTTTATGTCTTCCTCTTTTTTAGATGTGGTTGGTATTGGTTTGGTGGGTGCTTTTCTATTATTAATAGTCAATTTTAATCAGATGCTACATAAGCTGCCAATGTCACTTCAGAATTTTTTAAGCGGCTTTACTGAAAATCATGTTATTTTTTCTGTTGGGATAGGGTTAATTTTTGCGTTTATATTAAAGGGTTTTTGGGGTATTTTTGTGCAGAAAAAAACTGTCTTTCTCACTTCACAATTTACAATGCGATTAAAAATGAGGTTAATGAAAGATTACCAAAGCGCTGAATATGGTTTTCATTTAAAGCAAAATTCAGCTTATTTGCTTAATAAAATATCATTAGCTGATACCTTTTCTAATAGTGCCCTATTTACTTCACTTAATATTGTTTCATCGCTATTGATAGTGATTGGTATTACTGGCTGCTTAGTTGTGAGTCACCCACTCATAACATTTTTTTTAGCAATGATGGTGGTATCCATTTTTTTTTCGTACGAATTTTTTGTTAAAAATACGGTGGCAAAAATTTCAAAAATATTAGCTACAACAGGGGGAGAGATAAATAAATCTGTTTTTCAGGCTATGGCTGGATTAAAAGAGATTCGTGTTTTTGGAAAAGAATCTTTTTTTTCAGATAAAATAGCAGCTGCTACGTTAAATCATTCTCGTGCACTTTCACTTCTTAACGCACTTCAATTAATTCCGCGTTATGCGGTTGAATCAGCAGCCTCCATTTTTTTAGTTAGCTTGGTGTTGGGTGCGCTTTCGATAGGAACAAGCCCTGTCAATATGATTCCAACCTTGGGTGTGTTTGCAGCAGCTTGTATTCGATTATTACCGACCATCAGTCAGTTGATTAGTCAATTCAGTCAACTCAGAAGTTCAACCTATACTACGGGCTTGCTTTATGAAGAAATAAACATGTTGGAAAATCAGTATCAGATGAATTTGAAAAAATCTGATATGCGTCAACTTTTCACTGAATTCTCACTAAAACATGTTTCATTTAGCTATCCTAATGCGAAGCAAGATGCTTTGCATGATATTAATTTAACATTGTTGCGAGGACAATCTGTTGGTTTTATGGGTGCATCAGGTGCTGGTAAAAGCACGCTGATTAGTATTTTTTTAGGTTTATTGTTTCCCAATTCAGGACAATTACTAGTCGATACTATGCTGATTAAAAATTTACGTGAATGGTTAAATAATTTCGCTTATATTCCCCAATCTATTTTCCTATTAGATGATACCTTAAAATCTAATATCGCAATGGGAACAGAGGATGCAGAAATTGATAATCAAAAATTGAATCAAGCAATTACGATGGCTCAATTGGAAGATGTTGTCGCAGAGTTACCAAACGGTGTTGATACACTAATTGGTGAAAATGGCGTTCGATTATCGGGCGGTCAACGTCAACGTGTGGCTTTGGCGCGCGCTTTCTATTATGACCGTGAAATCATTATTATGGATGAAGCAACTTCTGCGTTAGATAATGAAACAGAACATGAAGTCATTAATGCCATTAAAAAATTGCATGGTGTAAAAACATTGATTGTGATTGCACATCGTTTAACGACATTACGATATTGTGATGTGATTTATAAGCTTGAAAAAGGGTGTATTGTTGCACAAGGATCGTTTGATGAAGTGGTTTCTAATCAAGATGTATCCGTACAATAAAAGGATGTTAAAGTGAATGCGTTGACAGATACTAGTGTATTGCAACATCAATTGGATCAGGGTTGTGGATATTATGCTGATTTGTCTTTTCAAGCAGATGAATTGCGAGTAATGCGATCTCATGTTGCCACTTGCTGGCTCAATACGATTCAACAATATGTGCCAAGCAATAATGTGGATATCTTTTTAGAAAATGGAATTGAGCGATATCACGAATTGTCACATTTACTTGATCATGGCGCGGTTTGGTCGAAAGTAGCGCGTATTTTGCCGCAACGATCTGTTGATTTCATCAGAACAACATCGCTGATAAAAAAATTGGAAGATGTTTATGGACCTTTTATCATTTCCGATGAGGAAAATATTGGTTCCGAAGAAATTTATTGGCGTTTGGTTCGACCTGGTGCGCAAAACGATATTGGGCCATTGCACGCAGATTCCTGGTATTGGCAATTAGGGCATGGCGTAACGCCACCTAATATGAAACGTATTAAAGTATGGGTGGCGTTATTCTGTGAACCGAGTTTAAATGGTTTGCGCGTTGTTCCTTATTCCCAGAAGCGAGAATGGAAATATCATAGTGAGCATCGTGATGGTTTTTCAAAACCACGGATTGATGAAGATGAAAGTCAGTTGGATATTCACTTGGTTCCAACAAAACCGGGTGATACCATCGTGTTTCATGACAACCTTTTGCACGGCGGCGCATTGAATGCTGGGCAATATACTAGAGTGAGTTTAGAATTTACCATGTTTGTTCATTCATAGTGAGAATAATGATAACAATGGACTGTCTGGAAAAAATTGTTACACAACAGTGTGCTTTTGATGATCGCCTTACTGCTTTTTCAAGCGTTTTGTTAAACACCAAAATTACAACTCAAGAACAAGTTATGTTACAAACACAACATGGATTTCAGATAATCTTGGGTTGCTTGGTGCGTGCCCATGATTTCGGCGGAACTATTTATATTATTGGCAATGGCGGCAGCGCAGCCATCGCCAGCCACGCTTCAATTGATTTTATTAACATGTGCAGCATGCGTGCTACAGCACTTCTGGATCCAGCGGTAACAACTTGTATTTCCAATGACTATGGTTACGATCAAATTTATGTTAAACAATTGGAAACATTTCTTCACAACAAAGATATATTGATTGCTATTAGCAGTTCTGGAAAATCAAAAAGTATTATTAACGCGGTAGAAATTGCAAAAAACAGAAAAGCTACTGTGATTACACTCAGCGGGTTTTCTGAAGAAAATCCGTTGCGCCAACTCGGAGATTATAATCTTTGGTTGAATTCAATAGATTATGGACAAGTTGAAATTGGTCATGCGTTTTTACTGCATTATATAACCGATTACTTAAGAGATTGTGTGCATTCCAAAAATGAACAATGCTGTGTTGAGGAAATGGTATGAAAGTTTTAGTAACGGGTGGATGCGGATATAAAGGTTCAGTTTTAGTTCCAAAATTACTTAAAAACAGCCATAAAGTGATTGTAGTTGATACACAATGGTTTGGAAATTATTTAGAGCCACACGAAAATTTAATAGTAATAAAAGCAGATGTGCGAGAACCAGATATAAATTGGTTTAAAAATGTTGATACCGTTATTCATTTAGCGTCCGTTGCTAATGATCCTTGCTCTGATTTAAATCCTAAACTAAGCTGGGAAATTGGGCCGTTAGCTACGATGCGTATTATTGAAATGGCAATTAAAGAAAACGTAAAACAATTTATTTATGCTTCATCCGGTAGCGTTTATGGCGTGAACGATTCACCAAAAGTGACGGAAGATTTATTATTAAATCCACTCACGGAATATAATAAAACAAAGATGGTAACGGAGCGTGTTTTATTAAGCTACGCTGATAAATTAGCAGTACAAATTGTTCGCCCAGCAACAGTCTGTGGATATTCATCACGAATGCGCCTAGATGTTTCGGTCAATATGATGACAATACAAGCTTTAACGAATAAAGTCATGACCGTTTTTGGTGGTAATCAGGTGAGACCCAATATTCATATTGATGATATTACTGATTTATATCTTTTCTTATTAGATCATCCTGAAATAGTAGGAATTTATAATGCAGGTTTTGAAAATTTATCGATCTTAGAAATTGCAAAAATGGTGCAAAAATACGTTGTTTCTGATATTCAAGTGACGAAATCAAATGACCCAAGATCCTATCGATTATGTTCAGATAAATTATTGGAAACGGGTTTTAAGCCGAAAAAAACAATAGAAAACGCTATTCAAGAAATTGTTTATCAATTTGAAAAAAATAAATTGAGAAATGAAGATCGATTTTATAATTTAAAAACTATGAAAGCATTGGGTGTTGTGTGACCTATTTTAGGAAAATACATGTTTAACAGTAAAACAATCCTGATAACAGGAGGGAGTGGTTCATTTGGTCACCACTTTGTTCGAACGGTTCTGGAACGTTATCAGCCAAAAAAACTCATCGTTTATTCTCGAGATGAATTAAAACAATATGAAATGGCACAACTATTTCCTGAATCAAAATATGGGTGCATGCGATACTTTATTGGGGATGTCAGAGATGCAAGTCGCTTGGCTTTAGCGATGCGCGGAGTGGATTACGTTGTGCACGCTGCAGCTCTCAAGCAAGTGCCAGCTGCGGAATATAATCCCATGGAGTGCATTAAGACAAATATTCATGGCGCCCAGAATGTAATTGATGCAGCTTTAGCTTCTGAGGTAGAAAAGGTGATCGCTCTCTCTACAGATAAGGCAGCCAATCCCATTAATCTTTATGGCGCTACTAAACTCGCTTCAGACAAGCTTTTTATAGCGGCAAATAATATTGCGGGTGGGCATCGTACGAGATTTTCCGTTGTTCGATATGGAAATGTTGTTGGCTCAAGAGGATCTATAGTCCCATTTTTTAAAAAGTTAATAGAGCAGAATGTTGAATCTCTGCCTATAACCGATGTAAGAATGACTCGATTCTGGATTACCTTACAACAAGGTGTCGATTTTGTAATAAAATGCTTCGAAAGAATGAAATGCGGTGAAATTTTTGTGCCTAAAATCCCCTCTGTAAGAATAGTGGATGTAGCGACTGCTATGGCACCAGATCTACAATTCAAAATGATAGGTGTTCGACCCGGTGAGAAAATTCATGAAGTGATGTGTCCGGCGGATGACTCGCATTTGACCTTGGAGTTTAAAGATCATTTTGTGATAGAACCTTCTATTTTTTTCTCGAATAGAACTTCCGAACGAGATCTTAAGAATCGTATTGGCGAAATGAGCAATTATGTTGAGAAAGGATTTGAATATAATTCTGGAAATAATCGGAATTTTCTAAGTATTGAAGAAATAAGAAAAGTAAATCATTCAATTGGCTTTATGTGTAAAACTTCACACTTAATCTGACATTTATTTATGATCCCATATGGTCGTCAAGAAATTTCTCAAGAAGATATTGCAGCTGTTCTTGAAATTTTGAAATCAGATTGGCTTACACAAGGACCCGTGGTGCCTAGCTTTGAAAAAGCGGTAGCGCAAAAGGTAAATGCACTGTTTGCTGTTGCTGTCAATTCAGCTACGAGCGCATTGCATATTGCTTGCTTGGCGCTAGATCTTGGTCCTGGAGATTGGTTATGGACTTCTCCAAACACGTTTGTTGCTTCCGCTAATTGTGGACTTTATTGTGGAGCTCATGTGGATTTTGTGGATATTGATCCGCTGACATACAACATGAGCGTAGAATCTCTCGCGGAAAAATTAGATAAGGCAGAAAAAAAGGGTGTTTTACCAAAAGTGATTATTCCGGTTCATTTTGCAGGACAATCTTGCGACATGGTATCCATTCATAATCTTTCCAAACGTTATGGATTTAAGATTATTGAAGATGCATCCCATGCGATAGGTGGATCATACAAAGGAAAGCCAATAGGTAATTGTGAATACAGTGATATCACGGTATTTAGTTTTCATCCTGTCAAAGTGATCACGAGTGGCGAAGGCGGAATGGCATTGACAAACCAAGTGTATTTGGCCGAAAAAATGCAGAGTTTGAGATCCCACGGGATTACAAGAAATCCTGAAAAAATGCACGATCGTCCTCATGGAGATTGGTATTATGAACAGATTGATCTGGGTTTCAATTATCGAATGACAGATATTCAAGCAGCATTAGGATTAAGCCAATTAAAGCGACTTGAACAATTTGTTAATCGGCGTCATCAAATTGCATCTGATTATGATGATGCATTAAGTTGCTTACCCCTTGTTCTGCCATTTCAACAACCTGATGTTTATTCTGCTTTTCACTTGTATGTGATTCAGATTGATCAAGAGCAGTCACTTATTAAACGAGATTATCTTTTTAATCGATTACGTGAAGAAGGAATTGGTGTCAATGTGCATTACATACCGGTACACACTCAACCTTATTATCAACATCTTCACTTTAAAAAAAATCAATTTATTGAAGCTGAGAAATATTACTCGAATGCACTTTCCTTACCGATTTTTTCCGCTTTGACGGATAAAGAACAACAAAAAATCATTGCTGTTCTTGAAAAGGAATTACAGGAATGAATACTCAAACTGAAATCGCGCTCGGTACGGCTCAATTCGGATTAAATTATGGCATTGCCGGGCGAGGTGAAGTTGTGCCTCAAACTGAAGTATGTCAAATTCTTGAGCGCGCTTGGGATTTGGGTATCAGAAGAATTGATACCGCTCCTGTGTACGGCGCTATTGAAAAAGAACTGAAGATGTTGTTGAAGAAATATCCATTCAAAGTAGTTTCGAAAATTCCATTTGTTCCTGTGAACGATGAGAAAGATGATATCGCGCATTTTATTCTGAATCATATTCGTAGCTCACAAAATAATCTCGACGATTCATTGGATGCATTGCTTTTTCATCGCAGTGGGGATTTATTTAGCGAGCAGGCGAATTTTATATGGGAAGTAGCTTCAAAGGCTCTAAAAAACTCAAATATTCGATTAGGTGTTTCCTGTTATTCGCCTGATGAATTAAAAAAGTTATGTAAAAGATTTCCCATTCAAGTATCACAGATTCCTGGAAATGCTTTTGATCAGCGGTTAAGATCAACTCATGAAATAACTGATGTAGAAATTCATTTAAGAAGTGTTTTCTTACAAGGCATTTTACTGCTCTCGTTAGACCAAGTTTCTGAAAAATTACCCAAAGCTGCGGACGCTCTTAAAAACTGGAAGACATGGTGTGAAGAAAATAATTTTTCTCCATTACAAGGTGCGTTAAGTTTTGTGAAGTTTCATCCCAATGTCAGTTATTGCGTGATCGGTGTTGATAGATTGTCACAATTGGAAGAAATTTATAATTGTTGGACGACGCTTCAGCCTATGAAGACTCATCCACCCAGTGTAAATGATCTCGACATTATTGATCCGCGTTGTTGGGAAAAATTTCCACTCAGCAATTAAATAGCCAGGAGTTATCAATGGATACTTTGATCATACAATCTTATTGCATGGGTCGTGTGATGGAAACATCAGGTGACATCGCTTTACAATTTAAAGATAAAGGAAAAAATGTTGGATATTTTTTTATTGATGTCAACGATCCGTTTGCACCAATGCCCTTTGGAGTGTGGCCATTTCATGCGAAAAAAAGTCGAAAGGTTAAACCATTTAAAAAAATATTGGAAGATTTTAATATTCATGTCATTGAAGATGTGGAGCAAAAAACCACAGAAAACGAAATTTTTAATCTTCTTGAACGCTCAAATTTTAAGTCTCTTGAAGAGGTAGAACATTTTATCTATGATTCTATGCCTCTGGGATTAGGTGTATTAACGGAACTTGCGGGACTTTCAAAAGATGCTTATCCGGATGTGGTTCTTTACAAGGATATTATAAAGAAAGGACTTTTGGCCTCTATTTTGGCCTATGAATCGTGCCTTAAAGTTTTACGAAAATACAATCCTGAAGAAATCATTGTTTACAATGGCCGTTTTGCAATCCCTCAAGCAACTCGTTGCGCTGCAAAGCGATGCAATATTGAAGTGAGAAGCTATGAATTTTTTTCTAATCCAACACGATTTTTTTTGTTTGAAAAAACGCAATTTAATATTCAATCATTAATAAAAATGATTACGGGATGTTGGGAAGCAGAAGGTTCAGATCGTGAAGCTCAAGCACATCATTTCTTTTTCAGACAAAGAAATAATAAAGAGTTCAATGGATACCTATTAAACCAAAAAAATAATGATTTGCCTGAAAAGAAAAAAAGAACGCGAGTGACTTTTTGTTCATCAAGTGATGATGAATTTGTATATTTGTATGATTCTGAAATAGGCCATTCATCTATTTTTGCATCACAAAGAGAAGCAATACAATACTTGATTGAATGGGTTAATAAATTAGAAGATGTCGAGCTCGTGATCCGCGTGCATCCTTTTGTATCAAAAAAATCACTTCGTGATCAGTTATTTTGGAATAATCTTTCAGGCAAAAATACCACTCTCATTACTTCTGATTCGTCTGTAGATACTTACGCCCTCATTGAATCATCGGATTTAATATTAACCTTTGGTTCAATGACCGGGATTGAAGCAACTTATTTGGGGCGTCCGTCTGTTTCTTTATGCTGTTCTCCTTATAGTGGTTGGGGATGTGTTTACGAACCAAAATCTCTCGGTGAGCTGTCATCATTACTGATAAACATTCCAAAGGCATTACCACAAGAGCGATGCTTGCCATTTGGATATTTTTTAAAATGTAGTGGAAACTACGAACATCAATATTATTCGCCAAATGATGGTCAATTTTGTGGTGTAAAATTAAGTGTGGAAATGCAGCTCATTCAGATAATAAAGCAATCGCTTTTAGGAAGATCTGTCAAAGAATTATCAGCTACTTTCAGAAACAAGTTTGCATGAATTGAATTTTAAAAGAAATATTTATGTCTAATGAACAGATTAACACTTGGAATGAACATCAAGGAAAATGCCTAGATTCTGCTAATGGATTTGATGTTATTGAGTGTAATCTTTGTAAATTCATACATATTGTACCGCTTCCTTCAACAAAGGAGTTGGAGAAGATATATAAGCATGAATATTACACACAGGAAATACCTCTCTACATAGAGCGATATACCGAGGATTTAGCCTGGTGGAATTCTGTTTATCAAGAACGTTATGATGCATTTGAAAATTTATTACCGAGTACTCGTCGGCGTATTTTAGATGTTGGTTCAGGACCAGGGTATTTTTTATTACATGGTAAAGAGCGAGGGTGGAATACGCTGGGAATTGAGCCATCACATCATGCTGCAAAACATAGTCGTGGATTAGGATTAGATGTTATAGAAACTTTTTTAAATGAAGAAATGATTAAGGAGCTGGGTACTTTTGATGTTGTTAATATGAGTGAGGTTTTGGAGCATGTACCCGATCCAAAAAAAATGATAGAAATCGCACATCAACTGTTATCGCCAGGCGGCTTATTTTGTGCAGTAGTACCGAATGATTACAATCCTTTCCAAATAGCATTACGAAAATCATGCGCTTTTTCGCCATGGTGGGTTGCTGCCCCGCATCATATCAACTATTTTAATTTTGATTCATTCAGCAATTTATTAAATCTCTGCGGGTTTGAAGAAGTTTTCAGAGAGTCTACTTTTCCGATGGATTTGTTTTTATTAATGGGAAACAATTATATTGGTAACGACACTTTAGGAAGATTGTGCCACAGTCAACGAATAAATTTTGAAAAAAATTTATTAATCTCAGATCAAAAAGAACTTAAGCAAGCACTGTACAAGGCATTTGCCAGTTTGAATATTGGCAGAGAGATCAAAATGATTACAAGAAAAATATAACTTGAAATAAATTAGGAATGAAGCATGAAAGACAGCGCAGTTTGGTTAATCTCTGGCGGTCCTATGCAGCAAATCGTTGCAAAAAAAATACGTTCAAATAGATTTCGATTGATTGTTTCGGATGGAAATGCCAATGCTGCGTGTAAAGATATGGCTGACTTATTTTTAAATATTGATACTTTTAATGTTGATGATCATATAAAAACTTGCGATGAAATACTAAAACGTTTTGAGGTGAAGGCGGTGCTCACTTTTGCTGCTGACTGTCATTATACTGTTGCAAAAGTGGCTGGTTATTTAAATTTACCTCATATCGATCCTGAAATTTCTCAAACTTGCCGCGACAAATTTAAAACGCGTGAATTATTGCGGGATAATGGGTTTTTACAGCCTGAAAGTTACGTTGTGAGTTCTTTTGATGAAGCAAAATCAATTCTTCATTCTAATAATATCAAAAAAACTTTTGTATTGAAGGCTACAGACAATTCAGGTAGTCGTGGTTTCCAAATCATCACTAATCCAAAAAATTTTAGCTTGGAACAATTTCGATATACTCAAGAATACGGCACAACAGGGAAGGTGATCCTGGAGGAACAATTAATACCAGATTCCACTCAAATATCGGAGGCTTCTGTAGAAACATTATGGTTCGAAGGTAAAATGTATTGGATTAATTGGGTCGATAGAATTTTTCCCAGGGATTTACAATTTTTCCCTGATGTTTGTATGCAGATAAAACCGAATGAGTGGATTGAGGTAGCGCATATTAATCCTGCAAAACGTGATTTTTCTACTAAAGAACAAGTCATTTCTTTAATGCAAAAAGCGGGGCAGGTATTAGGAATGCATAATCAACCTTGGGGGCATTTACTAAAAGGAGATATTTTCTTTACCGAAAGTGGACCTGTTATTTTGGAATTAACGCCACGCTCTTCAGGTGGATGGGATAGTAGTGGCTCTTCAGTTTCGCGTGGTGCTGACATTGCCGGTGGCGTTTTACAGATGGCATTAGGATATCCTTTAACCCTGGATACCTGGTATCGTTTTTTTAACTTTCATGATGTAGAGCGAACCGCCGTCGTATTCTCTAGAATTTCAGACCAAGCTAAAGATTGTACCGGAAGATCGTTCGCATTAAGTTCAGGTTATGCTGCAGTTAATGAATTAATGAATCAGTCACTTAAAAAATTGGAGGAAGAAAATTATGTCACAGCTTGATGCTCATCAAAAAAAACTACCCACGCTCGCAGTTCAAGAGAAAGACTCGCGATTATTTTTTAGCACTTCTTTAGAGGAAGCTGAAGTTATTATTTCCAAACAAAATCGTATTGAGCGTGTTATTCATCGTGACTTGATTAACGAAAAAGAATTTCAAGTTAATCCTGATGAGTCTCATGCTATCGTTGTGGGTTCAGGTAATTGTGAACGGGACGTTCACCATTTTCTACTTCCTTCAAATGAGCCTCATTTGCAAATTCGCTTAGGGCAAACGTTTCATCGCGGTGAAGGGACTTGGTCAAGTTTGCCGCATGATTTTGAAAATTATCCAGAATCAGGTTTTGAAGAAGTTTTTTATTATTTGTTATCAGGCGGTACTAAAAAAGCTATTCAGGTTGGCAGAGGATTATGGGATGATGGCAGTGCTGTAGATGCAATTTGGCAGGTGAAAGACCGCCAATTTAGTAATATACCCATGGGGTTTCACCCAGTTGTAGGTGAGCCAGGCGTGCAAGTTAGTTATGTTTGGGCATATCTGGCGAAGAAAAAAGAATGGGAAAAGGTAAAACGATAATATCTACCGGAAACGAATTTCATCTTTATACAAAGGAAGAGTATTGTGTCAGCCTACGTTACCTGTGTTTTTTGTGCTAATTCTATTGAAGCCCAATTTTATACTACAATTTCATGGGAAGAGCTTACTTCTTCATGGTTTCGTTGCCCAAGCTGCAATAGTCTCATGATACTTCCTTCTCCTGATGAGGCATGTCTTAATCGATTATATGGTGAAAACTATCGTGAGCAGGTATTACAACCTCATCCAGGTGTTGATAATCGTGTTCGATATAGCGAGTCTTATCGTCCAGTGGTATTTAGCGAATATCAGCAATCGTTAGATGATCTTAATGCTTTTAATCCCTCGCCGAACACTCTTCTTGACTTCGGGTGTGCAGACGGGGTGTTTCTCGAATTTTGTCGTCAACATGTATTTGAAAAGAAAAATATTCGAATCTATGGAGTAGATATTTCTTCAGAAATGTTAGAAGTCGCAAAATCAAAAGGATTTAATGTGGCTCATGTTAACGATGTTGAACAATTTAATGAAAAATTCGATTTAATTACAATGTGGGATGTTCTTGAGCATATTATAGATCCTTATAGTGTTCTAAAAAAGTTGGTAGATGTTCTTTCTCTTGATGGGAGAATTATCATTCAAACACCACAGTTCGGGGTAATTGCTGAAATTTTTGGAAGTAATTGGAATCATTTACTACCCTGTCAACATGTCAGTCTACCCTCTTTTCAAGGAATTGATGCGCTTGCTAAACGTCTTGGACTAGTCGTAAAAAAACATTTAAGTTTTGGTGCTAATGCTCCAGAGTCACACGTACAACAACCATTTAAAAGTTATTTTGATGCAGTTGCAAAGCAACTTAATATTGGTAGTACACAATTAATCTGTTTAGCAAGAAGTTAAATAGGAAATATAACTCAATGAAGAAAAAAGCAGTGATCATAGGGGCAACCGGTAACGTTGGACGAGCGGTATGTAAAGTTTTTGCAGATGCTGATTACGAGCTTGATTCACAATGGTTGGATGCATCTCGCCCGGACGTAACGAAAGTCGAATCTTTTAAAAATTTACCTCAAAAAATTGATACGGTTGTTTATCTAGCAGGAATTAATCGAGTAAAAAAACCAGAAGAATTTTCTGAATCCGATTGGGATGAAGTGTTGGGTGTTAATTTAAAAGGCGCTTTTTTATGCGCTAAAGCCGCTTTTCCTGCAATGAAAGCAAATGGAAAATCTTCTTTTATTGTTATTTCTTCTATCATGGTGACGCATCCCTATCCTGGTCGGTTAGCTTATGCTGTATCAAAAGGCGGATTGGAGGCTATGACGCGATCACTCTCAGTGGAATGGGGACAATACGGTATAGCGACACATGCATTGCGTTTAGGACATATCGATGGTTTGATGAAAACAACAGTTACTAATCCAAAACTTTTAGATACCGTTAAACAAAAGACGCCATTGAATAAGTTAATTGATCTATTAGAAGTAGCTCGTTATATTCTTTGGCTTGCGCAAGGTGGTTGTCATTCCGTATCAGGCAGTGTGGCTGATTTTGATTCAGGATATACACTGAATCGTTGGCCATTGTGATTGGGGAAAAAATGGTTTTATTTATCGCGGAAATATCCAGTAATCATGGGCAAGATATCAATCGTTGTTTTGATTTTATTGATAAGGCAGCAGAAATAGGGTGCGATGTCGTTAAATTTCAGTTATTTCGTATTGATCAATTATTTTCTCCAGAGGCGATGAAGCAAAAACCGTTTATTATGGATCGTCGTCAGTGGGAACTTCCCGTTTCTTTTTTACCGCTACTTGCTGAGCGTTGTCAGAAAAAAAATATTCAGTTCAGTTGCACACCATTTTATTTGGATGCAGCGCATGAATTAAAACCTTATGTTTCTTTCTATAAAATCGCGTCTTATGCTTTACTGTGGGACGCTCTGTTAATTCAATGCGCGCAAACTAATAAACCCATTGTGTTATCTACTGGTATGGCAACCATGGATGAAATTTCTCACGCTGTACGAGTTCTGAGAGAAAATCATTGTCAGGATATTACGTTATTACATTGTACTTCTAGTTATCCAACGCCACCTGATGAAGCGAATCTTGCGGCAATTGAAACGATAAGAGAGATTACTCACTGTCGAGTAGGATGGTCAGATCACACAGTGAAACCGGGAGTCATACACAGAGCAATTCATAAGTGGGATGCACAGGTAATAGAATTTCATCTCGATCTGGATAAAACGGGAGCCGAATATGCTATGGGACATTGTTGGTTACCAGAAGAAATTGAATCTGTTATCAAAGAGATTCGATATAGTTCCTTAGCAGATGGTACTGGAATTAAAGCGCCAACTCAATCTGAACTCATTGAGAGACAGTGGCGCACTGATCCTTCTGATGGTCTTAGACCTTTGCGTAGTGCGCGCATGATATGAATGTGTTAATGGCTTGTCATGCAGGACCGGGCATTGGATTGGGGCATCTTGTTCGTTCCTTGGTTGTCGCTAGAAATTTGCAGGAAGCTTTCAATGCAAAAATAGAGTTTTTAATTCAAAGTTCCGATATCAACTTTCAAGAGTTGAAAGCATATCCGCATCAATTTATAGATTGTAACAATAATTTTTTTACAATCATAAAAAACAATCTAGCAAGAAAAAAATATCAATTAATTATTTTGGATCTATTTTATGCCAATATACCTGAAAACATCGACTTAATTTTAAATGAATTCAAACAATTTGATGTAAAAATAATGGGTATTGATAGTTTGAAAGCGTCTCAAGCTGTCGATCTTGTGTTTTTTCCCTCTTTTTATATGGATGACTCCATACAAAAAAAATGGTCTGCACCATTGTTATTTGGCTGGGATTGTTTTTTACTCAACGTAAAAAAATTTCCTGAAGATTGGAACCCAGGAAAACATGTCCTCGCCTTAACTGGAGGTGCTGATGTAACTTTATTGAGTCAAATCTTGCCAAAACGTTTGAACGAGCTGCTGCCCAATGAAACAATTTTACATTGGGTTTCTGGACCTTTTGCAAAACCACCTTGTTTTCCGGCGAAAACGAGTATTTCAATCCAACATCATATTGGATTGCAAGGATTGGATGATTTGATGGTAAAAATGAATTACGCAATAACTGTTTATGGCGTAAGCTTTTTTGAGTTGCTATATTACGGAATTCCGACGGTCGTTTTTTCTCCTTATGGTGAAAAAGATGCGAATGAATTATCAGCAATATCTAGGGAAAAAGTTGCGGTGGTAGCAAAAAATTCAGATGATGCTGTGTTAAAACTGAAAGAATTAATGTTTAATGATGTTTTAGCTGAACAATTATCACAACGCTCAAAGTTGAAACTACCTGTCTTGGGTGGTAAAAAATTTGTTCAAGCTGTATCGGAACTATTACATGCACCGCTGGTCTAGAATATGCCGCATGGATTTTTAATTTTTCATTTAAATTTATCCTTTTCATCTATTAAAAAAGAAGAAAGATTAAATGTTATTCGTCAATGCTATTGGCCTATCTTGGATTTAATTGAGCGCAGTGGTATCCCAGTTGGTATAGAGCTGACAGGTTGGACATTAAACCAAATTGAACAATTGGATAAATCCTGGATTGATGTCTTTCGTAATCTCCTAGAAAAGAAGCAGTGTGAATTGATTGGCAGTGGCTGGAGTCAAATCATTGGGCCTTTGGTTCCCGATCAAATTAACGCGACTAATCAAAAATTAGGATTGCATGCATATGAAAAAATGTTGAATGTTTTTCCTAAACTCGCGCTCGTCAATGAAATGGCTTTTTCAACTAGCATGGTTGATGTTTATGCTGCTGCTGGTTATGCCGGAATTATCATGGATCGTGATAATGTGCGGTTGGCTCTGAACTTGGAAGACACTTCTATTGCAGCAACGCCTACACATGTTTTAGGTTGTGCGGATTATTCACTACCTGTTTTATGGACGGATACGATATTGTTTCAGAAATTACAACGCGCGGTGCATGGAGATATTCCGATTAAGGAATATATAGTTTATGTTCGTGAACGAGCGCTGCGTGATGATTTACTGTTACCCATTTATTGTAATGATGCAGAAATTTTTGATTACCGCCCCGGTCGATTTGAGACGGAGGCAAGATTACATCCTGATGGAGAATGGATGCGATTAAAAAAAATCATGGCGAGATTACAAGAAGAAATTGGATTAACATTTCTAAATCCTTCAGATGGATTGTCATTAGAGAATTCACGGAAAGAGAAAATCGTCAAACGCATCTCTTCGATTCAACAACCCATACCCGTTAAAAAACAAGCAAAATATAATATTAATCGTTGGGCTGTTGCAGGAAAAGATAATTTATGGATAAACACAAAATGCCATCAAATATTTCGTGCCATATCAGGTAAAAAAAATTGGAATGAGATATTATGGCGTGATTTATGCGAATTATGGGCGAGTGATCTAAGAACACATATTACAAATGATCGATGGATTGAGGCAACTGAACGCCTGGAAAGTATCGCTGAGTCATTGGGGATAAATGAGTCCGCTTTAACGGTACCAGAAAATTATCTTCCGGTTTCATCTCCCAATTTTAGTATTAGCAAAGACGAAGAAGGAATCTATTGGTCTTTTATTACTGAAAAAATTAATCTCACACTGAATTTCCGTCGCGGCTTAGCAATACAATCCTTAGCTTTTAAGTCTCATGACTTTGAGTCTGTTTTGGGTACTTTAGCACAAGGGTTTTTTAATTCTATTGAATTTGGTGTCGATTATTATTCAGGGGGTGTTTTAATTGAAGTTCCTGCGGCGAGCATCCGTGTGACGGATTTAGAGTGGGTCGCACCAAAAATACAACAGCACGAAGATAAAATAATAATTGCTGCACAGATTCAAACAAAGTTGGGCATTATCGAAAAAATCATCACAATTCATTCACAGCGTGAAAAAATCCAAGTTCAATATTGTTTTCATAATTTTGAACGCCCAAAAGGTCTTGTGCGCGTTGGATTATTTACTTTTAATCCAGACAATTTCTTTTTACCAATTAAGATAGAATGTAAAAACGGTGGTTCGATGTTAGAAAATTTTATTATCGATCGTGATGAAATAAATCATGGTGCAGCAGCTTCAACGCTTGTTTCTAGCACAACTGCATTGGGTGCTACCGACGGACGCCTTGCGCTAACAGATGCAAACAACAGAAAGGTTATTTTTAATTGGGATCCGTCTGTTTGTGCTGTTTCTCCCATACTGAAACATTATTGTATGGAAGATAAATATTTAATGCGATTGTCGTTTTCATTGAGTGAATTAGATGATACTACTCGCGCTAGAGGAAAACTTTTACCATGTTGTTTCACCATCAGTGTTCACGATAAGGATAAAAACCATGTCAGCAGTTAGGCGTAAAATATCGCCAAAAGGAATTGAATTATACAATAAAGCAAAATCTTTCATTCCAGGAGGCACGCAATTATTATCTAAACGTCCCGAAATGTTTGCGCCTGATGTTTGGCCGGCCTATTACGATAAGGCTAAAGGTTGTCGAGTGTGGGACCTCGATGGTCAAGAATATATTGATATGTCAATTATGGGTATTGGCGCAAATATTTTAGGTTATGCGGATGATGATGTAGATCAAGCTGTCATTACAGCGATCAAAAAAGGAAACTCTTCCTCGCTAAATTGTCCTGAAGAAGTAGAACTCGCTGAATTACTTCTTGAGCTGCATCCATGGACACAAATGGTTCGCTATACGCGCAGCGGTGGTGAGGCAATGGCAGTGGCCATCCGTATTGCGCGCGCTGCAACCAAACGTGAAATAGTGTTGTTTAGTGGATATCATGGTTGGCAAGATTGGTATCTCGCGGCAAATCTTGCTGAAGAGGATGCATTAGATGGTCAACTCATGTCAGGGTTGGATCCAAGTGGAATACCGCGTGGGCTGCATGGTACGGCTTTACCATTTTGTTTTAATGACATTGAAAATTTGCGGAGTTTAGTAAAAGGAAAAGAAAAACAAATTGCAGCCATCGTTGTTGAACCAGCGCGCGGAGAAGATGCGCCAAAAGACTATTTACAAGCACTGAAAGAGCTTGCGCATGAAATTGGCGCCGTGCTTATTTTTGATGAAATTACCAGTGGGTTTCGAATGTGTGCTGGCGGTATTCATTTGCGATATGGTGTAAATCCAGATATTGCGGTATTTGCAAAATCTATTGCAAATGGATACGCAATGGCGGCAATTCTTGGTGTAGAATCAGTCATGCAAGCAGCACAAAAAACATTTATTTCTAGCACCAATTGGACAGAGCGCGTTGGACCAGCAGCAGCATTAGCCACGATAAAAAAATACATCAATAAAAAAGTTGATCAGCATATTATTTCCATTGGTCAGCAGGTTAAAGAAATCTGGACGCAGTCTGCTGAGAAATTTGGATTACCAGTGCAAGTTTCTGGTTTGCCAACATTAGGTGCTTTCGTATTTAACAGACCAGACAATCGATTATTACAAACACTGTTTACAATAAAAATGTTAGAAAGAGGCTTTTTAGGATTTAGGCAATTTAAACCAGCATTCGCACATCAATCGTCTGATGTTATAGCATATGCTGAAGCGGTAAATTCAGTATTTCAAGAACTCACAGAAGATAATCTTGAAAAATCATTGTTGACACCGTTGGCGCATCAAGGCTTTGTGCGATTGACGAAAGAATAAATATGATTACAGCAATTATTCAAGCACGGATGCGATCTTCGCGTCTTCCTGGCAAGATATTAGCTCCCGTTATGGGTAAGCCTATTTTATACTACGTCTACGAACGTGTTCGCCTCTGCAATGAAATTGAAAATATTGTTGTTGCGACTTCTGAATTGCCAGAGGATGATCAGGTTCTTGAATTTTGCAATAAGAATGGAATGTTGTGTTATCGCGGATCGGAATCGGATGTATTAACACGATATCTGGAAGCGGCATTGTTTGTTCATAATATTACGGAAAGAATTCCAGATCCTATCTTTAGGATCACTGCGGATTGTCCTTTGGTTGATCCACATTTTCTTTCAACGCTTTTGAATTTCTACAGGAAAGAACACCTTGATTATTCTGGATTGGGAGAAAGTTTTCCGGATGGTTTTAATGCGGAAATATTCAGTTTTGATGTTTTGAAAAAAACAGCGTTGTTTGCAAAAAAGCCATCAGAACGCGAACATGTTACACCATTCATAAAATCTCACCCGGAGTTATTTTATTTCAAGTATCTGGAATTAGAGAATACACCATCTGAATTTGGGTTTTCTCAATTGAAAAAACTCAATCATTTATTACTGAGCCTGGATGAGCCTTATGATTTTGAGGTAATTTCTTCTATTTTGACACATTTTTATAAAAGCAACCCAGGATTTTCCATGAATGATGTGTTACAGTTCATTCTTAAAAATAATTGTCCGCAACCTCGTATAGATCACAGAGGCTCAGCGGTTGGTTATTTGAAATCCCTTGATCAGGAGGAGAAAGTTTAGACATGAAAGTTGCAGTGATTGGATGTGGTTCAATGGGAACCAAACATATTAATCATTTATTAGAGCTGGGACATGATGTTTCAATTTGCGATATCAATGCCAATCGATTAAATGAAGTTGCAAAAAAATTCAAGATAGAAAAAAAATGCGGGAATTTTAAAGAGCTTCTGGATTTGGATAGTCTGGATGCTGTTGTTGTGGCGACAGATACTGCCTTTCACACAAAAATAAGCTGTTATTTTGCACAAAAAGGTATTGCATATTATTCTGAAATTCCGATTAGTGATTCTCTTGCTGATCTGAGATTTTTAACGACCGCAACCATCGAGAACAATGTTATTTCAATGGTTGGAATGGTTTGGCGATTTCATCCTGCTATTCAAAAAATAAAACAATTAGTACAAGATGGCATTATTGGAAAAGTGAACACAGTATCCTCTTACGGAGGAGAATACCTACCTGACTGGCATCCCAATGAACCTTATAAAAGAGAATATTCTGCTCTAACTTCTAAGGGTGGTGGTGTTATTGTTACCAATATTTCCGGATTGGATTACTTGCGCTTTATCTGTGGTGATATTGAGAATGTGTTTGCGGTTTATGATTCCATAAGTCATATCGATATTGAAGCAGAAGACTTTTTTATGGGAATTTTGCAATTCAAAAACGGTGTTTTTGCCCAAGTTTACTCAGATTTTTTCCAACGTCCAGTAGAGCACAGATTGGAAATTGTGGGTGATAAAGGAAAAATTCATTGGGATCATAATCATAAAATTGTGAGACATTTTTCTTTAGCAGATGGTGTTTCTGGAAACTGGAAAGAGTACCCCTATGAATTAAATAATTTTCATACTCTCTACAAAGAAGAGATGAAACATTTCTTATCTTGTGTTCAAGAGAAGAAAGAAACCATGGTTCCTGTGCACGACAACGTTCTGTCAGTAATCGTTGGAGTAGCCTTAAAACAATCTTTTATAGAACGAAAAATGATCAATGTCAGCAGTATGAAGTGGAGTAATACCGTCGAATTTGCTCTTGCTTAATTCGCACTAAAAGGAAAAAAGTGAATGAGCAATAACCCTATTTTTTGGTGTAATCATTGTTTAAACATGTCTACTCGGCCGAGGATCACTTTCGATAAAAGAGGGTGGTGTAATGCCTGTCAGTGGATGGAAGAAAAAAAGAGTATGGATTGGGTACCTCGGCAACAAGAGTTATCTGATTTACTTTCACGGCATCGATCTAAAACAGGAAATTTTGATTGTTTGGTTCCTGTCAGCGGTGGGAAGGATGGTTCTTATGTGGCATACACATTAAAACACAAACATAAAATGAATCCTCTTACTGTGACTATTAGACCGGCTTTGTCGTTGGAAATAGGGGATAAGAATTTAACTAATTTTATTCAATCTGGTTTTAATCATATTCACATTTCAATCAATCCATTGGTTCTTAAAAAGCTCAATCATTACGGGTTTATTGAAAAAGGTTTTCCTTATTGGGGTTGGTTAGTTGCTATTTCGACGGCCGTTATTAGAGTCGCCGTTAATTTTAAAATACCGTTGATATTTTATGGCGAAGATGGAGAAACAGAATATGGTGGTTCCTCTGAAATAAAAAATCGTGCTTATGTTGATATCAATTATATGAAAAGAGTTTACTTGGAGAACGGATATGAAAAAGTACTTAACAAATTACAACATGAAAATGATATAGCAGAATCTGATTTATTGTTTTTCAAATTTCCCGAAGATCACGAGGTGAATTCATCGCGACTTTTCTATACTCACTGGTCTTATTTTGAGCCTTGGGATTCGTATCGGAATTATATACTGGCAAAAGATAAATGTGGTTTGGCTGAGAAAGATGAAGGAAATTCGGGCACATTTACCAACTTCGCTCAAAATGATCAGGCTCTTTATTCCCTACATGCTTATTTGATGTATCTCAAGTTTGGCTTTGGCAGAGCAACACAAGACGCAGGAATTGAAATCAGGCGAGGTGCTATGACGAGAGATCAAGCCATTAATTTGGTCAAGATGTATGATAACGCTTATCCTCACGAATTTATCGAGTTATATCTGGATTATTATCAAATGACAAAAAAAGAGTTTGATGCGATTTTGGATAAATTTGTCAATAAATCCTTATTCGAAAAAATAGGCAACATCTGGCAACCTAAATTTGAAGTTGGGCAAGTACGCAATTTCCTCAAGATCTCAGTCTAGATAAATGAGTCTCTGCCAAACATCGAAAATTTGCTTCGCTTGGTTTTCTAGCGTCCATTGATTGATAAGCATAAGTGCATTTTTAGAATACAATTCGCATTTATCTGGATTGGTGAGAAAGTTTATCATGCAATGTGTCAATGCTTTTATATCTTGCGCAGGAACAATTTTTCCCGTTTCAGACTGTATCACCAGATCATCGACACAACCGACCTGATCAGACACAATTACCGGTTTTCCTGCTGCTAAAGCTTCATTAATCACTAAACCCCATGGTTCCCAGTGCGCTGGTAAAACAAAAACATCAGCTAAGTAATACAGATCAAGAAGTGCTGCACTTTCCATCCATCCGGCATAAATTATATTTGGGTTATTTTTTGCTGCAGCTTCTGCAGTTGACCGTAATGGTCCATCGCCCGCGATAATACATTTTGCATTTAATAGTTTTATTTCTGAAAATGCATCGATTAAGTCAACTAATCCTTTTCGCTCAATCAAGCGCCCAATAAACAAAAATACAAAATTTTTGTCTGTAAGACCCCATTCATTTCGTTTCATCATTCGAAAATAACTGGGCAACTTTTGATAATATTGCTGTATACCAACAACATCAACAGTCATTTTCTCAAGAGTGATTTTATGTTTTGGAACAAAATAATGCTCAAGATATTTTGCTTGACGTGTGCCGCCAGGTAAGAAGTGATTAGGTATCTTAAATAGTATCGGGTAAATCAATTTCTTAATAACTCGTTTCCATTTTGAAGTATGTGGTAACAAAGGGGTATCTGAATCAACAACAATGGGAATGCGGTATAGCTTCGCACAGAACATAAAAAATAATGTGATTGGATGAGACCAACCCGCCAGAAAAATCAAATCATATTTTTTTTTAACAAAGTATTGGCGGAATAAATAATAAAAATGTCGCGATTTTTTGTCGAGGATACAGTGCTTATTTTCTAGTTTCCACTGTTGTGTAAAGTTATCATTGATAAACAAAACATCAATGTTAGCAGGACACTGCTTTTTTATGACATCGATTAAGTTCAATAAATAGGGCGTGGGCTCAATATAAAGCATCAAAATTTTTTTCTGATTATTCATAATGGTTGATCGTTCGCAATATGATTATTACTGTAATATTCTAAATACCAATCAACAAATTTTTCCACCCCTTCATTAATCTCAATGCGTGGACGATAATGTAGACGCTGTTGCAATAGCATTGTATCAGCGAATGTTTCATGCACATCTCCTGGTTGCATAGGCATAAAATTTGTTACGGCTTTTTTCCCGGTGCGTTTTTCAATGACTTTAATTACATCCATTAAATTTACGGGACTTCCACAACCAATGTTATAGATTCGATAAGGTGAAAACGATGATGATGGTGTAGGACATGTTGCATCCCAATCTAAATTTGCCATCGCAGGTTGTTTTAATGCCGCACTTACACCGGATACAACATCATCAACGTAGGTAAAATCTCTTTTCATGTTGCCGTTGTTGTAAACGTTAATGGGTTTTCCTGTCAAAATAGCATTGGTAAATAAAAACAATGCCATATCAGGACGTCCCCACGGACCATACACTGTAAAAAACCGTAACCCAGTGCATGGTAATTGATATAAATTAGCATAAGCATGGGCCATCAGTTCATTGGCTTTTTTGGTTGCGCCATACAAGGATAATGGATGATCCGCGCTGTCATTTTCTGAGAAAGGTTGTTTTGTATTCGCGCCATAAACGGAACTTGATGAAGCAAACACCAAATGTTGAATGTGATGATGACGACAACATTCTAAGATGTTACAAAATCCCGATAAATTAGAATGTATATAAACCGAGGGGTTGTTCAGTGAGTAGCGTACGCCAGCCTGTGCAGCTAAATGAATCACATAATGAAATTGATTATTGAAAAATAAATTGTTTAATGCCGCCTGGTCACCAATATCCAGCTTAAAAAAAATAAAATTAGAAAACGATTCCAATTGTTGTAGTCTGTCTCGTTTTAATTGCACAGAATAATAATCATTTAAGTTATCAATACCAATTACTCTGTCACCTTGTGTGCAAAAATATCGACATATGTGATAACCAATAAAACCAGCAGCACCTGTCACTAAAATATTCATCGCTTTCCTTAAATTAATTTGACAGCTTTACGATCAAACGTTATCTTATCCTACCAGAAATAAAATGAATTTCGGTGATTTTAAAAAATGAAAATTGCTGTTTTTGGCGCAGGATATGTCGGACTAGTGACAGCTGTTTGCTTAGCACATGTTGGTAATCAGGTTGTGTGTGTTGATGTTAACGAAGCGCGTATTACGCAACTCATGAATGGCGTTAGCCCATTGCATGAAGCGGGATTACAGCTACTGTTACAACAAACATTAGAAACCAATCATATTCAATTCACAACCGATTCTGATGCAGCGATACAACAGAGTGATATCATTTTTATTGCAGTGGGTACGCCATCTTGCTCTGATGGCTCTGCCAACCTGAATCAATTGTTTCATGTTGGAGATACAATTGCTCATGGCATGCAAAAAAATAAAATCATTGTAATTAAATCAACTGTACCTGTTGGCACCGCCGATCAAATAGGTGAAATAATTGCGGGAACATTGAAAAATCGTTGCATGGAACATTTACATTTTGACATTGTTTCCAATCCAGAATTTTTAAAAGAAGGCGTTGCTGTCCAAGATTTCATGAAACCTGATCGTATTATTATCGGTGCTAATTCAATAGGTGCTATTGATAAAATGAAGCAGCTGTATTCACCCTTTAATCGTAATCGCGATCGCTTAATTATAATGGATAGACGATCCGCTGAACTCACAAAATATGTTGCAAATGCCATGCTTGCCACAAAAATTAGCTTTATGAATGAAATGAGTCGAATTGCAGAAGTGGTTGGCGCGGATATCGAACAAGTGCGTATTGGTATTGGCGCTGATCCGAGAATTGGCTATGCGTTTATTTACCCTGGTTGTGGTTATGGCGGCTCATGTCTTCCGAAAGATGTGCGGGCATTAAAATATAGCGCACGAGCCAAAGACATTAATGCTCCCATTTTACAAGCTGTGCATGATACGAATCAGCAACAACAGCAATTATTATTTCAAAAGCTACTGAACCGCTATGAAGATAATCTAAGCAATAAATGCATTGCGATATGGGGGCTGGCATTCAAACCCAATACAGACGACATTCGCGATGCGCCGGCTATCGCATTAATTGAAAAACTGTTAATACATTGTGCGCGTATCCAAGTATATGATCCTCAAGCAATGATAAACATGCAGCAGTATTTTTCACGTGAAAACAATATTCAATATTGTCATTCTCAAGAAGCGGCGTTAATCAACGCGCATGCACTGGTGATTGTTACTGAGTGGCCCTGTTTTCGTAACCCTGACTTTGAAATGATGCAGCGTACGTTGATTGATCGTGTTGTAATAGATGGCAGAAATTTATTTGAACCAAGATTGTTAGAAACATATCAACTGGAATATCATTCCATTGGCAGAAAAAATGTTGTGATTAAATACAACAACGTTTGATGATGAAGAAGCTTGCAGAATATTTAATGAATATAGATGGAGTTTATATGGATGCCACTATTGAGCAAGTCGGCTCAAAAATCAAGGAATTACCCAGTACGTACGAAATTATTCGAAAAAATAAAATCGCTAATCGTATTATATTTGTTGGTGGTCTTCCTGGTTGCGGAAAATCCATGATGTCACCTATTCTAGGTGCTCTTCAGGATGTTGAAATTCAAAAATATAATTATTCTATTGAACATGTCTGTTCACTTTATCGTTTAGGAAGAATTACTGAAGATGCAACGGTAGCAATGATTCGAATGCTAACCGATTTAGATTTATATAATTTATCCATGACTCGAGAGATTAATCTTCGCTACAAAGATCTTTCTTCGATTTTTAAAAATCCAAAGCCATGGCGTTACATTAAACGCCTATTTATGGATGGCGATGCTGAGGCTCTTATCCGAATTAAAAGAGATAATCCCATTTTACAAACCTTAACACATAATCTTTTGATACATGGTGTTCCCATCGTGCGTGCAATGAAAGAGAATTTTTGTTTAGTTGAAGGTGTCAGACACCCTCTTTATATGGTACGTCAATGGCGGCTTTATATTGAGCGGTACGGAAATGATGATCGCGATTTTACAATTTGGTTTAATCATAATGGGCATCAGCTGCCATTTTTTACTAAAGGATGGGAAGATCTGTATGTAGCGTCCAATTCAATGGATAAAGTGATTTATTCAATTGAAAAGTCACTTGGAATGGCGCAGTCAGCACTCGATAACATGACACCAAGAGAACGTGATGGTGTGGTTATTGTGCCTTTTGAGCAGTTTGTTGTTAATCCATGGCCTTATCTTGAAAAAATTACAAGTCTCGTTGGAACAAAAATTAATAATACAACACTCAAGGAAATGAAGCGTCAGAATGTGCCTCGCGACATGATTGCAGATGGAATTAATCGCCCGATTTATCGCCAGTATGGATGGAAACCCTCTAAAAAAGGAACGACAGAGCGAGATGAGCTGCAAGAACGACGCGATTTCGTTAAAGCTGAGGCAACATCGGATGCATTAAAAGTTCTGGATCGTCTTTGCGAAGAATATGAAGACAAATATATGACGGGAATTTTACATTAGGAAAAGTGATGAAAACTCATTTGGAAAATGAACAACAAGAGATTGGTGAAATTACACAAGAATTGGATGCGTTAGCGCGATCTTTAGATCATAAACATCGACAACAGAGAAAAATTCAATTTCTACTTGATATTCGCGGTTATTTTATCGTGAACAAAATCATCGGTGCTTATGCAGAATTCGGCCTGTATCGTGGTGAGATGATGTACTCAGCTCATAAAATCCTAAGACATTCTGAGTGTATCACCCAATATATTGGACTGGATACTTTCTCGGGTGAGCCTTCTTTGACTCGTAACGATCAGAATTCAAATCCGTTTCTTAAAGTCGGTGATTTTTTATCTGATTATGAAATCACTCGTCAATTTTTGACGGATCATATTGGTTCTACTGTGAGACTGATTAAAGGAGATTTTAGAATTGAAGATGTCCGACAGAAATTTTCAACAGTGATGGATATTGCATTGTGCGTGATTGATTGTAACTTGCTTTCATCGATTGACGCTGCTCTACAGATGGCGATTCCAAAAATGGTACCCAGCAGTGTTCTTTTTATGGATGATTATTTTATTAACATGAACAAAGGAAAGTGCGAGACAGAAACTCTTTTAAGAGATATCTGTGCAGCTAATAAACGGCGACTGATTGAATATAAAACTTACCCTCCTTGTTCCCGAGCGTTTTTATTATTATGACTTCAAATATTAAAGTGAAAGCATTGGTTCCGATGAAAGGATACTCTGAACGTGTTCCCAATAAAAATCTGCGCCTTTTTTTGGGAAAGCCTCTTTGTTATTACGCGATAAATTCATTATTAGAAGCGTGTTATGTTGATAGCGTTTACGTTAATACCGATAGCCAAGCAATTAAAGATACAATAAATCAACTATTCGGAGAGAAAGTAGGAATCGTTGATCGTCCGTTGGCGATACGGGGTGATTTTGTATCCATGAATACGATTATTGATTATGATTTATCACAACTGGATGGTGAATATTTTCTTCAAACTCATAGTACGAATCCACTGCTTAAGACAGGAATGATTGATAAAGCGATTGAAGCTTTTTTAAATAATCAAGATAATTATGATTCTCTTTTTACAGTGGATCGTATTCAAGGTCGCTTGTATCGTGAAAACTTGATGCCGGTGAATCATAATCCAATGGAGATGCTTCGAACACAAGATTTATCGCCAATTTTTATGGAAAATTCAAATTTATATATATTTACTCGATCGAGTTTTAATAAAGAAAAATGTCGAATTGGAAAAAATCCGATGATATTTGAAACACCTAAATTAGAAAGTGTGGATATTGATATTGAAGAGGATTTTATTCTGGCTGAATTAATTGGATCTTCAAAAGAACTTTATGTTTAATAAATCAATCAAAGAAGCATTAAATAATAAATTAGTCACAATAGGATCATGGATTACCATTGGCAATCCTGCGATTGCTGAAATTATGGCACGATCAAGATTTGATTGGCTCACAATTGATATGGAGCATAGCGCAATCACGCTTTCCGAAGCGCAGCAACTAATTCAAGTCATTGATGCGAACAATGTCATTCCATTTGTGCGTGTTGGTGAGAATTCATCTGTCTTAATTAAGCGCGTTATGGATGCTGGAGCACATGGAGTAATTGTGCCAATGGTCAACACAAAAGAAGAAGCGATTAAGGCAGTTGAGAGTGTGAAATATCCACCCTTTGGAAAACGAGGAGTGGGTTTAGGTCGTGCGCAAGGATATGGTAATGCCTTTGATATGTATAAAAAGTGGGTAAAAACAGACAGTATTGTTATTGTTCAGATCGAGCATATCCGTGGTGTAGAAAATTTAGAGAGCATTCTTTCTGTTGATGGGATAGATGGATTTTTTGTTGGTCCTTACGACTTGTCTGGATCTTTAAAGTGTCCCGGTGAGTTTGCTCATCCAGAAATGTTAAAAGCATTGGATCATATAAAGAACGTAGCGAAATCCTACAAAGGATCAGTTGGATTACATGTGATTCAGCCAAATCCTGACGAGGTGAATCAGCGCATTGAAGAAGGATATAACTTTATTGCTGTTAGTTTGGATACTCTTTTTCTAAGCACAATTTGTAATTCGGCGCTTTCAAAAATTAATATCGCGGGAGTTAATGTTTGAAATATTTAGTATTGGGCAGCAACTCATTTGCCGGTAGCACTTTTGTTAATGAAGTTTTATTTCAAGGTGAACACGTTGTTGGTATCAGTCGATCAGACAAGCCCAATGCCGTATTACAACCCTATGCTCAAAATAAAAATTTAAAAAATTTTACATTTTACGCATTGGATTTAAATAAAAATTTTTCTGATGTCAAAAAAATTATTTCTGAATTTAAACCAAATTATATAGTTGATTTTGCAGCACAAAGCATGGTTGCAGAAAGTTGGGTTTACCCTGATCAGTGGTATACAACGAATATTGTCGCGAAAGTGAGACTACATGATTTTTTAAGAACCTGTGATTTTTTAGAACGCTATATTCGCATTTCAACACCTGAAGTGTACGGTCATGTTGATGGAAAAATCACTGAAGCACATCCTTTTAATCCAACAACACCCTACGCTGTTTCGCAAGCCGCAATTGATATGAGCTTAGCTGCATTTTATAAGCAATATCAATTCCCCGTTATTTTTACGCGATACGCCAATTTTTATGGGCCACATCAACAATTTTATCGCATCATTCCTAAAGCAGCTATTTATGGAATTCTAAAAAAGAAATTGCCGTTGCATGGTGGCGGTGTTTCAAAGCGTGCTTTTATTTATGGAACTGATGTGGCTACTGCGATTACCGCATCAATTAAAAATGGAAAATTAGGTGAGTCTTATCATTTCTCTACCGGTGATTGCATTTCAATTGCAGAATTAATTCACAAAATTGCAGATTCAATGAATGTTGAATTTAACGACTTAGTTGAAATGAGCTCTGAACGTCCCGGAAAAGATTTTCAATATTTCATGAGTTCAGATAAAGCAGGAAATGAATTGCGGTGGAAACCGTCTGTACCACTTGATTTGGGTATTCAAAACACGATTCATTGGGCTATCAAAAATAAAGAAATTATTTCTCAATTACCACACAATTATATTCATAAACCATAGGTATTTATTTTGGATTTACAAAAAATTTCTAATATGATTCGATCTCGAGTGATTGAAACATCATCGAATGCGCATGTTCCGCACCTGGGATCTTGTTTATCCTGTATTGATATTTTAATAGCACTATATTGGGAAATTTTAAAAATTTCTCCACATAATCCAACTGAAATTTCGCGCGATAGATTTATTTTAAGCAAAGGTCATGCAGCGCCGGCTTTATTTCAAGTGTTAGCCATGAAAAAATTTTTTCCACAATCTTGGTTAGAAAATTATGGTCGCGATGGTAGTTTATTTGGAGAGCATCCACCAGCACATGGTGTTCCTGGTATTGAAGCAGCAACAGGATCATTAGGACATGGGTTGCCAATAGGGGTTGGTTTAGCATTGGGTTCAGCGATACATAAAATAAAAAATAAAATATTTGTTTTATTAAGCGATGGTGAATGCAATGAAGGTTCCGTGTGGGAAGCAGCGATGTTTGCTGCAGCACAAAAGTTAAATAACTTAACCATTATTATTGATTTTAATAAGTGGCAGGCAACAGGTCGTAGCGAAGAAGTGATGGCATTAAATCCATTGTGTGACAAATGGAATGCCTTTGGTTGGAATGCTACTGAAATTAATGGACATGATTTCTCGCAAATAATATCAGCATTAAAACAAACATCAACGAAACCCACCGCGATTATCGCACATACAATAAAAGGCAAGGGCGTTTCATTTATGGAAGATAATAATAATTGGCATTATCGTATTCCAACAAAAGAAGAAGTGGTTTCTGCAAAAATTGAGTTGGGTGTTGTCGAGGAATTAGTATGAGAAATGCCTTTGCAGAAGAGCTGACTCAATTAGCAACAGAAAACTCAAACATTATTTTGTTGTCAGGCGATATTGGAAATAACTTATTTAATCATTTTAAAACAAAAGCGCCAGAGCGTTTTTATAATTGTGGTGTTGCTGAGGCAAACATGACTGGCGTTGCTGCAGGTTTGGCAATGATGGGGTTTCGTCCTTGCACGTATACCATCACACCATTTGCAACTGTGCGTTGCTTAGAACAAATTCGCGTGGATGTTTGTTATCACAATGTGCCTGTTGTTATTGCGGGAACGGGTGCTGGATTGTCGTATGCGAGTTTAGGACCAACGCATCACTCTTGTGATGACATTGGTTTTATGCGTATGTTGCCAAATATGACAATACTGTGTCCTTGTGATCCGATCGAAGTAAAATGTGCGGTGCGCGCAGCGTTTCAATTAAACTCACCCGTTTATATTCGACTGGGAAAAACGGGTGAACCCAATATTTATAAAACACCGCCTGAATTTGTAGTTGGGAAATCAATTACTATGCACGAAGGAAAAGATATTTGCATTTTAAGTGTAGGCAATATCATGCCAGTTGCATTACAGGTAGCTGAAAATTTAGAAAACAATAATATTTTTGCTAGGGTTGAAAATTTTCACACAATAAAACCTTTGGATACAGAAAGTCTAAAAAATATTTTTTCAAATTATACATTGGTTGTAACGATCGAAGAACACAGCTTGATAAATGGTTTGGGTGCTGCCGTTGCAGAATGGGCTTCCGATAAAAATCAACATCAAACAAAATTATTACGTTTTGGCACCCAAGATAAATTTATGCCTTATGTGGGTGAGCAAGATTATGCCAGAAAATATTTTAATTTAACATCCGAATATATTTGCAAAACGATTTTGGAAATATAGTGAATAAAAATAACATTGTTATTGGTGTTGATTTTGATAACACGATAGTTTGCTATCATGATGTGTTTCATAAAGTTGCTGTTGATCGAAAATTAATTCACCCGAATTTTCCAAAAGACAAAGAAAAAATAAGGAACTATTTAAGAAAAATCAATCAAGAAGATGCATGGACAGAAATGCAGGGTGTTGTTTATGGAAAAGAAATGGCTTTTGCAAAAGCATTTTCTGGTGTAGCAATATTTTTTAAAGCCATGCGTAAAAATAATATAAAAACGATTATTATTAGCCATAAAACAAAATTTCCTTATCTGGGTGAAAAAGTTGATTTGCATAAAGCCGCTTCAAAATGGCTGGATCAAATAAATCTTGGCGAAAACGAAATATATTTTCTAGAAACTAAAAAAGAAAAATGTGAAAAAATTGTCGAATGTGGGTGTACGCACTTTATTGATGATCTTCCAGAATTGTTATCAGACCCATTTTTTCCTGGCCATGTTCACAAAATATTATTTTCCGAAAATCAAAAAAGTGATCGACATCATTTCACCACATTTTCTCATTGGAATGAAATCAGAAAGCATTTTTTGTGTGAAATAGTATGAAAGTGTGCAATAAAACGTTACAAACAGTTGTTTCAAATTTATTGCCAAACATTTCTTCAGATGATTTGAATATTACGCCTATTTTCGGTGGTCGAAATAATCGTGCTTATCATATCAAATTCAATCAAACAGAATATTTTTTAAAACATTATAATAATGATTGCGGGAAGAATAGACTGCAAGCTGAATATGCTTTCCTTTCTTTTGCTAACAATCATCATTGTCCTTATACAGTAAAACCCATTTCATTTGACGCACGCACTCTTTTTGCTTTGTATGAATATATAAAAGGCGCACGATATCAAAAAAATGAAGTGTGTCAAGCAGAAATCAATCACGCTTTAGAGTTTATTCATTTAATTAATAAACCACGCTTTGAAAATTCAGCCGAAGTTTTGCCTGTTGCGCGCGAAGCTTGTTTTGCAATTTTAAATCATATTGATTGTGTTGATAAACGCATCAAAAAATTAAATACTATTGTTGTTTCAGATAAAATTGATTCACAAGCTGCTTTATTTATTCAAAAAAAATTAACACCCACATGGTTATCCGTTAAGTCATCCATTCTCCAAAAATCAAAATCATTTTTAAATAATATTTTATCAACTGAGAATAGAATCATTTCGCCTTCCGATTTTGGATTTCATAACGCATTAAAATTATCTGATCATCAAATTATTTTTGTTGATTTTGAATATGCTGGTTGGGATGATCCTGCTAAATTAATCGGTGATTTTTTCAATCAAGTAGAAGTGCCCATTTCTTTGGATTATTTTGAGAAATTTTCTGAGTCTATTGCTAACCTGGTTATTAATCGAGAAGCAATGCTAGAAAGGGCACGACTTCTTTTTCCACTTTATCATATTAAGTGGTGTTGCATTATGTTGAACTATTTTTTACCGAGCAGTAGAATCGCGAAAGGATTTTCCGAAACAGTGACGCAATCTGTTTGTGAAGCACAACTCGAAAAAGCAAAATTGCACCTACAAAGGATGGGTAGAATCACTTTATGAGCGAATGCATCGATATCATCACACCACTTCATACCGCCACAAAACGAGCTTATATCGACCGAATGGTCGACGAAAAAGTGATTTGTGCACGTAAAGCCAAAGAATATGAGTTTGATTATTGGGATGGTGAAAAACGCTATGGCTATGGTGGATATCGTTTTATGCCAGGCAGATGGAAACCGGTTGCTGAAAAATTAATTGAGCGTTACCAGTTAAAAAATGATTCTAAAATATTGGATGTAGGATGCGGAAAAGGTTTTTTACTGCATGAGATAAAATTGTTATTGCCGGAAATAGAAGTGGTTGGTTTTGATATATCAAAACATGCGTTATTAACTGCAAAAGAAGAAGTAAAATCTTATTTGTCACTTCACCTTGCGCAAGATCCTTATGATTTTCACAGTCATTATTTTGATTTGGTTATTTCTCTTAATGCGTTACACAATTTGCGACTTTTTGAGTTGGAAAAAGCGCTGGCTGAAATTGAGCGTGTTGGAAAACAAAAATATATTGTGGTAGAAAGTTATCGTGACGAACAAGAATTATTTAATTTGCAATGTTGGGCATTAACAGCTGAGTCTTTCTTTGATCGAGACGAATGGATATGGTTATTTCAACATTTCAACTACACCGGTGATTATGAGTTTATATATTTTGAGTAGTACAATATGAAATTTCATGCGGCAATTTTAGTGGAACAATGTCAACCGTTAACAGTGGATCAAATAGAATTAACAACTCCGTTAGAATACGGACAAGTTTTAGTGAGAGTAATCTGTAGCGGAATTTGCGGTTCACAAATTGGTGAAATTGACGGCGTTAAAGGCGAAGACAAATTTTTGCCGCATTTATTAGGACATGAAGGCGGTGGTATTGTTGAGGAAATAGGTTCGGGAGTCTCGACGGTTAAAGTTGGCGATCATGTTGTGATGCATTGGAAACCAGGTGCGGGAATTGAGGCACCAAAAAAACATTACCGATGGGGAAATAAACAAGTTAATGCTGGTAGCGTAACAACATTTAATGAATATGCGGTTGTTTCAGAAAACAGACTAACCGCTATCTCTAAAAATATTGATTTATCAATTGCAGCGTTAATGGGCTGCTCAGTACTAACTGGATTTGGTGTTGTTAATAATGATGCACAAGTTAAAATAGGCCAATCCATAGTGATATTTGGAATGGGTGGCGTGGGACTCAATATTGTTCAAGCTGCTTCGTTAGTTTCAGCCTTTCCGATTGTTGGCGTAGATCTCAGTGATGAAAAATTAACTCTTGCTAACACATTAGGACTTAATTACGGTATTAATTCTCTCAAAGAAGAAAATATCGCTAAAAAAATCCTATCCTATGTTGGAAATCAAGGTGCTGATGTTGTCATTGATACCACTGGAAATACGCGTATTATTGAAATGGCATACACATTAACGAATCCAGATGGGAAGACAATTTTGGTGGGTGTTCCAAAAAAGAATGATAATATTTCTATCCACTCCTTACCTTTACATTTTCAGAAACAATTAAAGGGATCTCATGGTGGTAATGCTTGCCCAGAAAAAGATATTCCGGCCTATATCAGATTAATTGAATCAGGTAAATTGCAACTCGATAAGTTAATTATGAACAAAACTCCGTTAAATAAAATAAATGATGCAATTGGTGATATCAGAAATGGGAAATTTGCTGGTAGAATTCTATTAACAATGTGAGTGTGAAAAAATAGCTTTGGCATTGGTGCAATGTACAATTGTTTAGTGATTGGTTATGGTTCCATTGGGAAACGACACGCATCCACGTTAACTGATTTGGGCTGTCAGGTTTCGTTAGTGACACAGCAAACAATTCCACAATATCCGTTTTATCAATCCATAGAAAATGCGTTAGCCGCAAAAAAAACAGATTATATCGTGATTGCCAATGCGACCAGCCTGCATGAGAGCACGCTCGTATCTGTCTTAAATACAGGTTTTACAGGAAAGATGTTAGTTGAAAAACCGCTGTTTTCTAATCCAATTAATATCAATGTTAAAAATACAGGTAATATTTTTGTTGGATATAATTTACGATTTAATGAAACATTATCGCAGCTAAAAAGGCTACTAATTGATGAGCAATTAATTTCTTTTTCAGCGCGTGTTGGGCAATATCTGCCTACTTGGCGGAGTAACAGTGACTATAAAAATAGTTATTCCGCTAAAAAAAAAGAAGGCGGTGGCGTATTGCGTGATTTGAGTCATGAACTAGATTATGCTGCTTGGATTTGTGGTGATGCTGAGTCGGTTACCGCATTGGGCGGAAAATTCAGTGAACTAGAAATTGATAGTGATGATACCTATTCTATTTTACAGCGCACTCAGAAATGCTCTAGCGTTATGATACACTTGGATTATTTAGGTCGAATTGTCTGTAGACAAATCTACGTACAAACAACAAAACATACGTATTTTGCTGATTTAATTAATCACATGTTGTTTATTGATGATCGTAAAATTCAACATCAAAATGTTAACACTTACAGAAAACAACATGTCGCTATGTTGACAGGTGATTTTGAACAGCTTTGCTCATATGAGCAGGGAAATAAAATTGTAAAGCTGATTAACAAGATAGAACAGGCAAATCGACAAGGTGAGTGGGTATAAATTTAGGAATCCAAAGCCAAGCAAGGAGATCATAATAAGTGATTTTATTTGTTAATGTATTTATCACTGATCAGCGTGCTCAGCCAAATTCGTATCCTGAGTTATCTTCAATCAGAAAAGCTTATTTCAAGCTAGACATATTTAAATATACGTTGGCAAGTTATTCTGTTATCGAATGGAAGGAAGCTATTTTTTATATTAAACTTGACACAAATTACGCGCATGAATGGGAAAATTTGCAACAATATATTCGAGCAATTTTTTCTTGTGAAATAAAAATCTACCCATATCGAATAGATTCATATGATCGGTGGATTGAGCGTATTGACTTGATTAAGTGTGACGAAGAAGAATGGATATGGTTTACGTGTAACGATGACCATCCGTTTATTGACTCAAGTTTAGAAATGCTAAACAAGATTATTTCAGAAGCGAGTAGGTTAAGTAAAGATGAGCAAAAATATGTCGCTATATTCCCCTCTCATTGGCAAGAAATGATGGCGCAGGTGAAAAGAGGTGTGAAACTTAAAGGTAAACCCTGGAAAGGATGCTCTCAACCGAACTTTCAAATAATAGAAAACACGCCTGAATACTATTTAACAAATACTGGTAATTGCATATCAATACAAATTATTACTAAAAAATTATTACAACACTGGTTTTCAGACAAAAGGCGATGCCTTGGATTGCTATTTAGAACGGATGATCTTGCAGGATCACAGGACAATCAATTAACATTAATTCCTTATAAAGAATTGGCCCGTCATTTTGACGTATATTCACATTCCTCTGTACCACACGAGATTGTACCGCCTATGTTTATACCAGATGGATTTTTTGAACATAAAATAAAGATACAATATGGTGGTGATCATAGGATGCCTGGTTATACATTTTTACATCCACTAAAGAAAATGATTAGCCAGGAGTTGCATCACGAAAAAAGAATTTTTTTAGATCTTTGTGACAGCAACATTTTGTTAGACGAGATCCCACTATTTTGGAAAAATAGAATAGGTGAAAAACGGGTGCATCCGATTTCGAGAAATCTTGAAAAAAAGGCCTATTTACGTCAAAAAATAAGAGAGGTATGTTCAGATCCCCGTTTTGGATACACGCCAGTTGAGTCGATACATAAACTGACAACGGTGTTTTATCAAAAATTTAATCCTGATTTAAAAGAACTAAAAAAAATAGCGAAAAGTACGTGGTCAGTTAAAGAAAAATTTATTTGTCGTTGGAAAAAATTCAAAATATCATACCTCGAAACACTACGGTATAATTTTTCAACATGGATGCGACTAAAATTTCCCGGCATGTGGAATTATGGAAAAAAATTAATATCTAAATCTTAAATTAAGGAAAATTATTTTGCCATGGAAGAAAAATCTAATTCACTTGTAAAACCAACCGATTTCATTTTGGATGTCGACGGTGTTATGACGACTGGACAATTTTTTTATTCTGCCGAAGGAAAAGCGTTTAAAATTTTTGGTCCAGACGATAATGATGGATTATCTTTGCTGAAATCACATGTGAATATACAATTCGTCACGGGTGATAAAAAAGGATTTTCTATCACTAAAAAACGCATTGTAGATGATATGGGTTTTCAGTTGGATTTAGTCAGTACCATTCGACGCATTGATTGGATTGCCGAATATTTCGATCCAAAAAAAATAATTTATATGGGTGATGGAATATTCGATCATTATGTGATGAAAAAAGTAGGATATGCCATTGCACCTGCCAATGCAGATCAATTTGCTAAACAACATGCGCATTTTATCACACAAAGATCCGGTGGCGATCGTGCGGTTGCCGAAGCGTGTTTACATATTTTAGAAAAATTTTTTACGCCTTATAATCCAAATGAATTACCTAATTCACAAATTAAATTATCACAAGAGTGGGCTGTATGATCCATCAACGCTTAGAATCATTTCTCAAAAAAAGACGTTGCACATTATTGGGTGTGGGCCCTATGAGTTTAAATTGCGTCGATGCAACCATTGAGTTAGCCAACGAATACGAAACGCCCATTATGTTGATTGCAAGTCGAAGACAAATTGATTCGGAAGAATTTGGTGGTGGTTATACTAATAATTGGACAACAACTGATTTTGCAAAATATGTCATCGATCACGATAAGAAAGGCAAAATTTTACTAGCACGTGATCATGGCGGACCTTGGCAAAATACAAAGGAAAAAGAGGCAAAATTAAGTTTAAGACAAGCGATGGAATCGGCAAAATCATCTTACCGCGTGGATTTGGAAGCAGGTTTTCAAATTATACATATTGATCCCAGTGTTGATATTCATAGCAGTCCAAACGTAGATGAAGTGTTAGATCGTATTTTTGAATTATATGAATTTTGTTATTCGCAAGCACAAAAAATGCATAAAGAAATTATTATTGAAATTGGCACAGAAGAACAAAATGGTAGTACTAATTCGCAGGACGAATTGGATTATACATTAAATACAGTTCAACAATTCTGTAAAAAAAATCATTTACCCAACCCATCATTTGTTGTCATTCAATGTGGTACGCGTGTGATGGAAACACGCAACGTGGGTTCTTTTGATAGCCCTATTCGCGTTGCGCACGAAATTCCGGCAGAAATTCAATTACCCAAAATGATTGAGATCTGTAATCGTTATGGTATTTTCATGAAAGCGCACAATACCGATTATTTAACAGATGAAGCGTTGCAATGGCATCCTAAATTAGGAATTCATGCAGCCAATGTTGCGCCAGAATATGGTGTTGCAGAAACACGCGCATTCATTTCTTTACTGGAAAATAACGGTCTTTCTGATCTTGCTGAGCGTTTTTTAAAATTATCGTATGACTCTAATAAGTGGGATAAATGGATGTTAAAAAATACGAGCGCAACAGACACGGATCGCGCCATTATTGCAGGACATTATGTTTTTTCAAAACCAGAATGCATTGAAATTAAAAATAAAGCACAAAAAATACTATTGCCCAAAGGCATTGATCTGAGCATGCATTTAAAACAAGCAGTAAAAAATAGTATTTTGCGTTATCTGCGTCATTTTCGTTTGGTGAGGCACTAATGAAACGAATTGCAACTATTATTCTCAATCGTAATTTACCCGACGTCACCAATCGTTTGTGCGAACATCTGATGCAATATGATTCCGATTTAATAGATATCTATGTTGTTGAAGCGGGTTCTGATCCAGAGCAGTGTTCACGTTACGCAACTTGGCATGTGAATTCGCCTGACGTCATGACGCATGGTTTGCGCTATTGTCGAGGCATGAATTATGGCTTAAGTCGATTGTGGTTAGAGAATAAATTTAAACAATATGATGCCTTTTTTTTATTAACAAACGATACTGAATTGCAAAACTGTAAAACACTTGCGCCTCTGATGAAAATTTTAGATCAACATCCTCGAGTTGGAATTTTATCTCCTTGTTCTGAACGATGGGGTGAACGTTTATTACTTAACAAACAGAAAACGAAATATTTTTGGTTTATTCATAACAACGCGTATTTATTGCGTCGTGAATTTATTGAATCGATTTGCAATGAAGATGAACCCAATGAAATGGGATTTTTATTTGATGGTACTAATTTTCGTGGATATGGCACAGAAAGTGAATTAATTGCAAAAGCCTATGCAAACGATTGGGCAGCAGCAATTACTGCGGAAGTGTGGGCGAGTGAAAATGAAAGCTACTTAATTGACAAAGCAGATCTTATTAAAACAGAAGGCTATGAAGAAAATTTAAAATTATATATCGATGAAGGTTTACGTTGGATGCGCAACAAATATGGTTTTAAGAATCGCTGGTCAATGCAACATTATGTTAAATCATTCTATGATCATTTTTTTGAGTTCCATCCTGAGTTTAAGGTTTATCAATTATGAGCAAGCAACTTTATGGAAACATTATTGTTAATCAATTTGTATTAGATTTTTTAGGTAAAAAAGTATTATCCTCAGGACCATTTGATTATTATATTTATCAGACAATTGAAAATGAAACAATAAGCTTAAATGAATTGCGTTCTTTTACAATTTATATTTTTGATAAACAATCTGAAACAAAAATTAAAGTTAATGAAATAAATTATTTTTTAGAACAAGGGGATTGTCTTCAAGCTGAAAATTGCGCGGTTGATTTAACAACATTTGGCGGGACTGCTACACTGCTCATTGCAGGAACAACACAACCACATCCATCTCTAGAAGGACTTTTTCTCACAAAATATGCTGATATTTATAAAGTTGAAAAACCCTGGGGTTACGAGCTGTGGATTAATGGTCAACATCCTTGTTATGCATTAAAAAAAATATCTATCAAAGCGGGAACTAAAACCAGTCTGCAATATCATAACTTTAAGCAAGAAACAAACGTGCTTTTTCAAGGATTGGCTAATTTGCATTACAAAAAGAATATTTTGGTTGAAAATGATTGCGTGAGTGCATCAGATATTTCAACAATACTTTTAAAGCCTATTAGTGCAATGGATGTTGTGCCAAAAACTTTGCACCGTGTTGAGGCAATAACGGATATTGTAACATTCGAAACATCAACGCCTCATTTAGATGACGTTATTCGAGTGCAGGATGATAGTAAGCGTCCCGATGGCAGACTAATTGAGGAGCATATAAACACATGACAACGCTCACCGTTTGTATTCTCACTGCAGGACGTGGTTCTCGTATGGGCGAGATGGGAAAAATACTTAACAAAGCGTTATTTCCAATTAATGGAAAAGCCATTATTTCACATATTATTAGCCAATTTCCAGACAGCGCTGAATTTGTTATTGGGCTTGGTTTTTACGGAGAACAAGTTAAAAATTATTTACAAATTGCGCACAACAATAAAAAATTTATTTTTCAAGAAATAGATAATTTTGATAAGCCAGGAAGTGGGCCAGGTTATTCTTTGTTATGTTGTAAAGCACAATTACAAAAACCATTTTATTTTGTGTCATGCGATACTTTATGGAATAACGCTATTGACTGGAACGCAAATCATAATTGGATGGGTGTAGATTCAGTTGATCAATCTGTTTCAAAAAATTACTGCAATTTAAAAATTGTAGATCGTCATGTAACAGCGCTTTTAGATAAAGAAACTATTCCTGATAATACTTATCAAGCATTTGTTGGATTGTGTTTTATTCAAGATTACTCTATTTTTTTTGATGCACTGAAAAACACAGAAACCATTTTGGGTGAGCATCAAATATCAAACGGATTAAAAGCATTAATTAAAAAAACAACAGTCAATGCACAACCCATTCAATGGACTGATGTTGGCGATGAAAAAAAATTTAAAACGATGGTGAGTCGTTACGAAAATTATGATTTTAGCAAACAAGATGAAGCGTTGTATTTTGTTAATAACAAAGTTATTAAATTTTTTTCAAATGCGTTATCTGCAAAACAACGTGTTGAAAAAACAAAACTAAATCCATCTGTTTTTCCTGTGATTACCGATAGTATAGAACAATTTTACGCATACGATTTCCAAACAGGAAATACACTTTATCAAAAAAATACCCCTATTATTTTTAAAAAATTACTTAAATGGTTAGATGAGAAGTTGTGGATTCGTCAAATGATAAGCCCGACCATCATGAAATCTTCTTGTTTAAATTTCTATAAAGAAAAAACAGAAAAAAGGATTACACTGTATCATAAGAAATATTCTAACAGCGACCGTACATCAAAAATAAATAATCAAATTATTCCTGCTATGACAGATCTCATAAAGAAAATACCATGGGAAATCTTATGTGACGGGATTCCGAGCTTTATTCACGGTGATTTGCATTTTGATCACACTATTTTTAACCTTGAAAAAAATACGTTTTCATTAATTGATTGGAGACAAGATTTTGGTGGGCATGTTGAATTTGGTGATCTTTATTATGATTTGGCGAAAATGTATGGCGGGATTATTTTAAATTATGATTATATTAAATTAAATTTGCTGACGTATAGTGAAAATCAAGATGAAATATTTTTTGATTTTGCTCAGCGCTTTCAATCAAAAAACTATCTTGAAATTTTTTCAGATTTTATTCATAAAAAAGGATATTATTTAGATAAAATTCAGTTGATTGTTTCTTTGATTTATTTAAACATGTCGCCATTACATCATTATCCATTTGACAAAATGCTATACGCGATGGGGCGACAAATGCTGTACAACCAATTAAATAAGATGACCATGGATTGTGAACTCATATGAAAATGAATCATAGTGTTAGAAGTACAAGTTTATTAACACGAAAAAAAAGTTTAGAGCCGTTGCACTCTTTTAAAAAATTCCCTGTTTTTATTGGCTGCACCGACCAACCTAGAAGCAAAGATATTCATGCCAATATGAATTTTGATATCTGCACTGAAACAGGTTTAATCCAACTGCGGAAATTAATTCCGCTTGACTTAATATACAAAGAATCTCATTCTGAAGCAGTTGGCGGAGTTTGGAAAGAACATCATGATCAATTTTCTAAGTTTGTCGGAAAATATAAACTCGCCAAGATTCTAGAAATTGGAGGATCAAATGGCGTCATTGCAAAAAAGATAATTGACAAAAACCCACATACAACGATTACTATTGTTGAACCCAGTCCTTCTATAAAAAGTATTGGTAATATTACAGTCATCAAAGATTATTTTAACGAGAAATTTCGGTATAAAAAGCAAGTTGATGCAATCATTCACTCGCATGTTCTTGAACATTTGCTTGATCCATCTGTTTCATTAAAACAAATACATGATTTTCTGCCAATGGGTGCGAAACAATTGTTTTCCATACCTAACCTAGAAAAATGGCTTTCAAAAAAATTTCCTAACACGCTTAATTTTGAGCATACTGTGTTTTTATCAGAATATTTTACGGATTGTTTATTGAAAAAAAATGGTTTTAAAATTATCGAAAAGCAGTATTTTGGTGATCACAGTATTTTTTATGCAACTGAAAAGGTCAATCATTACTCTAATCTTGTTATAAAAAATAAGTATATTCGGTATAAAAAAATGTTTAATGATTTAGTTCATGAATATGAAAATTCAGCCGAGATATTCAATAGAAAAATTGATAAATTTAATGGCGAAGTATATTTATTTGGTGCTCATATTTTCTCACAATTTCTAATTTATTTTGGATTAGATCAAAAAAATATTCCAGCTATTCTTGATAATGCAAAATCGAAAGAAAATAAACGATTATACGGTACCAATCTCTTTGTAAAAAATCCAAATTACTTAAAAAACAAGAAAAAAGTGGCTGTAATCGTTAAGGCGGGATCTTATACGCAAGAAATAAAAAATCAATTAAAAAAAATAAATAAAAGTGTCGTGATATGGTAACTACGCGGGTCATAAAAAAAATCCAATTTGGGTGGATTGAAAATTGAATAGGTTATGCACGATTTGTGCCAGAGGTGGTTCAAAAGGCGTTACAAACAAAAATATTATTGATATTGCTGGCAAACCGCTTATTGCCCATACTATCATCCAAGCTAAAAAATCAGAATTATTTGATTACATTGCTGTGAGCAGTGACTCTTCAGAGATTAGAGAAGTTGCGATGAAATGGGGGGCTGACTTTACCATTACACGACCACAAGAGTTAGCAAGTGATACGGCTGCAAAAATACCTGCAATCCAGCATGCAGTAAACACTGCTGAAAAAAAACTGAATGGCGGGAAATCGTATGATATTATTGTTGATCTCGATGCGACATCTCCATTACGAATTGTATTGGATATTAAAAATGCCGTTATGGAATTTGAATCTAATAACGAAGCAATGAATTTAATTTCTATCACAAAAGCACACAGATCACCTTATTTTAATATGGTCGAAGTTTATAATGGCTATGCAAAATTAATAAAACCGCTTTCAGATACGATTATCCGAAGACAAGACACTCCAGCTTGCTATGATATGAATGCATCTATATATATATGGCGTCGCGACACATTGTTTCAAAATCAAAGTGTATTAACCAATAAAACAATGACGTATTTTATGCCAGAAGAGAGATCAATTGACATAGACACGGAATTTGATTTGAAAATAGTAAGATTTTTAGCAGAAAGCAGAATGGATATGCAAGAGTGAATAGTTATCAGCAGATGTTTAACTTATCAGAAAGGGTTGCTGTTGTCACAGGTGCTGCGGGTATTTTGGGTGCTGAATTGTGTGTTGCGTTAGGTGAGTTGGGTGCACGCGTTGCTTGCTTGGATTGTCACGAAGACCATTTATCTACACTTGAAAAAAAATTAAGTAATCATTGTAACGCAAATCAATTTTTAATTTTGCCATGCGATATTTCGAATGCTGATTCTGTTGATATCACAATAAAGCATGTTTTAAAGCATTTTTCTTGCATTGATATTTTATTCAATAATGCAGCAACCAAATCAAAAAACCCACGTGATTTTTTCATAAATTTTTCAGATTATCCGATTGATCTTTGGCGCGAAATTATGGCGGTTAATTTAGATGGTATGTTCTTAATGGCACAGGCTGTTGGTAAACACATGCTTTCAAAAAAACAGGGCAGTATCATACAAACCGCATCGATGTATGGTCTCATAGGACCAGATCAACGTATTTATGAGGGATCTCATTATTTAGAAGGCGAAATTAACACGCCCGCTGTTTATACCGCATCAAAGGCTGGCGTCATTGGCCTAACAAAACATTTGGCGACATTATGGGGATCATACAATATTCGTGTGAACGCAATTTGTCCGGGTGGCGTGAGTAGCGGACAAAATTCACTTTTTCAAGAAAAATATTCAGCACGTGTACCGATGGGAAGAATGGCTGAAAAAAAAGATATCGTTGGACCCATGTTATTTTTGGCCAGTGATGCATCTCAATACGTAACTGGACAAGTGCTGTATGCAGATGGTGGGTTATCATCATGGTAGAACGTTATTCAACTATTCGTGAAGTATCGATGAGGCGCGTTATCAGAAAATGTATCCGACTATTTATTTTTGCTTCTTCGTTACCCATTTCATTGATATTAATTCTCTTATTTCCACTCTATAAAATAAAATGGTTTTATCTGCGCTCTGATCGTATTGGACATTACGCGATGAACACAGAATTGTTGCTGTGTTATTTAGATAGGATTCAAACACAACAGAAAAAAACAACCGTTATTTTTTATCTGTCAGAAGCACCTATTTGTAATAATCAACTTCATCTTATGTGGAAAAGAATCATTTTTATTTTTCCATTCGCAGCGCTCGCTGATTACATTGATAGGACAATGGCGTTGATTCTGGGAAAATATTACAAAAATAAAGGTATTCTTGAATTAGGATGCGCCGATCGACATGAAAGTCTTAAGCAATACCCATCACATTTATCTTTTACGCAAGATGAAAAAATACAAGGTGAAGTTCTATTGCAAAAGTTAGGTGTGTCAAAGCAATTTAAATGGGTATGCATTTTGGCCAGAGATTCCGCATACTTAGATCAATATTTATCAGGAATGAATTGGGCTTATCACAATTTTCGAGATTGCGATATCGATAACTTCAAAAAAACTGCACTCTTTCTAGCAAACAATGGTTATTATGTGATTCGCATGGGGAAGTCAGTCAAAAAACCATTTTTTGTTGATCATCCTAACGTGATTGATTACGCGAATCATTCGCTGCGATCTGATTTCTTAGATATCTATCTATCAGCACATTGCGAATTTTTTATTTCAACGGCAACGGGTCTTGATTCAGTGCCTAAAATTTTTAGACGACCTGTATTGTTGGTTAACATAGCACCAATTAAAGGGCAGCTAGAATATTTTTATCCTAATGAATTATTTATATTTAAAAAATTTTATGATCAGAACCAGCAGCGTTATCTTTCCTTGCAAGAAGTTGATTTTGAATTAAACAGCTATCGTGATGTGCAATATGAAGCGACTAAGCGAAACTGGGTAATTGTTGAAAACACGGAAGATGAAATTCTAGAAGTGACTCAGGAAATGTGCAAAAAAATGAATATGAAAGAAAATATAAATAAAGCAAATGCAATTCAGGCGATGTTATCAAAGCCCTATTTGTTTTCAGGAATCATGGATAGAGAATTGTTAAAAGACCATCCTGAAAAATTTTATGTTAAAATCGGCGAACACTTTATGGAAAATAACACTTTCTTATTTCATGGTATCAAGGACGAATGTGAATTTGCTTGAAATTTCTGTTAAAAATAAACTCATTGATTTTTCTGACATAAAAAGCTGCATTAATCCGGCAGCAAGAGTTGTTCAGTCGCACGGTGTATTTGATCTCTTGCATATTGGACACATTAAACATTTTCAAGCAGCGAAATCCTTTGGTGATGTGTTGGTTGTCACTGTCACGCCAGATCGATTTGTCAACAAAGGACCTGGCAGACCAAGGTTTACTGAAAAATTAAGAGCAGAAGCCGTTGCAGCATTAGAATGTGTTGACTTCGTTATCATTAATCAATGGCCAACCGCTGTGGAAGCCATTGGACTTATTAAACCCGCGTTTTATGCGAAAGGGGATGAATATCAAGATGCCAACAATGATATTACTGGAAAAATAGGTGAGGAAAAAAAAGCAATTCAAAATGTTGGTGGAGAAATTATTTTTACACATGAGCCCACTTTTAGCTCATCATCGCTCTTGAACGAATTTTTTTCTCCATTTTCAAGGGAAGTGACAGATTATTTAAGTGTATTCAAAAGAAAATATTTCTTTCGAGACATTCATCAGTATTTTGAAAAAGCCAAAACACTAAAAATATTGTTAGTGGGTGAAACAATTATTGACGATTATCGATTTACGGATGTGATTGGCAAGGCTGGAAAAGAGCCCACTTTAGTTGCAAAGTATAAATATCGCGAAATTTATGCGGGTGGAATTTTAGCGATGGCTAATCACCTATCTGATTTCTGCCAAGAAGTTCATTGCCTAACCTATTTGGGAGAAAAAGGAGAATATAGCGATATTATAAAAAGTAGTCTAAAGAAGAACATAAAAATAACGCCAATATATAAGAAAAACTCTCCGACAATCGTTAAAAGACGCTATTTAGATGAGTATTTAAAACAAAAACTATTTGAAGAATATGAAATCAACGATGACTTTTTAGAAAATGATCAGCGTGATGAATTCATGGAGCATCTTGATAATTTATTAAAAGAATATGATTTGGTTATTGCAGCTGATTATGGGCATGGATTATTAGATGATCAATCAATAGAAAACTTGACAAAAAACGTAAAATTTTTAGCTGTTAATACACAAGCGAATGCGGGTAATAATGGGTTTAATTTTATTTCAAAATACGATCGCGCGGATTATGTGGTTATTGCATCCAGAGAGCTGCAATTAAATTTTAGACAAAAACATTTAACGTTGCATGAGCAAATGAAACGGCTCATGCAAGAGCATGATTATCAGTGTGCCATGGTTACGAGTGGAAAAAGTGGCGCAGATATTTGCAAGAAGGGTGAAACTATAATTAATGTCCCTACATTTGCAACAAACATAGTTGATCGTATTGGCGCCGGGGATGCCGTTTTATCTATTTCTAGCTTATTTGCGTATCAAAATGCGCCATCCGATCTTATTGCATTTATAGGAAATATTGCAGGCACTCAAGCAGTTAATATTATGGGAAACAAAAATGCGATTGATCGAGTAGGATTTTTGAAAAATATTCAGCATTTAATGAAATAAAATGAAAGATTCAAATTATTCATCAAACCCATCCTAATACTGTCACGGGTAATCCATCACAATCAGTAATACGCAATGGCGAAACAATCACCTTCTGTAATTGATTAGCCATTGTGAGTTCATCCAATTTCATATCTTCTATTAACAAAATGGGGGATTTCGGGTTAAGAAATTTGAGATGCGCTTTTTTTCCTATGTCACGATGTTGAAAACTTGATAATGAAATACTATCAAATCCAATGATTCTTAATGTAGGCAATGTGGATTTAAAGAAATCATATAAATCTGGACTAAAACCTGGATTTTGCTCCCAAAAAATGGTTGTCTTCCGTCTTTCACCTATACCCGTATTGATCAGTAAAATATCGCATTGTTGCAGTCGATTTGATGGAAAATATTTTAATGCATCAATGATTTCATGATAAATAATCAAAGACAAAGGACTTATCTTAATATAAATGGGGTTATTAAAAATCCAAAAATCAGTAGGGAAATCATGTAACGATTGACCATTCTGATAAAAGTGTAAAGGCAAATCAATATGCGTACCCGTGTGCATTGGCATCATTAAAAAACTTTCATTGCAACTGTCATTGTGCGCTAATGATTTTCTTAAAGTTAAGGAGAGTTTATTTTTATTGCCATAGGAGGGCGTTTTTTCATCTAATATATGCGATAAAAAAATAGGCTTATGCATATTCAGGCACTTTTGCATTTTCCAATCCGGCTATTGCGGCATATCCCATTGCCAACTCTGATTCGATTGTATTACCTGCGATATGTGGCGTTGGAATAAGATTAGCCAATGATAAAAATTCATGGTCAGTAACAGGCTCTTTTTCAAAAACATCCAGTGCAGCACCCGCAATTTCATTGTTGATTAAAGCATGCTTTAGCGCTTTTTGATCCACTATTGATCCGCGCGCTGTATTGATCAAAAAGGCAGTTTTTTTCATTTTTAATAATGTATTAGCGTTAATCATGTGATGCGTTTTTTCGGTTGCTGACACATGCAAAGAAATAATATCGGATTCTCGGGTTAATGTGTCAAAATCAACTTGTTTACAGTGGGATATTTTGCAAAAGTGCGATAAGCCTGCGATATCGTAGATTAAAATGTTACATTCAAATGGTTTTAGCAAACGTACTACTTCCTGACCAACATAATTTGCACCAATAATCCCTATCGTTTTATGCGAAAGCTGCTCACCCGGAATTTTCTGCCACTGATCCTGTTTCAAATTAAGAGACGAAAAAAAAGAACGTCTCATCAGCATCAGCATCAAAGACAATGTTAATTCAGCAACAGCAAGACGATTAACGCCCGGTGTTACTGCTAATTTTACGTGATGTCGTTTTAGTGCATCAAAATCGATTCCATCTAAACCCACACCGAATCGTGATATGACTTTAAGACCGGGTAATTGTGATAATATTTCATCGCTGAATTTTTCTAAACCCGTAATAATTTTTGTTGTATTTTTTAAAAAATGAATTAATTCGTGATTGGATAGCGTTAACCCATTGTCATTAAATTTAACATGCGCGTATTTTTCCAATAATGCATTTCTTAATATTGTATTTTTAGAAAATGAACGCGATGTGACTGCAACACGATCGTTATCATTCATAGTGATTTACCTTCTATTATTGATGAGTAACAGAGTCTGTCACATCAAAATTAGTATATATGTTTGTAAAATAATCCCAAAATTTAGAATTATAAACATCTGGCTTGCGAATGATCCTACATTGAAATCCTATGCTCAATTCCTCCCATGAAAGTGCATTATTCACAACAATCCATAGCGGATCCTTTCTTACTTTAATTATTTTTTTCCGCAGTGGAGAAGAAAGTTCATAATCCATCCATAACGCAACAACATCCATAATATCAACAGCAACCTTAACTCCACTGAAGTCGATTTTTAACCCTTGTTCTGTAGGCTCAAATGAGTTATCTGTTGGAATTAAATAAACAATCAAATCATCCCGAAATTGGCAAGCTAGAAAATACTGAGCAATATGTTGAATATCAAAGTTTCTACTTTCGACATTTTCTTTTTCCAAATACGAATCTATATAGGATTGATCAAGCTGATAAAGAGCTGGTAATTCAATCTGTTCTTGATGAATCATTCTGCCATTGGCGCCAAACTCAATTAAATCAGTCATTCTGGGATCAATAAAATGAACATTCGGAACAAGTCTAACGAGCTGATTTTTTATATCATCGACTGAGTTTTTTAAATTATTAAGTTTTATAAAATGATCTCGATTTGCTTCTTCTGAAAAATATCCTGCATAAGGCATGTAGTGCTTTGTTTGAGTTGTCTTGATATAGTCGACCGCCAGTTTTAATACAGAATTTTTTGATTTTTTATTAATCTCTTGGCGTTGCGCAACAGAATAATTTTCAAAACACCATGGATATCCAGAAGCACCACCTGCGAATGCACTTGCTAAAAAATCAATTTCTTTGGGTAAGATCATGCGATTAAGCGATGCAGCATCAACGGTGAGCAGCCCACTAAATTCCCCTGCCATAAAAAAAATTCCACTGTCATCTCGAAAATCACCTGACTTTAAAATGGATAATAATATTTTATTTTCATGAACAGAATATAAATTATTAAATTCAAGAGGAATAACATTAGTGAATCCACAGTTTATTAGAGGTTTTTCAACTGATTTCGAAGAAAAATTTGGGATAACAATAGGAATATCAGGACGTCTTTTTCTCAAATGAGAAAGGCTTTCCATATGTATGTGATCAGGATGATTATGAGATATATAAATGAGGTCGGCACCCATCATGATATTCATTGCATCAGCCTTAGGGATTACTTTATGCCACCATCCGGTCATGAAGCATGGTCCCATTAACCATGGATCTGTGACAATAGTGAATCCGTCTATTGTAATCGCAAGAGAGGCATGCGCCAGGAAACGAATCGAGATTTTGTTGATTGAAGATGTTTTAATATGCTCAGGAATTTGAAGGTAATGCTGTTTTTTTTCAATAATAAGAATATTTTCTTTTTGTTCAAAATTAATTTTTTCTTTCTTTACCTGAACATTAACGTATTCTAGTTTGTCTAGATCAAGAGTCCATCCATGTAAAGGACATTTAGCAAAAGATTCGCAACCTTTTCGAGACAATTTTCCATTAGCATGATCACAAATACGTGAGACAACCCACTCCGTTTTTCTGTGAGGCGAGATTTTGAAAAAAAAATCATCTACCTCATTAACTCCAATTGGGTATTGGGATAAATCGATTTCCAGAAAATTATTCTGAGAAATAGCTTTCGGTTGAAATAAACCCCTGCGCTCTATCATCATTGCATGTTTTCCTTAGTTTTCATCAGATCCTTTCGAATAATTTATCTTTTTCCTTACTAATGGTATTAGAAGAATACGCTTGATCAATTAGTTTCATGATCTCAAAAGCATCATAACTTGTCCCGTTTATAACGGGAGATTCACCCCGTATCGCTTTAATAAATTCTTCTAATTCGATATCCCAGGATCGATCGGATTCAAAATAGGTGATTGTTTCTTTTGGTTTCCCCATCGCAAAAATAATGTTTTCGAGTTCTCTTTCTCCTACAACCAGAGTTTCTGGTGAATAACTTCTGGTTTCGGAAAGTATCCCATCAAGATTAATGTGCCCCTTTTCAAAGGTCATTTCTAGCAAAAATTTATGTTTCCACTGGTTTGCAGAGGAATGTAAAGTTGCAATTATATTTCGGTTGGATATTAAGGTTAAGAAGGCGTTATCTTCAAATTCGATATCCCAATATGATCGCGTTAAACAACTACTCAAGCAGTGAAACTCATCATTTGTAAAATATCGAAAAAGATCTAACATGTGAATTCCCTGGTCAAGCAATATTCCTCCTCCAGAATATTGCTTGTAATTCCTCCAGTTCTTTTGAAAATCGATACTTCCCGCTTTCCCATATATTCCTCTCATCCAAAGAAGTTTGCCAAGCGCGCCTGTATTGATTAGTTTTTTTGCCTCCATCACAGAGTAATGATAGCGATGGTTAAATCCATATTTTAATATCTGATTGCACGCTTTCTCTGCTTGAATGACTTGGAGTATTTCTTCCACGGAAATTGAAGGTGGTTTCTCACAAAAAACATGCTTACCGGCAGTTAATGCACGAATAACATACTCCGACGAAACTTTTGCATAGGCTGATACAATAACTGCATCAACTCCGCTGTCTAATAATTCTTGATAAGAATTACATTTTCTTATGTTCTTATTGGGATGATCAAATGGGAGCACATCATAAATCGATATCAGCTCAGCATGATTGGATGATTGGATTGAGTTTTCTCTTATTTTTCCCATCTTGCCATAACCGGCAATTCCTATTTTTATTTTTTTCATATTCCCCTCTACCGATTAAAATTTTTCTGCTCGATATTTTTTGAAATACTCAGAAATAGCTTCTGATAAGCGACCATTATTTTCATATAACCCAATATGAATAAACCCTTCTTGATCCGGCAGAATTAATCTTAAGCGAGAATGACTATTTTTTTTATCCTTGCTGAGTGCATCAAGTAATGCTGTTGTATCTATCAATACTTCTTGAAATAAATGACTATTTTTTTGCAAAAGGGGGTGCATTCTTTCAAAGTGACTGGAATTTGATACTCCCAGTCTGCATGCCACGAAATTCGCTAAATCCATACCTATCGTTACAGCAATGCCGTGAGGAATGACATAATTCGTTGCTGACTCTATCGCGTGACCAAAACTATGGCCATAATTCATGACGTTTCTTGGCCCCTTATCAAACTCATCAAGTTCAATGTATTTCTTTTTAAGTAACAACGAATCATAAATAAAATTTTCCATAATCTTTGAGTTAGAAAGAAGATCGTCATAATGATTCGCAATGTGATTAAAGCTACTGGGTGAATCAATCGCGTGGACTTTAATCATTTCACCAACACCTGATAACACATCCTTTTTCGCGAGAGTTTCAAGAAAACTGATATCTATCACGACAGATTGAGGTGGACTAAAAGTGCCAAGAATATTTTTTATGTTGTCTGAATTGATAGAGGATTTTGATCCAATACAGGAATCTGATTGCGCTAGTAGTGTGGTAGGAAAAAAAATCCAAGATAATCCGCGCAACATGATTGAAGACAAAAAACAAACAATATCCTGAATAATTCCGCCACCCATTGCAATAAGTATGCTATCTCTTCGTACTTTTAAAGATACTAATCTATTAATAACAGCAGGTAGATTTTCAATGGATTTGTTTTTTTCTTGAGCCTCAATAATAATTACTTTTTCTGTTTTCAAAAGCCTTGAAATTCTTGATTCATAAAGTTCCCTGATGGTTTTATCAATAATAAAAATGGCATTTTCTGGCGGTTCTTTGTTTAAGATATCGATACCATTGGCGATAAACTCAACACTATATTTTCCTTTATGGGATTGAATGTTGAATGATTTAAACACGAGAAAATCCTCCATCAATTATCAGATTCTGTCCCGTCAAGTAAGTATTTTCCTGACTCACCAACCAGCTAACAAAAGATGCAATCTCGTTTTCTTTTCCAAGTCGTTTTATGGGTACTTCATTTTGAAGCGCACCTATCTCATCTTGTTTTAATATCATTCTTGTTAAATCCGTATCAATAAAACCAGGTCCAACACAATTTGCAAGTATTCCAAATTCCGCAACTTCAGCAGCCAGTGCCGCTGTCATTCCATCCAATCCAAATTTGCTTGAAGAATAAGATGCTCGGTATTTTTTAGTGATTTTCCCAAAAATGGATGTGATGTTAATAATTCTCCCCCATTTATTTGCTTGCATATAAGGTAAGACCGCCTGACATAGTAAAAATGGTGTTTTTAAATTCACTTTAAGAATTTGATCAAAGTCTTCTGTTTTAATTTCAGTAAACTTATTGATCTTATTTATTCCAGCATTGTTTACAAGAATGTCAATGGGTTGTTTTTTTAAGAAAGAAATGAAAGCATCGGTCGAATGATCATCTAAAAAATCAACTTGTTGGTAAATTGATCCTGCGGGATGTGTTCCATTTTTTGTCGTACCAGTAGTAATGACATCCAATCCATCAGTCAGCAATCTTTCTGCAATTGCATATCCAATGCCTCTGGTTGCGCCGGTCACAACGGCTAAGTATTTCTTTTTTGTAATTTGTTTCAACGAATGAATACTCCATTAAAAGATTTCATCAAAAATGAAACCAATTTTGATTAATTCGTCAAGAATAAGCAATAAAAACTTAAATGATGAAATTGAAATCGATTCGCTGTATTCTGAATCAGTTATTTTGTAAAGGGAAAAGTATGCCATTAAAGATTTTAGTCGTTATTGAAAAAAATAGTTGGGTAGATCTTCACATTGCAAATAGCCTGGAATTAATGGGACACAGCGTTACTCGTTTTTATTTTGGGGAATATATCAGCGAATTTTATGGGGTTAAACGACATGCTGAACAAAAAGAAAAAAATATTGCTTTAGTCAGTACCATCAAAACATTACGTGATCATGATGGCCTTGATCTCATTTTTTGCTATGTCTATGACGATTTTTTATTGCCAAAATATGCAAAAGAATTATCAAATCTCAACATTCCTATGGTTAATTATAATGTCGATATGCCATCTCAATGGTATCGACAAATTCGAACTGCTCAATATTTTAATCTTATGTTATGTGCTCAACCGGATTATATGGAAAATTTAGCTCGTTATTCAAAGAAAGTTTTTTATTTCCCAATGGCAGCTCAAACTCTTTTCGCAAAAAATAGCGAAGCATTAGAAAAAAAAATGTATGAGGTTACTTTTTTAGGAACCGCTTTACCTTCTCGTAGACTTTTGATCGCCGCTTTATCAGATACCACAACACCATTATCCATTTTTGGAAAATACTGGAATTCATCTGAATCCGCCAGAAATATTATCAGAAGCAAAGAAAAAACACTGTCTGATATTGTACATTACGCCTATCCTCGACTATGCGCAGAAGGGCTAAATAAAGTCTTTCAATCCTTACTAAATCGTTTTTACTCAAACGATAAAGAAAATATTCCTGTTGCCATTCCAGCTAGCATAATAAAAGGCAAATTTCTGAATAATGTATCCGTCTTATTTAAAGAATCAAAAATTAATTTGGGTTTAACTCGCTACGCTATAGATGACCCAAATCAAATTGGTCATTGTCAAATGAAATTGAGAGATTTTGAAGTCCCAATGGCCGGTGGATTTTATTTGTGTGAAAAATCCCCTGGGTATGATCAAGAATTTACTGACGGAAAAGAAGTGGTGATGTGGCGCACTTATCCGGAACTGGTTGAAAAAATTCATTACTACTTGAGGCATGAGGATGAAAGAGAAACCATAGCACGCGCAGGACATCGTAGGGCGTTACAAGATCACACCTGGGAAGTGAGATTTAATAAATTATTTTTGGAATTAGGCCTTTCAACTAATTGAGAAGAAATGTATAGCGTGAACTCTTTAAAATGGAAACGCAGCATCGCAAGATTTTATCATCCACGTCAAAAAACGGGTAGAAAAATCATTTTGATTTATCACGCCGTGGGTAATGGTCCTTGGGCAATTTCCGTTGAAAATTTTAAGGGACAAATTCAATGGCTGAAAAAGAATTGCGAGATCGTTTCACTTTCCGAATTATTAACATCACAACATAAAAAAAATATCACGCGAGTGGCATTAACATTTGATGATGGTTATGCTTGTTTACATGACACTGTTCTACCTATTTTAAAAACTGAAAATGCAGTAGCGGCTGTTTACATTAATACAGGTTGGATGGCTGATAATGAAAAAACCCGTCGATCATCCCATTCAAACTTGGGTCACTATCCTAGTGAAAAATTTTTAACATGGGATGAAGTGAAAATGCTTTCGCAGTCTGGTTGGGAAATTGGATCACATGGCGTAGAGCATATTGATTTAACCAAACAACCTACGGAAATAATTAAAACAGAATTAGTTCATTCAAAATCAACCATTGAAAATTTTTTACAAAAAAAATGTGGGCATTTTGCTTATACTTGGGGCAGGTATAATGCGTTCCTAGAAAATGCTACTCAGGAAGCAGGGTATGAATATGCTGTTGCAGCTCATCATGGTGTTATAGACCACAATAAAAAATTATTCTCATTGCCCAGAATGAATGTAGCACTCGAATACACACTCAGTGATTTTGAAAGGATGATTAATGGGCGTTGGGATTTCTTAGGCCATGTTCATCATTTAAAAAAGAAATTAAAAATGGATTAGGCGCATGAAGCTGGCTATTAATGCTTTTAATATTCGAATAGGCGGTGGCATTACCCATTTAGTTGAATTATTATCTGCCGCAAAACCGGAAGCATATGGATTTTCTGAAGTAGCGGTTTGGTCTAACGAAGACACCATAAATTTACTACCTGATCGCCCGTGGCTTAAAAAAATTAGTGTCCCTGCTTTCAGTAAAAGTTTTTTTCATAAGTTATGGTGGAATGCTCGTTATTTTTCGCGTGAATTAAAAAATTATGATATTTTTTTCGTTCCAGGAGGAACCTATTTAGGAAAATTCAAACCTTTTGTTAATATGTTTCAGAATGCATTGCCATTTGAACCAAAGGAAAAGCGACGATTTTTATTGACCTCGCCACTTTTTTATATCAAATGGAATTTATTACAAATCACACAGGGACTAACTTTCAAACGTACGCAAGGTGCCATTTTTCCATCATATTATTTAAAATCACTTATTTCAAAAAAAATAAAATCCACCGATTGTCATCACGCAGCGGTTATTCCACATGGTATTAATCCTGTTTTTTTTCAAGCACCCAGAATAGAAAATGAAACATTGCTTGAGAAAAAAATAATACGTGTAGTCTATGTATCTCGTGTGGATTTTTATAAGCATCAATGGCATGTCGTTACTGCCATAAAATTATTACGCGATATGCATATTCCTGTGGAGCTGGATTTATGTGGATACGTTGGAAATCATCATGCTTTAATACGACTAAATTCAGCGATAAAAAAAGCAGATCCCACCAATAGTTTTATTCGCTATCATGGTCATTTGGATTACGATACACTACCAGCACTTTATAAACGTACTGACATTTTTATATTTGCTTCAAGTTGTGAAAGCATTTCCAGTATTTTGCTGGAGGGAATGGCATCAAGTCTCGCCATTGCCTGTTCAAAAATGCCCGTCGCAGAAGAAGTGTTAAAAGACGCGGGTGTTTATTTTAATCCTGAAAATCCACGAGAAATAAAAACATCAGTGCATCAGTTAATAGTTAATAATGATTTGAGACAAAGATGTATGCAAAAATCATATCAGTACGCAAAAGAATATAGTTGGAATACGTGCGCTGACAACACGTTATCATTTTTGGAAAAAATTGCCGTCTTGAATAAGAAGAAATAAATGCACATTTTTTCAAGAAATAAAAAAATAGGCATCTTAGATAGCTATTTACTTCAAAATTCGTTACGCGTTCACGTATTGTCTATTGCTAATTTGCAAGAAATCAATGATCAATATTTTGTACGAGAAAAATCTTTTCGAAAAATTTATTATTACTGCAAAGAAATAGGGATTAAAAATACACTATTAAAAGTTCTCAGTCGTTCGCGCGAAAAAATTCGCAATAAGAAATATTTTTCAATGGGTATTGGAAAAATTATCCAATCTACTTCTGCCTTATTTCAACCAGAACAAACCATTTATTTTATAGCAACCAATCATCCTGCTTGTCCTGAAAGAATAGTCATACATGAAAAATTAGCATTTTTAGCAAATGCAATTGACTATTCTTGGCTTTCTGAAAAAAATATTGTTTGGCTAGAGAAATTAAATTCAGAAAAAAAATTTTCAGAATTATTGGCATGGTCTCCTTACTCTGGAATCCCTATTTCTGATTCAACTATTACGAGCATCTTAGGTGACATAAAACAATTTTGGAAATCCATTTCTCTTGAAAAAAGTAATATTATCCCATTATATAAAAAAACATCAGTATCAGAAACAAAGTCGCCAAAAAATAAGCTGGCTACAAAAACAGCTAAAAATGCCGTATTATTTGGGTATGGCAATTATGCAAAAACAATCATACTGCCTAATTTACATAAAAAAATAATTGTATCCACCATTCATGAAATAGATCCGACCCAATTATTGCCAATGAGAAAAAATATTATTTATGATTCGAGCCCCTATCTAAGACAGAACTTAAAACATGATGTTTATTTTGTAGCAGGATATCATCATACCCATGTTGATATTGCGATCGCGGGTCTGCAGAGTGGGGCAGATGTGGTTGTCGAGAAGCCATTGATAACGAGCCAAAAAGAGTTAGAAAAACTAATCAGCGTCATGCGGCAGTCTTCATCACGATTGTATGCTTGTTTTCAGCGTCGATATCATCAGTTCAATGATTATGTGTATCACGATTTTAAATTAAAACGGGGAGACCCCATTTCATATTATGCTATTATTTATGAAGAATCACTTCCGCAGTTGCATTGGTATCATTGGCCAAATTCACGCAGCGCCATTATTTCGAATGGTTGTCATTGGGTTGATCATTTTTTATTTTTAAATAATTTTAGCGCGGTATTAACATCCTCTGTTCAAAAGACAAAAAATGGTGAAATTATCATTGTTGTTGAGTTAATCAATGGCGCTACGTTGAGCTTAACCTTATCGCACACAGGAAGTGCTCGTATCGGCATGCAGGAATATGTTGAATTACGATCAGGGGAAAATACCGCCAAAATTAGCAACGGAAATAATTATCATGCTGAAAATTCATCTCGCATTATTCGTCGCTCAAAAATAAATAAATACGAATCCTATAAAAAAATGTATCATCTTATTTCGAAAAATATTATTGAAAAAAACGGCCCACCTTTAAATGATTCTTGGGAACAGGTTGAACGGGTGTCTTCGTTGATTCTCTCATTAGACAAGGAAGTATGATGTTGTCTAAAAAAAAAATTGCTTGGTATGCACTCATTTTGTTATTAACAATCAACACCGCATTTGCCGGCCCTTGGATTTTACCCGGTAATTTATCGGTAAAAAGTGATATTGATTTACTAGCCGATGCCGGTTTGATTAAAGCGCCTGTGATGACTTGGCCAATTGCGTGGGTGAGTATTGGTCCACAATTATCATCTCCAGAAACAAAAACAAAATTAGCGAAAGAACCCGAATCCGTTAAACAAGCTTATCAGCGCATTTTAATATTGTACAAAGAAAATTATCAGCCACATCATTTGCAAACGTCAGTTTATGCGTCAGGCGCACAAAAACTAAATCCTTTTCGCACGTTTGAATATGAACCCTATGCTGATTTTGCAACAGGTGCTGCGTTTGCTTATCAAGCGAATCATTTTGCTGACAGTGTGAACATGAGTTATTACGAAGCGCCTAATAGAAGTTATAGTAATTATGCGCACGTTGATAATTCTTATGCGTATCTTTTATTGGGAAATTGGGCAATTGGATTTGATCAAGTGAATCGATGGTGGGGACCCGGTTATTCTGATTCACTTATTTTGTCACAAAATGCAGAGCCCATACCCACTTTTACCATTCAACGCATGAAAGCAGAAGCCTTTCAAACGAAATGGTTACACTGGATTGGACCGTGGTCTTTAACCAGTTCACTGTCATCTCAATTTGATGGTGGCAGTATCAGCAATACAAACGCATTAATATGGCTAACCAATATTGCTTTCCGACCCATCATCAGTTTGCAATTTAGTTTATCGCAAGTATCGTTATTCGCCGGCGATGCGAGACCCCTTTCTTGGGCGAAGGTGCAGAATTTAGTTACTTTGCAAGGCTATTGTTATGATGGGAAAGGTAATGGCAATACTCCTTGTCAAGACGAGCCCGGTAAAAATCATGTTGAAACCAGCGCGCTGTGGAGCTTGGATCCTGTATTTTCTATTCCAGTGGATTTATACGTTCAGTTTGCGTTTGATGACGCAGCAAGTATTTCTCACAGCTGGGGAAATCATCTGACGATTCCTGCAAAACCTATTTTTCTAGGCGGAATAGATTGGATTAATAATTTCAATGCGGGGCGTTTGAAAACCTATTTCGAATATGAAAATTCGCAAGTGTATAATTATCCTTTTTTTACCGGCGGAACGTATCCTAATGCTTTTAATTTTTATGGCGGCAGCACGAATTATCCTTACACTTATTATGGATCAAACATGGGTAGTTCATTGGGAGATGAAGCTATTGCAGAAACTCTTGGTTTTATTTTAAATGAAAATGATGGAAACAGTGACACAGCGATGCTGCGTTATCTAGATGTGAATTTGTATGGCGGTGTTGGCGTAGGCTATCCCTTTCAACCGCAACATTTAATTTGGGGATCGGTTGGAAGAAATTTTCTATTGTCGCGTCGCTTCGGATTTTTATCTGCAGAGCTGGGTTATTTGCAATCAATCAAAGGTTCTGGATTGAATTCAGGTTTGTCGGCGATGTTAACGTGGTCGAAGCGTTTGGATTTTTGAAATAGGAAATTTTCATGAAAATTTTATTTGTATTTGGCACAAGACCTGAAGCAATAAAACTCTGCCCGCTTGTTTTGAAATTAAGATCCGTCGCTAATGTCACGGTATGCGTTACCGGTCAACATCGAGAGTTACTTGATCCGTTTCTTACTTTATTTCGCATCACACCAGAGTATGATTTGAAATTATTGCAACCCAATCAAACACTATCAGATTTAACAACCCGGTGCATACAATCTGTCAGTAAAATTATTGAAGCAATAAAGCCAGATTGTGTCATTGTGCAAGGCGATACAACCAGCAGCATGTGCGCCGCATTATCCGCTTTTTACCACAGAATTCCCGTTGCGCATGTTGAAGCAGGTTTGCGTACTTATGAAAAATATTCTCCATTTCCAGAAGAAATGAACAGACAATTAATTACACGAATCGCAGATTATCATTTCGCCCCAACAGAAAAAAATAAGCAGGCACTGTTAAATGAAGGATGTGATCCTCGCGCTGTTTTTGTTACAGGAAATACGGGAATTGATGCGCTGTTGTGGGTTTTAAAAAATCATCCTCTTTCTACAAAAGATTTTTTAAAATTTGACACGCAAGGTAAAAAAATTATCTTGGTGACGGGTCATCGCCGAGAACATTTTGGTCGTCCGTTTGAGCGACTGTGTCACGGAATAAAAAAAATTGCGGATTATTTTCATGATGACATAATTATTTATCCAGTGCATTTAAATCCCAATGTTCAAACACCTGTTCAAACAATTTTATCTGGTCAAAATAATATAAAATTAATTCCGCCATTACCTTATCATGAATTTGCTTCACTCATGTCGCATGCTGCTTTGATTTTGACAGACAGTGGCGGCATTCAAGAAGAAGCAGCGAGTTTACGGATCCCCATTTTGGTTATGCGTGAAACAACAGAAAGAGAAGAAACGATTCAGCAAGGTTTTAGTTTCTTAGTTGGAACCAATCCAGAAAAAATGTTGGAACAGGCAAAACGATGTTTGCTAGAAAAAGATTTTTATAATCCAATCGGTCTCAATCCCTATGGTGATGGTAAATCTGTGGAGAAAATTAGCTCTATTTTACACGAGGCTATTAATAAAATTTCACACGAACTCCCGCTGTAATCTTTTTTCCACCCAAGATCGAAAAATATCACCAAACTCAGTGTCTCTACACATATAATCAAAATTGGCTTGTGCATAACCCATCTTATTTCCACAATCGTAACGTTTTCCCTTAAATTCATGCGCAATAATAAGATGAGCGGGAAGTAATTGTGCAATCGCATCGGTCAATTGAATTTCGTTTCCAACACCCGGTTTCGCATTTTCAAGATAATTAAAAATAGCGTGAGGTAAAATATATCGACCCGCAATTGCTAAATTTGTTGGTGCTTTTTCAGGCGCTGGTTTTTCAACAATGGCGTTGACACGTGAGTTGACATCAATCGATGCAATGCCATATTGACTTGTTTCACTCATTTTTATTCTTTCAATGGCAAGAATGCCACCACATTTTTTTTGGTTAAATATATTTATCATTTGCGCTAAACAACGTGGTCCTTGGTGGTACATCAAATCATCAGCCAATAGAACAGCAAATGTCTCATTATTAATTAAATGTCGCGCACATAAAATGGCGTGTCCTAAACCGAGGGGTTCTGATTGTCGTATATAAACCACTTTAATATTTTTTGGTAACAATTCTCGAATTTCTGCAAGTACAGTGTATTTTTGTTTTTCCTGCAACAATTTTTCTAATTCAAAATTTCGATCAAAATGATCTTCTATGGCTCTTTTTGCGCCACTGGTTACAAAAATCATCTCTTCAATACCCGCTTCAATTGCTTCTTCAACAGCATATTGAATTAATGGCTTGTCCACTACCGGTAGCATTTCCTTCGGACTTGCTTTAGTGACAGGTAAAAAACGCGTTCCCAATCCAGCAACTGGAAAAATTGCTTTTTTAATTTTAAACATAAATAACCTTTAAAAAAATACAATACTAAAACAGTTAATTCTATTGAACAAGTATACTGATCTATTAATTTTATGGATTTTATAATGCTAAAGATGTTTAATGTTATTCAAGGAGAGATTTAAAAAATGAAAATCAACCCGGTCATTTTAATTGGTGGTAGTGGAACAAGATTGTGGCCCCTGTCACGCGCCAATTGTCCAAAACAATTTGTTTCATTTGATGGACAATACTCCCTGTTTCAACAAACATTATTACGCATTCAGAAAATCAAAAATATTAATCGCACTTATTTGGTTGTTAACGAATCGAATTATTTTCTATGTCTTGATCAATTGCACGATTTAAAAATTAACGATATCACTATTATCATTGAACCAGAAGGTCGAAATACCGCACCCGCTGTTGCAATAACCGCTCTTGTGATACCGAAAAATGAATTAATGCTTGTTTTACCATCCGATCACAAGATCACGAATACAGATTTATTTTTAGAGACCATCCAAAACGCACCACATCATACAGAAAACAAATTAATTTTATTTGGTATTAAACCGTCTGAACCTTCTACTGCCTATGGTTACATTCAAGCTGAGCATGCAGCAACCACACCGGCCAAAGTAAAAACATTTTTTGAAAAACCCAGTGTTGAAAATGCTAAAAAATTATTAGTGCAATCGCATTGTTACTGGAATAGCGGCATGTTTTTATTTTCTGCAGAAATGATATTAAATGAAATGATGTTATATGAGCCTAATATTGTTAATTTAGCAAAAATCACACTAAAAAATACCATTGTGCGCAATAACTCTTATTATCTTTCCCGTAATGATTTTTTAAAAATGCCTAACATAGCAATTGATGTTGCTGTCATGGAGAAAACACAGGTTGCTTTTATTTTAGCGCTACAATCGGATTGGTCTGACTTGGGAGACTGGGGTGCAATGTATAATCATGCACTCACAAATGAGCGGGGCAATAATGTTTCTATTGGAAATGTTTTTTCAGTCGATACAAAAAATTCTTATTTGCATTCACACGATAAATTATTAGCGGTAATGGGTGTTGATAATTTAGTAGTGGTTGCATCGAAAGATAGTGTATTAATTGCGAACAAATCGAAAACGCAAGATGTAAAAACATTGGTTAATTCTCTAATGAAAAATGGTTATTCCCATTATCTGGAGAATGATTTAAAAGTTCATCGTCCATGGGGAACATACGAAAGCGTGATGCGGTCTCCTGGTTTTCAAGTAAAACATATCGTCGTTAAACCCGGTAGAAAATTATCATTACAATCTCATTTATATCGTTCTGAGCATTGGGTAGTCGTAAAAGGTATTGCGGATGTAGTGTGTGGCGAAAAAGCATTTCAAATTTTTGAAAATGAATCTACTTATATTCCCAAAAAAACCAAACATCGTCTTATCAATAATCAAACATCACCGCTGGAACTGATTGAAGTGCAAGTCGGTAGTTATGTTGGCGAAGATGATATCGTACGATATGATGATGCATATGGTCGAGTAGAAATACTCATTGAGTAACGAATTAATCTATGCAAAAATGGCTTCGGTTATTTAACTGAAGCTCATTATCATGCGCATCAATTTGAACGAAAGCACACTCGAGAAAAAAGAACTCGATGGTATTATCGATTTGTTTACCACCAATCGATTGACGATGGGATCAAGATGTATCGAATTTGAAAATACTTTTTCGCAATCATTCGGCGTGAAACATGCAGTCATGGTGAACTCAGGATCTTCTGCTAACTTACTGGCTTTTTTTGCAATCGCTAATCCCATTATTAATGACCTGAAAATATTGCCCACGGTTTCTTCTGGTTCAGAAATTATTGTTCCAGCACTTACCTGGTCCACTTCCGTTTGGCCAATTATTCAAATAGGCTGCATTCCCGTTTTTGTCGACAGCAATCCAAACACGTTACAAATGGATTTAAATGCAGTTGAAGCGGCCATCACACCAAAAACAAAAGCAATCTGTGCTCCCCATATTTTAGGCAATGCAATTAATTTACAAAAACTAAAACAATTGGCAGATAAATATGGTCTCTGGTTGATTGAAGATACTTGCGAAGCACTCGGTGTTAAAAATAACGGAAAATTCGCTGGAACAGAAGGACATTTTGGAACATATAGTTTTTATTTTTCACATCATATTACAACAATTGAAGGTGGCATGATTGTGACAAATGATGATGCCTTAGCAGATGTGGTACGTAGCATGCGCGCACACGGATGGATTCGTCACATGCATCATGCCGAAAACTATATTAAAGAAAATCCAACGATAGATCCGCGCTTCTTATTTATTTCTACTGGATTTAACGTTCGTCCAACCGAAATTAATGCGGTGCTGGGCATTTCTCAATTAAAAAAATTAAATGCATTTAATGAAAAACGGAATGCGATAAAAACAACCTGGGATACCGCTTTTAAAAAATTGCAAGATAACGGCACGCTCACATCAATTGAAATTACTGACGGCACAGAAGCAGCACTCTTTGGTTATCCCGTGATATGTAAAGATGAAAAATTAAAAAATGAACTTCAGTGCTATTTAGAAAAAAATGATATCGAAACACGACCTATCATTTGTGGTAATTTAACCAGACAACCTGCATTAAAATACCATCAATATCGCATTCAGGGTGAATTAAAAGGAACTGATCATATAATGAATTGTGGTTTATATTGGGGAATTCATCCCATGATGACTTCTGATCAAATTCATTATGTCAGTAATACAGTGTTAGGATTTTTCAAATGACTAAAGTAGCGCTAATTACGGGTATTACAGGACAAGATGGTTCTTATTTGGCAGAGTTACTGCTAAGCAAGGGATATATTGTTCATGGCATTATTCGTCGATCATCTAGTTTTAATACAGGTAGAATTGCGCATTTGTTTCAAGACCCGCACACGGAAAATCCAAAATTTATTTTGCACTATGGTGATTTAATTGATGCAAGTCGTTTAAGCCAATTGATTTATGCTATTACGCCCGATGAAGTTTACAATCTAGCAGCACAAAGCCATGTTCGTGTTTCATTCGATGAACCTGATTATACTGTTGATGTCATTGCATTAGGCACATTACGATTGCTCGAAGCCATTCGAATGGTGAATAGCAATATCAAATACTATCAAGCCTCTAGTTCAGAAATATTTGGTTTAGTGCAAGAAATTCCACAAAAAGAAACAACGCCATTTTATCCCAGAAGTCCTTATGCGTGCGCAAAAGCTTTTTCTTTTTATCAAACGCGTAATTATCGCGAATCCTATAACATGCATGCTTCCAATGGTATTTTGTTTAATCACGAAAGCCCGAGACGTGGCGAAACATTTGTAACGCGTAAAATAACGCGAGGATTAGCGCGTATTTTAGCAGGAATAGATCAGAAGATTTATTTAGGTAATTTGGATGCGAAACGAGATTGGGGATATGCAAAAGATTATGTCGAAGCAATGTGGCTTATGTTACAACAAAAAAATCCCGATGATTACGTAATTGCGACTGGTAAAACATGGAGCGTGCAAGAATTTTTACAAAAAGCATTTGAATTAGTTGGATTGGAGTGGAAAGAGTTTGTTGAGTTTGATCCTATCTACTTACGCCCAACAGAAGTGGATTTATTAATGGGCGATGCTTCCAAAGCAAAAAAAATATTGCGGTGGGAACCTAAAACCAGTTTTGATGAATTGGTAAAATTGATGGTTGCAGCAGATTTAGAAGCAGTGGGGCTGAATATCAACGACAAACACGCGTTATACAAAAAATTACGCAGGGAAACATGTATCAATCTTCAATAATTTCTACTGATTTTCATCCCGATACCCGCGCCTTTTTTAAAAATAAAAAAGTAGCGGTAACCGGCGGTGCCGGATTTATTGGAAGTCACTTGGTTGAACAGTTACTCGAATTAAAAGCGCATCCCGTTGTGATCACGCGTCGACAACAACCTGCTTTTTTATCAACAATTTTAGAAAAAGTAGAGTTAAAGCGCGTTGATTTATTCGATTATGCAGCAACACTAACAGCATTTAAAGGCATGGATATTGTTATCAGTTTAGCGGCAACGGTCGCGGGCTTGGCGTATAATAAAAAACATCCTGCAACGATTTATCATCAAAACACACAACTATTTCTCAACACCATTGAAGCAGTAAAAAACGCAGATGTTTCTCATTTTTCAACTTGTAGTTCTGCTTGTGTTTATCCTCGATTTTGCACACTGCCAACACCTGAAGCGGAAGGAACAAAAGATGAGCCAGAACCAACCAACTCAGGATATGGATGGGCAAAGCGCATGCAAGAATATCTTAGTATAAAATACGCTGAAGAATTTGGCATGAAGGTTGCCATACCCAGACCTTACAATGGTTACGGCCCAAGAGATAATTTTGATACTGAAACATCGCATGTTATTCCTGCTCTAATCAAAAAAGCATTTGAAACACAATCAGATCATTTTGAAGTGTGGGGTAATGGTGAACACTCTCGTTCTTTTTTATATGTTGATGATTTTGCGCGCGGTATCTTAGAAGTCACTGCACGATATGCCCGTAGCGATCCTATTAATATTGGTGCGGATGAAGAAATTACCATTAAAGAACTAGCACACATTGTTGCAAAAGAAGTTAGTATTGTCAGACAAAGAGAAATTTTTCCGAAATTTAATGAACAAGGATTAACAGGGCAACCCAGAAGAAAATGCGATGTCACCAAAATTTCTCGAGAATTACAGTATCAAACGCATGTTCAATTAGAAACGGGGTTGCGTAAAACAGTAGCGTGGTATTTTCAACATGAGATTAACAAAACGTTTTAGAAGCCAACCAACAAAAGGAAAAACGATGAACATTGCACATAGAGAAACTTGCCGCTTGTGCGAAAGCAAAGATGTAGCGTTAGCCGTAAATTTAAATCCTATACCCTTAGCGGAAAAATATACTCTGCAATCATCAGAAGCAAAAAATGTTCCGCTTTATCCAATCGATCTTTACATGTGCAAAACATGTAGTCATGTGCAATTGCTGGATGTGATTCATTCAGATAATTTATGGGAAAATTATACTTATCATTCTGGACAAACTAAGGGAATCTTAGATCATTTTTACGCTGTCTCTCAAGCGATCATTTCCAAATATCATCCCGATTCGGGCAGTTTAATTATCGATATCGGCAGTAATGACGGTTCTTTGCTGCGCTGTTTTAAAAATGCTGGATATCGCGTGCATGGCGTAGATCCAGCAAAAGAAATTGCAGAAAAAGCGACAGCCTCTGGGATTGAGACAACGCCATCTGTTTTGAATGCGAAAGTAGCGGAAAAAATTCGTAAAAAATATGGTGCTGCAGCTGTTGTAACCGCATTTAATGTTTTTGCCCATGCAGATGATTTGGGAGCAATGACAGATGCCATCGGTTCATTGTTGCATGAGGATGGAATATTTGTTTTTGAAGTGCAATACCTTTTAGACATTGTAGAAAAAGTATTAATTGGAACTATTTTTCATGAGCACATGTCACACCATTCTTTAAAACCGATGATTCAATTTTTGAGTAAACACGGATTGGAGCTCATTGATGTTGAGAGAGTAACGATTCAAAAAGGGTCGATTATTGGATTTGCACAACGCAAAGGTGGTTCACGTAAAATTTCACAATCCGTGCATGATTTATTAGCGCTGGAAAAAAAGTGTGATTTAGATCAATTGAAAACCTTGCAACAATTTAATGATCGTATTGAAAAAAATAGACAGATTGCACAAGCATTGATAAAAAATTGGAAGCAACAAAATTTAACGATTGCGGGATTCGGCGCAGCAAGAAGTGGTCCCACCTTGATGATGCAATATGGTTTTAATGAGGTTATTCAGTACATTTTTGATGATCATCCGCAAAAAATAAATCATTATTCTCCTCCAAATGGTGTACCCGTTATTTCAACAGCCGAATTAATCAAAAGAAAACCCGATGTGGTAGTGATTCTTGCATGGATTCATGCCAAAACGATCATACTGTCTAATCAAGACTATTTAAAACTGGGTGGAAAATTTGTGGTGTGCATACCGGATGTATGTGTGATTGATCAATATTCACTGAGCAAAAATTATGGATAAGCTAAATATCGGAATGATAGGCGCAGGTTTTATCGGTCAATTATGCCACTTAATGAATTTTATTGAAATTCCCAATTGTAAAGTGTTAGCGCTTGCAGAATTAAGACCCGAATTAAGAAAAAAAGTGGCGCAACGTTTTGAGATTCCTCGAACGTATTCGACACATTATGAATTGCTGAAGGATTCAGAAATTGATGCGGTAGTTGTGGTGACACCGCGCGCGTTAACGGGACCCATTGTATTAGATTGCTTAAAAGCAGGTAAGCATGTTTTGTCAGAAAAACCCATGGTGGGAAATTCTCATCTGGCCAAATTACTCTTAGAGGCTGCAGAGAAAAATAACGTAAAATATGCTGTTGGTTATATGAAACGGTTTGATGAAGGTGTTGAAGCAGCGCATAAAATTTTAAAAGATGCATTGCAAACAGGGTGGTTAGGGGAAATTATATCGGTGTCTGCGTCTTGTTATATGGGAAATTCTTATTGTAATTCCTACGGACATGTTATTACCAATGAAGATCCTAAAAATTTCTCATCGCAAACCGGATGGAATATTGCGCCTGACTGGATATCCAATGAGCATCATCAGTGTTTTGATACCTATCTTAATACCCATAGCCATGTCACTAATCTTTTAAGATATTTGTTTAATCAAACGCCTGATATAGCATTTTCAAATTTAACGGAATGTGTGGGTCAGTTAGCGGTTTTAAAGTTTGATCATTTCTATGCCACACTACAAACAGGAAAAATGTCACACAGAGGTTGGAGCGAAGAAATTAATATTATTTTTTCAGAAGGTGAAATTAAATTGCAATTGCCTCCTGCCTTGTTGCGCAATGTACCTGCTTCAGTAACAGTTTATCGCGCTGGGAAAATTCAAGAGCGAACTCACTTATGCCCAAATTGGAGCTGGTCATTTCAACGACAGGCGGCAACATTTGTAAATGATATTCTTAATGATAACCCCATGCGTAATTCCGCAGAAGAGGCATATTTGGATATTCTATTGATTGAAAAACTGTGGCGATATGAAATAGCGCATAATATAAAAAACTATCAGGTTGCTTAGCTTATGATAAAAACAGCCGTCATTGGCGCTACCGGATTTATTGGTTCTCACTTATTTCGACAATATCGAGCGGCTTTTTCTGATTGCATTGGAACCAGTTATTCAAAAAGTAAGGGTGGCTTGATATCATTTGATTTAAAAAATACAGATATTCATCAGTTAAAATTAATGGAAACAGACCATCAAGCCGTTATTATTTCCGCGATGTCCAATGTGAATTGGTGTGAAGCGCATCCCACTGAATCTCGTGATATTAATGTTTCTGGAACATTACGCATTATAAAAGCGCTCTCTAGAATGAATATCAAAATTATTTTTCTTTCATCAGGTTATGTTTTTAATGGTCGTACACGATCAAAATATCAAGAGACCGAAAAAACATGTCCTATTACTGAATACGGGAAACAAAAAGCAGAGGTAGAAAAAGAAATACCCAATTTAACGAATAATTATTTGATCTGTCGTTTGAGCAAAATATATGGAACAGCATGGAAAGATAATACCTTAATAGATGAAGCGGCCTCTTCTCTTTTGCAAGGAAAAATAATCAACGCGGCTGATGATCAATATTTCAGTCCAACGCATGTGGACGATGTTGTTTCCATGATACTTTATGCGCAACAAAAAAATATCAACGGATTAGTCAATCTTTGTAATTCAGATTCCTACTCCAGATATCACATCGTCAGTTCCTTGGCAAAAGCACTTCAGATTCCCTCTTCACAAGTAAAAAAAGTATCTTTAAATAAAATCACAGGCATGGAAAATCGGCCTTTAAATACCAGTTTACAGAGTTCTCAATTGTTTCATCCTCTGCAATGCCAGTTCATTTCAATCGATAACGCTATTAAACAAGTAGCGCAAAATTGGACAAAGGCCGTCGTAAAATAACATTTCATATACAATCTTGATAACTTTTTAACTGTGATATTTGACTACGATAATTATTTTCTGATTGCACAGCCATCTCGATTTTCTCTTGATCATGTGGCCAAAATAATACTCGATTTCTCATCGGATAGATCATGTTATCTAAAGGACTCGGATGTATCCGCTCCCAGTATTCATCTCCCTTGATTGGATCATGAAGACTGATGGGTAAACTCTCCAGTTGAAGAGCAATCGCGAGCCCTGTTGATGTCCATGAGGCGACGAATTTAGGCTGCCATTTTTCAAAGCTTAACTCTAATGGCGTTAAAAGATCATCAAAAATAAAATTAGATATGTCTTGATGTAAACAATCAATGACCTCTTTAGGAACGCGAGGGGTTAAGCGGATGACAACTTGAAATCCTTTATTTGTCATCCATGCAATTAATGATTCAATTGCAACAACGTGCTCATGTCTGCTTGGCGATAAGATCATGACGATGTCATTTTTATTTTTGCTTGATTCTTTATACATTCGAACAATGTGAGAATTTTTCCAAAGACGCTTTAGATAATGTTCTTCATCAACGGTAATAACATTCATACGATCAAATTTAGGAAATAAAATACTGAGCGCTAAAAGCCCATGCTGAAGAAATATCGTTCTGATTTTTGCATCAGTAGCTGCAAATGCAGCAATATCGGGTGCTGAAAAAGCTACCTCTTGCACCCCTTTTTTCTTGATCAACTGAAAAAATTCATAGTAGTAAACATATTGGCCGATATTCATGGCACATCCCGTCAAAAAATACGGTGCGTTAGAGGAAATTCTTTTATTAGATGATTGTTTTATTTTTTTGGAATATCCAAACGCATGATGAGCTAACGCGAGAAGTAATTTCAATACATTCATTTTACCTATTACTGCAATACCTTCTTGAGTTACCCAGTTGATTCTAAGTGGTAAATCATTCGCTCTCAACTTATATTTCTGATAAAGATACTCTTCGCTAGCTGCACCAAAACCAGCAAAGACACGCATCAACTCACCAGAAACATTATTTTTAACCTTATTTTTTCTCGTTAAATACAACATAGAGATTATCTTACTTAATCCCAACAAAAAAATTATCCAGTCTGATATTTTGAGCTTATATGCCAATTGCATCATATAAAAAATAGTTTTCTGTCTCGGGCCCCATACAGGGGTTTGATCTAGTGCAATGGTATAAAGTATTTTCTCATTTGCGATAGACCAGTGCGGTAAATCATTTTGTGAATTCAGCTCAAAAATAAAATTAATCACTTTTTGTCTGATGGCTGAGTGCATTTAAAAAATCCTACACTGATTGTTTTCCCAATTTGCAAGATTAAGTCCTGCGCCCACTATTTTTTTTCTAGCGGCGGGTAGGCCATCTCCTACAAAATTAAATAAATTCGCAGTAGCAACTGCATTGACGGAGGTTATTTGCAAACCTTCCACCAAATGCTTTTCGTTACCTGCGCCACCGGCCAAGATAAGTGGAACATGAAGACAAGAACCTAGGTTGTGCACTGTTTCAAAATCATAACCAAACCCCGTTCCATCTTTATCTATACAATTTAAATAAATTTCTCCTATATTCAGCATTTGTATATTTTGTAGATGAGAATGAAGTGGGATGGAAAGCTCTGTTGCGCCATTTTCAATATATACAACAGGCGTATCAACATTAATTTTGTAGTCAACCGATGCAACAATGCTTTGTGAACCATATCGATTCACTAATTGTTTTACTAAATGTTGATCCGTGTGCAAGGTTGTATTAAGAACAATTTTATCTGCGCCATGCTGAAACAATACCTCAGCATCTTTCATGTGGCGAATACCACCACCAGCAGCTACAGGTATAAATACATCTTTTCTTATTTGTGCAATGGTTTTTGAAAATGTATTGATATTGCTATCATTCCGTGTGGCATTGAGCACAATGAGTTCGTCTAGTGAAAATGCTATTTTTTGAAATTGGTAATTTTTTTCAAGCCAATGAATATTTCCAACGCGCTGTAATCGAAAATTTCTACTTTGCATAAAATATTCATCGTTATAGATCAATGTAAAAATAATGCGCTTTCTAAGCATCAAAAATTCTCAACAAAGTTTTTAAGCAATTGTAATCCATTGGTTTGACTCAGCTCCGGATGAAATTGGACACCGGCAATATTTCCTTTTTCGTAACTCACTATAAATTCTTCTCCATAATGACAATACGCCGCGTTAATTTTTTTATCACTTTCAAGTTTAAAGCTGTGTGTAAAATAAAAATCACTTAAATTATGGATTTGACGATATAGGATTGATTCATTGGGAAATCGTATTTGATTAAACCCAACATGAGGAATTTTAACGCGATTGTTGCTGAGCTGCTTAACTTCTCCATCGATAAATCCAAGGCCATTATAAAACTGATTTTCAGTGCTTGATTTAGCCATTAATTGCATTCCAAGGCAAATGCCTAACACCGGTTTTTTATTTTCGATAATAGCAGTATGCAGTATCTTATTGAGATTCAATTTTTTGATATTTTGCATTGCTTGATGAAAAGCGCCAACGCCAGGTAGAAATAATTTATCCGCTTGAAGGATATCGTCGGCTTTATGTGAGATGATTGATGTGATGCCAAGATAATTTAGGGCGCCAGTCAGTGAGAAAATATTTCCCATTCCATAATCAACAATAACTACTTTCATGCTGGTACCGACCTATTCGATTATCCTTGTGAGCGTTTTTGATCCCATTATAGATTTTTTAATCTTGTAAATAAACTGTCTTTAAATCAGAATATGCTGCAAAAGGATTTTAGTATGGTTGGCAAAAAAATTCTTATCACCGGCGCCGACGGTTTTATCGGCTCTCACCTTGTCGAGCACTTAATTAATTCTGGCTATTCTGTCAAGGCCTTTGTTTTTTACAATTCTTTTGGCGCATGGGGCTGGTTAGATAGTTTACCTTTTGAGATCAAAAATAATATTGAAATTTTTATGGGAGACATTCGTGACCCGCATGGCGTAAAAACAGCCATGCAAGGCTGTGATGTTGTTTTACACTTGGCAGCATTAATCGGCATTCCGTATTCTTATCACTCTCCAGATACTTACATAGATACCAACGTTAAAGGCACATTGAATGTTGTACAAGCAGCGCGTGAATTAGGTGTTTCAAAAGTGGTTCATACTTCCACAAGTGAAGTATATGGTACTGCAAAGTATGTCCCCATTAATGAAGATCATCCGCTGCAAGGCCAATCACCTTATTCGGCCAGTAAAATAGGCGCGGATCAAATTGCATTGTCATTTTATTCTTCCTTTGGCGTACCTGTCAGTATTGTTCGCCCCTTTAATACATTTGGGCCACGACAATCAGCAAGGGCATTTATTCCGACGGTTATTACGCAAATTGCAGCTGGACATAAAAGCATAAAACTAGGTTCATTACATCCAACACGTGATTTTACGTTTGTAAAAGATACTGCAAAAGCATTTGTTGCAATTGCTGAGTCGGAAAAATCAATTGGTGAAGTGATCAATATTGGCAGTAATTTTGAAATTTCAATGAGCGATACTACTAAAATGATCGCTACATTAATGAACGTAGATATTGATATTGTAAAAGATGAAAAACGAATTCGGCCCATTAATAGCGAAGTTGAGCGTTTATGGGCGGATCATTCTAAAGCCTTGCGTTTAACACAGTGGAAACCAGAATATAGCGGCATTGATGGATTTAAACGTGGGCTTCAAGAAACGATTCATTGGTTTTTGCGTGATAAAAATAACGCTTGTTATAAACCAGAAGTGTATAACGTATGACAATGAACAATATTATTCATGCTATTCGAAGCACTCTATCAAATGGAAATGTTGTGGTTTCGTTGCATGAGCCTTGTTTCGCTGGTCGAGAATGGGAATATGTTAAAGAATGTTTAGATACTAGCTGGGTTTCTTCTGTTGGAAAGTTTGTTGATCATTTTGAAAAAGAATTAGTGGATTTTACTGGTGCAAAACATGCCATTGTTACAGTTAACGGTACGGCCGCATTACATATTTGCTATTTATTAGCGGGTGTTTTGCCAAAAGATGAAGTATTAGTTCCCACATTAACATTTGTAGCAACTTGCAATGCATTACATTATTGCGGTGCCACTCCACATTTTATTGATTGTGAAGAGAGCTATTTAGGTATTGATGTTACAAAATTAAAGGATTATTTAACTGAGATAGCCGAAATAAAAAACAATCTCTGTTATAACAAAAAAACAGGACGTGTTATTCGCGCACTATGTGTTATGCATACCTTTGGTCATCCTGTCGATTTAGATCCGCTGTTTGAATTAGCTGAAAAATACCGCCTTAAATTAATCGAAGATGCTGCAGAAGCATTGGGTTCCTATTACAAAGGAAAGCACGTTGGGCATTATGGGCTGGTTGGTGCTTTGAGTTTTAATGGTAATAAAATTATTACGACAGGGGGTGGGGGTGCGATTATCACGGATGACGAGGTAATTGCAAAACGTGCTAAACACATCACCACCACTGCGAAAATCCCCCATGCCTATTTATATCAACATGATGAAATAGGGTATAACTACCGATTACCCAATATTAATGCTGCGCTGGGCTGTGCTCAATTAGAAAAAATGCCCTATTTTTTAAGTGAAAAACGTAAATTAACCGAAAGCTATCAAAAGGCATTTTCAAAAATCCCTGGTGTTCGTTTTCTTGTCGAGCCTAATTATGCAAAAAGTAATTACTGGTTAAATGCCATTTTTGTAGAAGATAAAATAATGCGAGATCAATTACTAACAACATTAAATAAAGAAAAAATAGGTGCGCGCCCTATTTGGGAATTAATGCATTATTTACCGATGTATCAGGATGTACCGCGAATGGATTTATCAACAGCTGAACGAGTAGCAAAGCGGGTTATTAATATTCCGAGTAGTGTGAAATGAGCATTATAAAAAGAACAATCGCCGTTATCACAGGCACCCGCGCAGAGTATGGTTTGCTTAAAAATTTATTGCATGAAATCAAAAATGATCCTGAGTTGCAATTACAGATAATTGCAACAAGTATGCATTTATCACCAGAGTTTGGTTTTACTTATCAATTAATTGAGAAAGATAGTTTTTATATCGATGCAAAAATAGAAATGCTTTTATCAAGTGATACAGCGATAGGCGTTGCAAAATCAGTTGGTGTCGGTATTTTAGGTTTTGCCGATGCATTTGAGCGATTAAAACCAGATATTATTGTTGTGCTTGGTGATCGATTTGAAATATTAGCTGCGGTACAAACAGCAATGATCATGAAAATTCCGGTTGCACATATTCATGGTGGTGAGCTGACGCAAGGAGCCATTGATGATAGCATTCGTCATGCGATCGCTAAAATGTCGCATTTGCATTTTACAGCAGCGGAGGTGTATCGAAAGCGTGTTATTCAATTGGGTGAATCTCCTGATCGTGTTTTTAATTATGGCGCACCGGGTGTTGAAAGAATTAAAAAAATAAAATTGCTTTCAAAGAAGGATCTTGAAAAAGTGTTGGATTTTCAATTTGGAAATCCTGCTTTTTTAGTGACTTATCATCCGGCCACTTTATTGCTTGATAAAATTAAGGATGAACTAAGCTATTTATTTTCTGCTTTGGATGCATTTCCGCAAGCACATATTATTTTTACAAAATCCAATGCAGATGAAGCGGGGCGGTTAATCAATCAGCAAATTGACTTATATGCGGAAAAAAACAGTGATCGTATAAAAACATACACAAGCATGGGTGATCTTGATTATTTAAGCACGTTGCAGAATTGTGATGTAGTAATTGGCAACTCATCCAGTGGCATTATTGAAGCACCTACTTTACATAAACCTACTGTGAACATTGGCCATAGACAAGATGGACGATTATTGGCTGATTCGATCATTCAGTCTGGTGCTACTGTTGATGAGATTCAAAAAGCAATACAGAAAGCGCTGTCGAATGAGTTTAAACAAGTTGTAGAAAACACGGTTTCTCCGTATGATTCTGGAAAAACGGCAGAGATGATTAAAAACAAGATAAAAAATGTTGACTTAAAAAAACTCCTACAAAAGAAATTTTTTGATGCAATAAGTGATTCTTTAGAAAAAGTAGCGATGGTGGATGAAATACGCTCTGAAATGACATCATCATGAAAATAGAGAATTTACTTCATTCAACGATCTTAGTTTCTATTAACAGAGTAATTTCTCTGAGTTTTGGGTATACAAGAGACATGATTTGGGCTTGTGTATTCGGATCTAGTTTGGCATTTGATGCATTTGTTATTGCATTTCATCTCCCATCTTTTTTTAGTTATATCGTATCAGAAGCGGGTATCAAGCAAGTATTTATACCGCTGTTATCAGAAAAACAAATTCAATCTCATGATGCTGATGTGAGAAACTTTATTTCTGATATGAGTGTAATACTGCTTATTATGCTCGTTGCTATCGTTATTTTTTCTATTGGGATGGCGCCGATCATTATAAAAATGTTTGCGCCAGGTTTTTGCAAGATTGAAAAACACTTTGCTCTAACAGTCTCACTATTTCGTATTATGGCAATCGGTATATTGTTTACAACACTGGCAGAACTGTTTGGCGCCATTTTAAATACATTTGGTAGTTATGGCATTCCCTCATTTACACCCGTCATATTCAATATCATTACTATATTGTCGACAATTTATTTGACGGCTTATTTTAAAATCCCCATTTATGCGCTTGCATTGGGTGTTTTGGTCAGTGGTGTTTTTCAAGGTTTAATGCAGCTTCCTTTTTTAAAGAAAAAAAATTTATTAATAAAACTGAATCCGCGTATCAATATAACGTTGATGTTAAAAATATTTAAAATGGTTCTGCCTGCTTTGGCAGGTGTTTCTATTATGCAACTTGGTGTATTAGTTGACTTCATGTTTTCATCCTACTTGCCCAAAGGAAGCATTTCTTGGCTGTATTATTCAACCAGGTTAATGGAAATTCCTGTTGGGATTTTTTCTATCGCAATTGCTACTGTAACCCTTCCCAATTTAGGTCGATGCTTTGCAAAAGGCGATACCCATTCTTATAACCGAGTATTAGATTGGTCGGTTCGTAATGCGCTGTTCATTGGTGTTCCCACAAGCGTTGGTTTGTTTGTATTAGCAGGTCCGATCATCGCAACTTTATTTAAACACGGCATATTTAGCAATCATGATGTGCTCATGGCAATGGCAAGTACAAAAACATTTTCAATTGGTATATGCGGGTTTATGTTGACAAAAATTTGCGCCGTTGGCTCTTATGCAAGGCAGGATGTAAAATTACCCGCAAAAATATCAGCCGTTGCATTGTTGTGCAATATTATTTTCAATTTTATATTTTTTAAACCGTTGATGCACGCGGGTCTCGCATTGGCAACCTCTCTTTCGGGAATTCTCAACGCAGGAATATTATTATCATGTCTCATATTAAAAAAATATTATCAACCTACACCAGGTTTGTTATTTTATCTTATAAAATTGGTAGTTTCTGTACTGACAATGACATTTGTTTTACATCAAATTACCCCGGATTTTAATGTTTGGTTAACGGCTAAAACGATATGGCGTATCTTGCATTTGGCAATACTTGTTTTGTCGGGTGCAATAACTTACATCTTAAGTATGAGTCTATTAGGGCATCGATTAACGCAACTCAAAATAGATTTAAAAATGACTTAGAGAATATTTGAATGAAAATGGAATTGAATATCAGCGCAGAAGAATGGCATCGTTACTTTCTTTTGGTTGAAAAATCCTATATCACACAAGCATGGGCGTACGGCGACGCCAGAAAAATTTTCGGGTGGAAGACGATACGCGGAATTTTTGTGGATAACGGTGTTCCCATTGCGCTTCTTCAAATTATGTATAAAAAATTTTTATTCATGAAAATAGTTCGCATTAGTTATGGTCCACTATGGTTAATTAAATGCCCTACCGATACACAAATTCGAGAGATATTTTATATTATTAAAAAACGATGGAATGTAATAAAAGGTTGCCTATTGTTTATAGCACCGAATTTGGAAAACACCCCTGAAAATAACGAAATATTATATAATTTGTCCTATTTCAAACGAAAATGCATTAACGCAGAATCGGGATTAATTGACTTACGATTATCTGCAGATGAATTACGCGCTGGGATTCGGAGTAATTGGCGTAATCATCTAAAGTTGTCTGAAAAAAATGCTTTATCTTTTCATATTAGTCAAACTGATGATGATTTTCAGTGGCTGATGAGTTTTTTCAAAAATTATCAAAAAGAAAAAAAATTTCGAGGCTATCATGTTGCGCAACTAAAAGAGATATTTTCTTGTTTTTCTCGTTTAAATAACGCATGGGTAACGATTGTTTCTAAAAATCAGGGAAGATTGGGCGGATCCCTCATTATTGGTTATGGAACCTGTTGTGTTGCGTTAATTATTTGGATGAGTGAAAATGGAAGATGCCTAAATGCTGGAAATTTTTTACTGTGGAATAGTATATTGCATGCAAAAAATCAAGGGTATTTAAAATTTGATTTGGGAAGTACTCGTCAAAATTCATTTAAAAAAGGATTACCACAGATGTCATATGAGCTAGTTGGTGAGTATTTTATCTTAATTTGATTGGAGAGCCAACCTACTATGGATGCGCGTAAAAAAAATTTTTCTGAAGAAGTGTTGTTGGATTCCGGCGTAGTAACTCAAAAAAATCCAGTGCAACGCTGGATAAAAAGATTGCTGTATTTTTTAATTTCACCACAAAGATGGAAGTTATGGCTATACACTTTATTTCTGGATTTAAAATATAGTCACGCTTATTTAGGTATCAAAGCATATAACGGTAATTTTTCTCTGGGTTATGTGGGCAGCTTATGCTCCTCTTACCAAGATTTAAATCATATGTTTTCACTCGTTAACATCAAAAAAGAAGATGTCATTATTGATGTTGGTAGTGGAAAGGGAAGACTGCTTAATTTTTTGTTGAGCAAAAAAATTAAAAATCCTCTTATTGGTATAGAGGTGGATCCATCCATTGCCACTGTGGCCCGAAAAAGATTCGGGCGATATGGTAATGTGAACATCATAACAGGATCCGTTGAAACAGTTGGCGTTTTGAATGGCACTGTTTTTTATCTCGCCAATCCTTTTTTTGAGCCTGTTTTAGAAAATTTTGCTAACCAGTTGCTGAAAAAAATAAAAGGGGGTTGTTTTAAAGACGCCAATCGTCCCCTCATCATTTACTACTATTGCTATCACTTATCTGTATTTGAAAACAATCCTGAATGGGAAGTGAAGAAACTAGATGGTGTCTTTGCTGCGCTGATATACCCGGCTCAAAAATTTTATAGCAGTTCATCAACAGCGGGAAAGTGAATATCATCAAAATCAAAAAGCGGTGAAAAGTCAATTTCTTTATTGTAATATTGCGCACTCACTAGACTATCACTTCGAAAGCCAAGATTAATTCCAGATAGCTCCAATATTTTTAGTGCAAGCCAGATTAAGCAAAAAGAAACAGGAACAAAATATATTTTTTTATTATATTTTTTTGCTATCAATATCAATAATTCTTTAAAAGTTATTGGCTTATTTGCGGTTGCTGTAATGACATTAAATGCATGTTGTTTAGTGTTGGCGAGTTGATTCGTTAAATGGCAAAGTGCTCCTATTTCAGATACATAAAATAATTGATTCCCCCTTCCAATAAGAGGAACAACGGCGTTATTTTTCACCCACTGAAGCATGGCGCCTACAATGCCTTTAGGATTATCACCAAAGATTAAGCCGGGTCTTATGATGCTAGCTCCGACAGACGCGGCCTCATTTTCTATAGCGTATTTTATTTTTCCATAAATTGATTTTGCATCTTTGTATGCGGAGATGCTGGAAATAAAAATAATGTGCTTAACCCCGGTTTTTTTTGCATATTGAAATAAGCGCCTGCTACCTTGTAAATTAATTTGCTCGTTTTCTTTAATTGAGCGCGCAGAAAAGTCATATGCGCAGTGTATTAATACGTCAACATTTTGCAATTCTGGCAGTGTGGTTTCGCCGAGAAAGAAGGGTAAAAAATATTCAGGTATTTGTGCGTTGGATACAGAGCGTCCGAGCTCATAAACAATATAATCTTGTTGGCGTAGAAAATTAACGAGATGTTTCCCAAAATAACCGCTAGCACCTGTTACAGCATAAACAAATTTACTCATACTTTACCTCCGAAGCGATACGATAGGCATTTGCCATAATCGTTAAGGTGATAGACTGCGCGGGAATGGTAGGAAAAATGCTGGCATCGATAACATGCACACGATCCATGCCTAATGGCCTACCGAGCAAGTCTGTTGTTTGCCAAGAATTTCTTATATTACACATCGGAAAAGTTCCACCATAATGGTTTGCGCCAAGAATTTTACTGCGTTTAGTCAAAAAGCTTACAGGACTAAAGTGTAGATTTTCCTTATACGTTTTTAGAAAAGTAATCAAATTCTTTATTTCCTGAGAATAAGCAGCGTTGTATTTATCGTGATTATTAATTAATAATGTTTTTCCATTTGGCAGTAAAGATACATGACAGCTTGGTGATTCATTTGAATGAAAATAGCACTGTAAAACTAACATTCTATTTATTATTTTATTTACAAGGGGTTTGAATAGCGGGTAGGAAATATTAAAAATTTTCTTAAATTGTGCTGTGTAATGATCCATATAGGTATAAATTTGAGCGTGAACAGCTTTTTTTGAAACCTCATTGTTTTTTATGCGCAATGTGAGCTGCGTTAGCGTGTGCAGCTTTTCGTTTTTAATATTTTGAATCGATTCATTCATAAGACAAGGTACGATGATATGTCCTGAGTCTTTTAAGATGACTGCAGAATTAAATTTTTTCATAGAGTGTAATAATATTTTTGTTGAAGAGATTGCTCCTGCAGCGAGAAATACCCGTTGCGCTTTGAACGTAACGGGCTGATTCTTATTCTTTAGGTTAGTAGCTAAAATTAAAACACATTCTTCTTGATTAATTATTTTTTCGACATAAATGTTGTTAAAGTATAAAAATTTTCGATTATTGAGTAGTTTTTTTAGTGTATGTTGCGCTGAGTATATTAAATCCTTGGGACAGCCATGCTGGCAATTGCCGCAGTAGAGGCAGCTATTTTTTTTCTCTACATCATGAAACAGAGCAGCAAGCCTGGCCTTTTCAAATGAAACACCCGCGTTGCGCAACAGCGTTTGATTTTTTAGCATCGATTCCAACAATACATTTGCTTGGCTGCTACATTGATGATCACGATTCAGATAGATTATTTTACTGACTAATTGGTAATAAGGTGACAACTGGTTCTTTGAGATAGGCCATTGCTGTAAATCCTCTTCATTGTATTGTGCGGCATATCCACCCCACACATTACTTAATCCGCCTCGTGCAAAGCTAGGCGTACATGATATATTTTTAGATTGTAAAATATCAATCCTATTTTTTGGATGCTGGTATGGATAATTGGATCCATAGGATAATTTTTGATGGCGATTTTTGCTAATAGAATGTTTTAATTGTGCATAAGTGTGTGCATCCCATTCGGTTTTTACTTGTTCTAGGAGCGATTTTTTCTCACTTTCTAGTTCAATGCCGACATCAAGCATGGTAACGGGAATATCACGTGCTAACAGCGCTGTTGCTGCGGAGACAGCGGCAGGGCCAGAGCCAATAATATAAACTGATTTTTCCACGCTTTTTTATCCAAATGTTTAATGTAATTTAGGGTATATTATATGTTGTTTCTCTCAGTCCCAATTTATTTTTTTATCATTACCTGCGTAGGAATGCAGATTGCGCGAAAATGCATTGTAAATTCAGGCTGGACACAGCTTGTCAGTGCATTTTTAATTGGAAGTATTATATTGGGCTTTAGTATTTTTATATTGACTCAGTTGGCCTTAATTTACGCTTCTGTGTTAACGATCGTGATTGTGTTATGTGTTATCTATGGTCTATATCAAATCAGAACGGTTTTTAAAGCGTTACAGGCTGGCTTTCTTGAGTTATACAATTATCTAATCCAGCCTTATCAACATAAGAAATTTATTATTGTTGTTATTTTACTCTTAATAATTTGGATTATTTTACTGGCGGATACTCCTGCTCGTGCTGGTGACGCGATGCGATATCATCTAGCAATATCCAATGATATTCTTAAAAATCATGGTTATATTTTTAGACCATACGTCAACGCTAACTTTCCGTTGTATTTTAATGACCTATTTCTTCCTGTTTTTTTTGTGGGCAAAAACCTCATCGCCAAAGGTATCGCAATTAAATTAGTTGTTGCTACCTATTTTTTTCTGACGGTATGTAATTTATTAATGATCGCTAAAACAATTTATATAAAACATCCTCTGCTATTATTTTTTTTGTTTTTTTTAACTCCCGCGCTATTTCAAAATGGAAGTGAAGCATACGACAACATACAAACCATTTTTTACATCACAACGGGCTTATTGTTGCTGCAATTTTTTTGGAAAAGAAAGCAGTCCAGCAGTATTTATCTTGCGTTAGCTTCTTTAGGTTTTGCGCTGGGCATGCGATATCAGGTAGGTGCTTTTGTGCCCTGGTTTACAATGCTTGCTTATTGCAATTTAAGATCCGCAAATAATTTGAGAAGTACAATTTACCACGTACTGGGTGCATTGTTTTGTATGACTTTTATCGCATCTCCTTTTTATATTAGAAATTTTATTAATTTAGGAAATCCAATTTGGCCACTGGCGCTCAATTTGTTTCCCTATTACGATGATTACACACACCTCATTGCAATGTTGTTTAATAAAGGTGTGACGGGGCAACATAACTTATCAACTTTTGTTGGCGATCTGCATAATTTTCTGAGAGATCCATTAATTCCGTTTACTTTTTGGTTTCTGGTTTTGGCAGGTTCTATTTTTGCACCAAAAAATACACTTAAATTGGGATGGGGATGTCTGTTTTTTTTCTTGGTTTGGTACGTAATTCAGCCCGCTATGCATTTACATTATGGTATTTTGTTTTACCCAATCGGATTGCTTGCTGCAATATCATTGTATGACAAAATTGAACACAGAAAATCACTTAAAGTAATTTATATGATTGTTTATCAAACATCGATAGCATTAGGAGTACTGATTGCGATAGTTTATTCTTTCTTATTTTTTAAATATCATTTTGATCATAATTTAAAAAACTATATGAAATATACTTGGTTTTATCAGAGCTTTGATAAAGCAAATCACATTATTCCTAAAGATGCTACCGTTCTTGTCATTACGCCCGGTAGTCAATCGTATTATTTAGATAGAAAATTATATATGGCCGATCCCGATTCCGGGCTTATTAATTGGCCAGCCATAAAATCTAATAAACAGTTTTATTATCTATTAAAAAATAAGCATATTACTTATATCTTTTTTTCATTACAAAATATGGATTGGCAATTAAATAGTAAAGATATTATTAGGGTAATGGATCAGTTTTCACATTCACAGTACTCACAAGTTGTATTTACACGTCCTGAGATTTTATATATATCGCAATTTCGGCACAATTTATATGAATTATTAGCATGGACAAATTTAATGGATCAAAAAAAATTATATCGTGTTCTAGTGGCTGACTATCGGATCAAAGCCACTGCAGTCTTGTTAAAAGTGGTTGCCATTTAGAAAACAGTATAAACAAAAGGAGCGATGACTGCGCTTTGCGATAGTACGATGAGTGTTGCCAAAAGCAACATGATCATGATAATTGGCAGCAACCAAAATTTTTTGCGTACTTGCAAAAAGCCCCATAAATCTTTCAATAAATCCCACATTAATAGGGTCTCCTTAAATCATTTTGATCATCAAGAATAGGTATGCGATACGTTTTGCATGATGCATCATACTGCAATCCCAGCGCATCTTTTTCCAATAATTTTTTACATACTGCAATGGGTGTAAAAATAAGAAAAAATAAAAAGCCAAGTAACAATCGGGTATTGATGTACCCCAGTATTTTCAACACACGATCCCATAAAAATTTTAAGGGTGTCAAACCTGTTGGTGCAACACACGCGACTAAAAAACATAACGCGAAAATAAACCAAACCACATCAGATATGGCATGATGTCGCAATATAAAAACAAGAATGAGCAATGCGAAATAGCCTGAAAAAATAAATCCGAATTTTCGATGAGATAATGTTGATGTGTGTGCCATGTTAATCGACTCTCACTGTTTCGCCGGTTTGATAACGTGACCGCAGAGATTCTGGTTGTTCTGTTTTTAGCAGTAAGCAATTTTCAAGCACCAAACAATCGATGTGTGTACTCATAAAGCAGCGAAACGCGTCTTCAGGGGAACACACAATGGGTTCTCCGCGCACATTAAATGAGGTATTAATAATCATTGGGCAACCGGTAAGTTTGTAAAATGAATGAATTAATTGATAAAAACGCGGATTGGTTTCTGGGTGAACGGTTTGCACGCGCGCAGAACAATCGATGTGCGTTATTGCGGGAACGGAACTGCGCGGAATTTTTAATTGATCTAAACCTTTTGCATTTTCAGTGTCGCATGCATTTAAATGCGTTGGTTTCACTTGACCCACTAATAGCATATACGGACTTATTTTTTTGTTGGCATCAAACCACTTGTCGTATTTGTCAAACATCACTGCGGGCGCAAACGGTCGAAACGATTCGCGAAATTTAATCTTTAAATTCATCACGGATTGCATGTTGCGACTTCGTGCGTCTCCAATGATCGAACGATTACCTAGAGCGCGTGGACCATATTCCATTCGACCTTGAAACCAACCAACCACTTTTTCTTGCGTTAATAAATCTGCTGTCTGCGAAAATAATTTCTCATCAGATAATACGTGAAATATGGCGCCCCTATTTGATAGATAATGACGTATTTCATCGTTCGAAAATGCTGGACCCAAATACGCACCTTTCATATTATCAGCGTCGTTTAATTTTCTGGGTTGATGCAAATGCTGATGCCATACAGTTAATGCAGCGCCCAATGCACCACCTGCATCGCCTGCAGCCGGCTGAATCCAAATGTCTTTAAATAAGTTACTTTGCACCAATTTTCCATTCGCAACACAATTTAACGCAACACCCCCCGCCAAACATAAATAATCCGCATTCGTTTCCTTTTTTATAGTTTTCGCTAATTTTAAAATAATATCTTCTGTCACCACCTGAATTGATTTTGCTAAATCCATGTCTTGTTGCGTGATGGGTGATTCACTTTTTCTCGCAGGACGTCCAAATAATTTTGCAAATCGTTCATTTGTCATTTTCAAGCCGACAGGGAAATCAAAATAATCGACATTCAAACGAAATGTGCCATCCGGTTTTACATCAATAAGATATTTATAAATCAAATCCACATAGTTTGGTTCGCCATACGGCGCCAACCCCATTAATTTATATTCACCCGAATTGACTTTAAAGCCAGTGAAATACGTAAAGGCGGAGTAGAGCAATCCCAATGAATGCGGAAAACGCATTTCCCACTGCGCCGTAATATGATTATCTTTTCCAAGCCACAACGACGTCGTTGCCCATTCGCCAACACCATCCAAACACAAAATCGCCGCTTCTTTAAAAGGAGAAGGATAAAAAGCAGAGGCCGCATGCGATTGATGGTGTTGCGTGAATAAAATGGGTGTGTTTAATTTTTTAATACCCGCTATTTTTGCCAATGCTTTTTGCATCTCGCTTTTTAAAAATAATTTTTCTTTCATCCAAACGGGCATTGCTTTTAAAAATGAGGAAAACCCTTTTGGCGCAAATGTTAAATACGTTTCTAATAATCGTTCAAAAGTAAGAAAGGGTTTATCGTAAAATACGATATAATCAAGATCGTTTAAGGTAATATTTCCCGCTTTCAAACAATAACGAATTGCCTGTTCAGGAAAATCTTCATCTTGTTTTTTTCTTGTAAAACGCTCTTCTTGTGCGGCAGCAATTATTTCGCCATTACAAAGTAGGGCGGCTGCGCTGTCGTGATAATAGGCGGAAATACCGAGAATATTCATTGTACAAAACTCTTCTAAAGATTATCGAAAGCATATCATTTTTCTGCGGGGATATTAAACCCTGTTTTTTTTCGATATCGACAAGACAAAATAATTCCTATAAATTCATTCCTATGAAAAATATTTTAACCGTATCATGTTCTATTATATTTGCATTGCTGCTTTCAGAAATGATATTACGGATTGCAGAACTATGGATTCCGCTAGATGCTAATTACCAACCTCCAACGTTAATATCAAAATGGGGTTATGTAACTAATCCAAATTCTGGAAATGCAACACAATGTTTAAAATCTCTATGCGTCAAACTTCATTATTATTTTCCAAATTTACGTGATACCAAAATGAATAAGAATGCAAACCACATTTTAGTGTTAGGGGATTCTTTTACATTCGGATGGTTATTACCATGGAATAAAACCTATGTTTATTATTTACAACGCGATGTTGACAAAAAATTTGGAAAAAATAAATATCAGCTTCTCAATGCAGCAACACCGGGATGGGGTATCGAAGATTACTTGGGATACCTTAAACAATACGGAAGAAAATCTTCACCAAAGTATGTTTTGATTTTTTTAAATACAGACGATATTGGAAGAGCAATAAAGCGATCTCATCTTTCTATTCCTTTAAAAAAATTCAAACAGTTAGTGTATGAAAGTTGGTTATATCAGCATTCTCTTTTATTAAAGTTTATTCATTATCGAATAAACTCTATACTTCAACCGATACTGCATAAAATCTATAAGCATAAATATGCAACAATGGATTTTGATAGTATCGAAACAAGGAATCACGTTGTATTTCCCGGTAGTCCACATTTAAAATTTTCAAACCAATACGCCATTCATTTTAGCGAAAAAATATTTTTAAAAATAAATCAGTGGTGTGAACAACATAACGCAAAATTGATGGTGGTTACCACGGGATTTAATACTTTTTATCCAGCGAATTTACATGATCCCACCAAAATATTTTTATCAGTAGCACCTTCTTTTTTTCTAAAAGAACATATTCCATTCTATGATAGCGCTCCCGCTTTTCGAACATTAATTCAGGGGGAAAAATTTCAGATTCCAGACGATCATCATCCGAATAAAATTGGATCAAAGGCTATAGCTGATGCAACTTTTCAATGGATCGAACATCGCATTGAGAAATAAAAAAGAAGATCATCCCAATCAACGCAGTGAAAATATAATTACAGACAAAGTACGTTAGGCTAACGGCGATACTGACTTGTGCCGATGCAAAAGCTGAAAAAAAATAAATGTAAACGACCTCTCGAACGCCAAGACCGGAAAAAGAAATGGGGAAAAGAGAAACCAATGTGGCGATTGGAAAAGTTGCCATAACAAATGATATTGGAATATGCACTCCCATTGCGCTATAGAAGAGGTAGATTTGTAAGGCGGCCAGTAACCATTGCAGTAAAGACCAGGCACAGCTAGTTAACATGCAGACTGGATTTTGTTTCCAAACAGTGATCCCTCTTATTAGTATTGTGAGTACTTTATTAGGCAATCTAAAAGAACTTAATTTTATCGATTTGTTAATAGGAAAAACCAAAATAACGCCCAAACTTGCTATTAGAATTAATGCGATTGTGACCACCTGTGTAAAATGACTTTCATAAATCGCTCCGCACAATCCTAAAAGTAACAATACGAAAATATCTCCTAAGCGTTCTGCAACAACTGCAGACGTTGTCATAGAAATAGGCGCGAGATCACGTAAAACAAATCCTTTTACCACATCACCGGTTTTAGATGGCGTCATGAGATGAGATGTGTAGGCAACCATAATAGATTCGAAGCGTCTATAAAATGGCAAAGAAATTTGTTGTGCAAGCAATGCATAATGCCAGCGCATCGTAATCACAAAAGGGCCGACAAGGGTGATGAATAAACCTGAAAACAACCAGATTGGATTCGCCAATAAATATATATTATAAACACGCTGCCATTCCACTTTTTTAAAAAGCAAAACTAAAATGAATGCGGATATGAGCAGGAAAAATAATTTATGAAAAATATTTGATTTCAATTTTCTGACACCCTTTTTTATTCAATAATAAATTTTCGTGTCCACTGCTTGATGTTGTTTAGAGTAGTGATTGCGTTTTCTGGCAAAGTCTCACCAGAAATCAAGAGTTCCTGTGATTGAAAGTATCTTGATTGCGGAACGTAACGCACATAAAACTCGTCTCCCACGGCCAGTTCTTTAATTTTTACGCCATTACCCAGTTTAATCGAATCTTCTATTGTCACATTGTTAGCTTGAATAGTGAGTGAGCGTGTAAAATCCACGGGGACGCGTCTATTTCCCAACATCATTTTTTTTCGAATGGCGCCTTTTAATTTATGAGACCAGTTTGTATGCCATCCAATACATAACAAAACAGAGCGAAATAGTAGATTTTTAAATAACGTGAAATGAGTATTGCTGGGGACTTTGTTCATTTGTCCAGAGACTGAAAACGAATGAGAATCAGCGTGTCGGATATAATCTGCGTCAATCCATTGAGAAGTAATGACTGAGTTGTCATTTATTTTTGCGATAATTCCGCAATCATTGTAGATCAGTTGATTGCTTTTGCGGCAAAAAATTTTAATGACAGCGCCTTTTGCTAGGTTAGCAATGATGTAGTGTTTATGAGTTGTTCGCGCCCATATACCCGCTTTTTCTAAATACAAATTAACACTGTCTCGTTGAAAGGGGAGCAATGGTAATGGTGATGATAGTTCATTAGCGCGATCAACATAGCTTAGTAAATATTCTGGGACTCGATAAACTACGTATCGGTCTGACATAATATCTGGCGGAACTAATTTGCCTTCTGATAATGCTTGTAAGCCAAATAGTGCAATACTGGCTGCTTCTGGTATTCCATTTGAAAATATTTCAAAACCATGTGTATAAAGGTGCAGTGTATTTCGACTACCTAAACTGCCAGCATAAAATCCATTGGGATATAAAAAATAGGTGCACGTCTCAATATATTTTTTTACTACCGATAAAATTTCCGGGTCTTTTTTTGTTTGATAAATTTTTCCAAGAAATGATATCGTTGCAGATAAATAGCCAGGATCAATGCCATCGTATTCTATTGACCACCCTTCATTGGCATGATGGTATTTTAAAAAATTCTTCCATAGTGTTTGATATCCGATTAGTAATTTCTCTTCTTGTAATATTTCATACGCTTTCCAAACAGCCAAGCAAGCCATAGCATGGTGATTAGCGAGATGATCCTCTTCAGCATCACCTTTTATGATAAAGTAAGCAGCTTTTCTAACGGCTGTTAAAATAATGGCTTTATTTTCCGAAGAAATCCCATCGGATAATAATCGATAGGTTTCGATGGCAGTATAGGTAGTAAATGCAGTTGGACCAACCCAACCTCGCTCAAAAGGGTAGAACTCATCAAATGAGCCATCTTTATGTTGTATTTTGCACCAGAAAAGTAATGCTGCAATCGCCCAATTTTTAATTTTTTCCTGCTGATAATAGATACTGTTGGGCATGTCAAAACGATAAATAAGTGCTAAAGCATGCATGCTAAACTGTCTAACCGCATCTGGAAAATCACTCGTCTTATCTAACCAATAGTCACGATGACAACACCCATAGCTAGAGGAAAAAATATTTCTATCCATGTTGCCGAGTAAGCGAGGTATTTGGTTCAGTGCTGAAGCAGCATAAATATTTTTTAAATCATGCATAACAATTCCTCAAACTTTCTTATCCATGATTTGTTTTAGTAAATCGGCCAATAGGCCAAAACAAAGTACGACAAGTCCCAACAATGCCGCGCCAATGCCGAACGAAATAAGCGTTTTCCAATGTGTAAGTATACCGCCCAGAAAAAATAAAAAAGACAAAAAGAGACAAAGCCCCATAAATAGCAAAAAGAGTTTCAGTGGGTTGTAATAATTAATCGCTTGCAAAATATACTGTATTGTTTTTGCTGAATCAGACAACAACTTAACTTTCGTTTTTCCGTTTCTTTTGTGGTAGGGTATTTCAATATACGAGACAAAAAAACCAGACATCATAAAACCCAGTGTCATGGTGGTTGTAAAACTAAAGGTGTTGCAGAGTCGTCCCATTATCGTTTCTACTTTTTTCTTAGAAAAAACACGTAAGCCAGAGTTGATATCGGGAATTTTTCGTTCCGCGCTAAATTCTACGATAAAGCGTAACAATTTTCTTAAAAAAGATTTTATAGTGGATTCTTGATAGTATTTTCCGGTACGCGCACCAACAACCATGTCGAATCCATTTTGATATTCATTTAACAGATACGGTACTTGGTCAAATGGATAAGTTCCATCGGCATCTGTAATGACAATAACGTCATATTGTGCGGCACGTATGCCATCTTTTAATGATCGGCCATAACCAATATTGTGCGGATGATGAATCACCGTCGCAGTAGTCTGCGATAACAGTTGGCCTGTTTGATCGGTTGAACCATCATTGATAATAATAATTTCATAATCGAGTATGGAAGATTGTTTGCAAACGACATGAATATTATTGATCGTCTCTAAAATCGAAATCGCTTCATTGTATGCAGGAACAATAATGGAAATAGGTGGAAATGACATCCTGTTCTCTAAAAGTAATTTTGATACCAAAGTCCAAAGCAAAGCAGGTTAAATAAACGATGCCCATTGTCACACAGCCGATTTTGATGTTCAATCCAAAGTCGTTTAATATAATCAATCGAAAAATGGGTTGCCATTTGACTGCTGGTTGTTACATCGTAGGCCATTTCAAATAATGAATGGGATAGCTGTGTGGAAATCGGAAAATTAAAACCTTGCTTAGAATGCGACAAAACATGTTTTGGTAAATAACGACGCTGACTATCTCGCAACAGTCGTTTACCTTGCGTGCCAGCAATTTTATAATGCACGGGTAAGCTTGCCGCAAATTCAACGATGCGATAATCCAAGAACGGTGCTCGAACTTCTAATGAGTGCGCCATGCTGATTCGATCAACCTTTGTTAAAATATCATCTACTAACCACGTTTTTACATCCACATACATCGCTTGATCCAAAAAATGACAATCCCGAACCTGATCAAAGAAGGACAAATCATGCGCCGCTGGATCAATCGAAATGGGCTCATGGCAGAGTAAAGCGCGATGCGAAGGGCTGAAAATTTTTCGCCAATGAAGATGAGCTGATTCTGGTGACAACATGACGCCGTTGAAAAACTGTTTCGCTTGATAATCAAAACTCAATTTTGAAAATGAAGTTGGCAAATAGTGTGCGCCACGCAATAAGCATTTTTTAAAAAACATCGGTAAATATTGTATTTTTTGATAATATCGATCCGCTTGATAGGTGCGATATCCACCAAAGATCTCGTCTCCACCATCTCCTGATAAAGCAACGCCTACCTTATTGCTTGCTAGTTCACAGAGTAAATACATTGGGATTAATGAAGTATCTGCAAAGGGTTCATCAAAGACAGAACAGCATTGCTCTAAAGTGTCAGTGGATAAATGTGAAATTGTTTTTTCATAATGAACTGTTGAAAAGTGAGCAGCTGTTTTTTGGCTGAGTTGGGATTCATCATAAGAATGTTCTCGAAATCCAATGCTGTATGTATTTACTTTATCATTCGTGTGTCGTGACATTGTTGAAACGAGTGTGCTTGAATCTAACCCGCCTGACAAAAATGCACCAGTCGGTACGTCCGAAAACATTTGCAGCTGCACAGCATCATGTAGCAAGTCATTCAGCTGCGCTTGTGCCGATCGATAGGAAATGGTTGATTTATTTTGAAAGAATTTACTTAATTCCCAATAACAGTGAATGTGAGAAGTATTTGAAAGATAATCATACTGTAGATAACAAGCAGGTGATAATTGTAAAACGTGCTCAAAAATAGATTGATGGTGTTGTGTGTAGTTAAAAGTGAGGTAATGCATTAATGCTTGTGAAGAAATTTTTTTCTTCATGTCAGGATGTTGAATCAATCCTTTTAGTTCAGATGCAAAAATTAACAATTGAGATTGTCGATTGTGAATGAGACTGTAATACAGTGGTTTTTCTCCTAAGCGATCTCGAACAAGCGTTAAACGTTTTTGAACATCATCCCAAATGGCAAATGCAAACATGCCGATTAAACGGGAAATAGAATCAGTGCCCCAAGCCATCCATGCTTCAACTAATACTTCGCTATCCGAGTGTGTTTTAAATACATGACCTAGTTGCAGTAATTCGGAACGCAAAGCACGATAATTATAGATTTCACCGTTAAAAACCAAACAATAACGATGGGTATGATCCCATATTGGCTGCGTCGCGCGTTTGTTTAGATCAATGATTGATAATCGATTATGGCCTAGAAATCCATCAGATTGTAAGGAAACAGTGTGGGTCGCATCCGGGCCGCGATGTTTCATTACCTGTAACATTTTCTTGAGATGTTCACCATCCTGATTTTTTCCAATGATCCCTGCTATGCCACACATATGTCAACCTACGTTACGCATCAGATTTATACCCACTCACTCGCCAACTTACCTTTCGATAGTGACATAGATTGATATTTTGAAAATTCGATACGAATTCCAAAATTTGATTTTTAGAGAAAAAAATAGTCTGCGGCGCATTCAATTTGTCAAAAACATTGAGCATATTTCGATAAAAAGACATTTTTCTGAAATTTTGAAAGTATTGATAATAAGGTAAGACTGTTATAGGAAGTAAATAAAGTGAATATATGGGAAGATAAAGCATGGAGGTAATAACTTTGCTAATAACAACCAATTGTTTTCTTGAGATCTTGGCGAGAAACTTTTTTCTAATGGGTTCAACAATATTTTTTACTAAAAAATTTCCCTCCATGGAATAGCACCATAGAAGTAACAATCCACCAGGTTTCAAGTGTTTTTTTAAATTTTTAATAGTGTGATCTGGATTATCCGTATGTTGCAACACGCCGATGCAAACAACAATATCAAATTGTTTCTTCAAATCCATTTGTGCTATATCAGCTTCGATAAACTTGATATTAGTATAAAGTGCATTCCTTTTTTTAGCCAAATCGATGGTGTTTAAATCTACGGCTGTAATTGAGTTGGCGTACTTAGCCATGAAATTAGTATGTTGTCCGCCACCGCAGCCGCACTCAAGAATATCTTTATTTTGAAAGTCATTAAGTGTAAATGGAGCAATCCATTCTTGGAAAAGAAAAAGTTCATTACAGTTGAGTAATGTCCATTGTTCAAGCCATTCATTTTGTTTTGGTTGCATGCTCGTTACCATTCAGCGGTTGATTTAAGATATTAATCATTGGTTGATGTTAACATAAATCTTAGTTAACATTGATCTCCAAATGATCTCACGGAAAAATATCATGGACGGTCAAAAAGTATTAGGGACGCCACCCATTTTATTCATTTTTTTTCTGATCATGGCATTTTTGTGCACACATTCTCCTTATCTTGGCAATAATGCAAAAACCTATATCGATTTCAGTATTATTCGACAACCACTTTATCCTATATTTATAGGGTTATTTCACTGGGCTGGAAAATATCAGTTTTATTTTGTGATGTGGACGCAAAGCATTATTACATTCATCGCATTACTTTATGGAAGAAACTGGTTAAAAAAAAATTTACAGTTATCTGATTGGTCGCTGATCCCCGTAATACTATTGGTACTGATCACTATATCTTTTCATTATCAAATGATCAGTATTGATGATCCAGAAGGATTATCATTTCCATTTTTTATATTTGCATTTTTTAATACAATCGAGTGCTTTCAAGAAAAGTCAATTAAAAAAATAGTGTGTTTATCAATTTGGGTGAGTGTTTTAATCTTACTAAGAACACAGTTTTATTTTTTTTATGGCATTTATATCGCGCTAGTTTTTTGGTATTTTTGGAAAAAAAAACCAATATCATGTGTTGTAAAAGTCGCTTTGATTTTTATTGTATCTATCGGATTAACCAATCTTGCAGATCGCAGCTACCACTATATAGTCAACGGCGTATTTATTAATGAACCCTTTTCAGGATTGGTCACCGTCATACAGCCACTGTATTTGGCAAATTCAGATGCAGAAAATTACTTTGAAAATGCTGAAGAAAGGGCGGTTGTTCGATCCATTCTGCATAAAATCAACACTGATCAATTAAATCAAGATGTATCTAACTTAAAATTAAATAAAATTCAATATTTTGAATATGCACAGGAGGAATATGAAAGGAGCTATTTGCCCATTCAAACCTTTACCAGCAAAATACTAACCGGAAACTCGCTTGAAGAAATCTCTCGTATCGATACCGATTCGTTTATCAAAATGAATAATATGACATTAACTATCGCAAAAAAACTTTTTCTACATAACATAGAATTAAATATCTCTTTTTATGGTTTCAAGATTATCGCTGCGTTCGGCGGGATCCCTTATTTTCTATTTCTTTGCTTACTGTTTTTTATCGCTGTTTTAAGCATTTTACAAAATCGAAATAAAGAAATAACCGTGGGCGCTATGTTTGTATTTCTTGTGCTGCTGATATCCTTCTTCAATGCAATGATTGTGGCAGTCGCAGAGCCAAATTGTACGCGCTATTATTGCTACACTCAATTTCTATTCTATTGTTTTGCAGCGTATATTGCTGAGTTAATTTACTTAAAAGACAGCAAATACAAACCTTAAGAATCATCCATGTCTCTATTTAGAACATCGTTTTGGACAGGCCTTACAACAATGCTAAAAGTGGTGTTGAATTACGTGATGTGGAAAATCATTGCAGTAAGAGTGGGGCCCGTGGGAATAGCTGTCATTGAACAATTCCAAAGTTTTATCCAAATATCTCGTGTTTCTATTCCGTCAGGGATTAATGAAGGTATTGTAAAATACGTGTCTGAATATCAGGACAACGAAAAGAAAAAAGCGGATATTATCAGTAATGCTATGGCAATGAATATCGCCATTTTTGGTATTTCATTTCTCATATTAACCGTATTTAGTCGTTATTTTTCACATCTGGTATTTCAGACAGACAATCATCAAAAACTGATTATTTTAATGGGCAGCTGTATTATTTTATTTATTGTAAATAATTTTTGTCTTTCGTTACTCAATGCACACATGGAGGTTAAAAAATATGTGATGGGTATGATTGCAAACTCACTGCTAAACTTTATATTAACGTCATACTTAATCATTCATTACGGATTAGAAGGTGGGCTAATTGGATTTGCATTAAATCAAACCATACTGGGATTATTTTCTGCCTATTTAGTGGTTAGATCAAAGTGGTTTAATATCAAAATATTTTTTTCAAAAATAAATCGAGATTGCATTATCAAGTTAGCAAAATACTCGTGCATTCCATTATCAGCCGCTTTGCTGACTCCCATTGCCTCTTTTTTTTTGACACAGTATGTTGTGCATTCGCTTTCATGGGAATCCGCTGGCTATTGGCAAGCAATGATGCGACTGTCATCTGCCTATTTGATCGTGATGGCGATGGTTTTTGGTTTTTACTTTATTCCAAAATTTTCCTCATTGAAAGAAAATAGCTCCCTCAAGAAGGAAATCATAAAAAGTCACTATGCGATATTCCCTTTAATTATAGTGGGATCAGTGCTCATTTTCCTTTTTAAAAAACAAATTATAGTAATTATATATAGCACAAAATTTATGCCCGTCATTCCCTTGTTTAAATATCAACTAGTAGGTGATGTTGCCAGAGCAAGCACATGGATACTTAAAAATATTTTTGTTGCAAAAGCAATGGTTAAGATTTGTATTGCAACTGAGGTTGTTTTCATATTATTAAATATACTGTTAACGGTTATTTTTGTTCACTATTGTGGATTAATTGGCACAGCAATTGCTTTCGCAATCAATTACATTTTATTTTGGATTGTCATGATTGTTCTATCACTAAAATATTTAAATACAAAACAGGAAAGATGTTGAAAGTGCGGAATTATTTAAAAGAAAATTGTGATACTTTATTTTTTATATTGCTCATTGTCTTAGCAGCCTACCTTCTGACCCATCATCCCGGCACTGACTTTGATTCAGCTGGTTATATACGCGGAGATATTACAAGACCACCACTTGATACACTGTTTATTAGATCGTTTGCTTGGGCGAGTCAATATCAATTCGAGTGGGTGATGTGGGTTCAGGGTGCCATTACATTTTTTGCATTAATATATGCAAAAAATCGTATGAAAAAAAAATTATTGATCCCAAATTCGAGTATTGCACTTGTTTATATATTTACATTGATAACTATCTTATTTCATTATCAAATTCGAGATATTGATCCGGAAGGGTTAACTTTTCCATTATTTATTTTCATATTCTTTATCACCATTGAATGTTTTCAAGAAAACTCAATTAAAAAAATCATTACCTTGTCAATTTTGGTGAGTTTGTTAATTTTACTTCGTAGCCAATTTTATTTTTACTATGCTGTTTATATTACTTTGATTGGTTGGATTTTTATAAAAAAATCGCCAACCAAATATATTATCATGTGTGTGATTGTTTTTACTTCGTCAGCCTTATTGACTGATATGGCTGACCGATCATACCATTATTTTAAGAATGGATATTTTATGAAAGAGCCATTTTTTGGAATGATTAGCGTGGTTCAACCATTGTTTTTATCAAATCAGAATGCCTATTTGTTGTTTCAAAGCAATCAGGAAAAATTATATGTGAAGACAGTCTTAAATGAAATGAATAAAAGAAAATTGTATAATCATCCATCTGACCCTTATGAAGAAATATATAGACATTATAATTTAAATTATAACAAGATATTAAAAATTGTATTCAAAACCTATTCGCATCAGGTTGGTGATGATGTGGGTAGCGTACCCAAGAGTACATTAATTAACATGAATAGGACCACTCAAAGGGTTACAAAAATTCTTTTTCTAAATAACATGGTTCAAAATATAAAATTATATTTTTATAAAATAATGGATGCAAATGGCGGTATATTATTTATTTCACTGTATTTAATAATATCGTTTTTAGCAATCAAAAAATTTATTTTTACTAAAAACAGTTTTGTAAATTATTCAGAGCTTTTTGTTACCCTGTCAATTCTGGTTTCATTTTTTAATGAAATGCTTGTGGACGTTGTAGAGCCAAATCTAACTGCTTATTACTGTTATACACAATTTTTGCTTTATTGTTTAGGGGCATATTTTGTTAAATTAGTTTTTATTAAAAATGATTAGTATATAAAGCATTCTTTCCGTATGATGCTGGAAAAATGGCAGAGATGATTAAGAAAAAGAAATTTTTTAATGGGAAGGAACATGCAAAAGACTACCATTATTGCTGAAGCAGGTGTTAATCATAACGGGGATATTAAGTTAGCGCTCGAGCTGATTGATGTTGCCGCTAACGCAGGTGCTGATGTTGTAAAGTTTCAAACCTTCTCTTCTGAAAGCTTGGTATCAGCAACAGCATCAAAAGCCAATTACCAAAAAAAAACGACGGATCCTCATGAATCTCAATTCGCGATGCTCAAAAAATTAGAATTAACACATGAACAGTATTTTATTTTAAAATCACATTCCGAAAAACGCCACATCCAATTTCTTTCAACACCCTTTGACTCAATTAGCGCTGATTTCTTATTAAAAAAAATGGGGTTATCAACCATAAAAATTTCGTCAGGTGAAATTACAACAGCCCCATTACTGCTGCAAATTGCTCGATATGAGCCTAATATTATTTTATCAACTGGGATGTCTACGCTAGGTGAAATTGAAGAAGCACTTGCAGTACTTGCTTTTGGATTAACACAGTCAACAGAAAAACCATCAAAAAACGCTTTTATGAAAGTATATGCTTCAGAGTTTGGGCAAACGCAATTAAGAAAAAAAGTGACATTGTTGCATTGCACATCCGATTATCCTGCACAGTTTAATTGCATTAATTTACGAGCCATGGATACATTACAATCTGCTTTTAATTTGCCTGTGGGTTACTCGGATCACTCAGTTGGTATTACTGTTCCCATTGCGGCTGTCGCTCGCGGTGCTACAGTGATTGAAAAACATTTTACATTAGATAAATCATTAACTGGTCCTGATCACAAAACATCATTGGAACCCAATGAGCTAAAAGATATGGTTGAGAGTATTAGAGTAGTTGAGCGAGCAATGGGTAATCCCATTAAAATAATAACATCAGAAGAATTAGACACAAAAAATGTTGCTAGAAAAAGTTTGGTTGCAACGCAAGTAATTATGCACGGTGAATTATTTACCGAAAACAATATGGATACCATGCGTCCTGGAACTGGAATATCAGCCATGCACTATTGGAAGTATATTGGGCAAAAAGCGACAAAAGAATATCAAATAGGTGAACTGATCAATGAGTGAGATTGCCACTTATATTTTGGGTGCAGGTGGTCACGCGAAAGTACTCTTAGAATCACTCATGCAAGATCCAACCATAAAAGTGCTTGGCTTCTTTGAAGTGAACGATCAATTAATTGGTGGTAAATTATTAGATTTGCCGATTGATCATGAAAACAATATTACTAAATTACATCCGATGAAAACTTTATTGGTAAATGGTATTGGTTCAATTGAACAATCATCAAATCGTGCAAAACAATTTGATCGTTATAAAAAATGCGGGTTTCGTTTTCACACAGTGCAACATCCAACATCTTATATTGCTCATGAAGTAATTATTGGAGAGGGTGTGCAATTGATGGCGCGCTCAACAGTTATGATTGGATCAAAAATTGGAGATAATGCCATTATTAATACGGCTGCTTCTGTAGATCATGATTGTGATATTGGCAAACATGTGCATATTGGACCAGGTGCAGTGTTATCGGGCAGCGTAACTGTGGGTGATTATACACATATCGGTATCGGCGCGAGTATTATTCAGGGTATTAAAATTGGTAAAAATGTGTTGATTGCAGCAGGAGCAGTTGTTGTAACAGACATACCTGATAATATGCGAGTAGCTGGGATTCCTGCAAAAGTAATGGAGTAGTGATGACAATGAACAAGGATGTCGATATATCTGTTTTGATTTCACCTGAAACATCTATTCTCACTGCTATCGAAAAAATGAGCAAAACAGGTCTTGCCGTTGTGTTGGTGGTGGATGATGAACGCAAGTTGCTAGGTGTTATCACTGATGGAGATATTCGACGTTATTTATTAAAGTGTGGAGACCTAAAAGCATCTTCACACATCATCATGAATAAAAATCCAAAAGTTGCGAAAGACACGGATAGTAAAGCGCAGTTACTTGCAAAAATGCAGGCTTTTCATATATTGCATTTGCCGATTGTAAATCAGACAGGGCAAGTGATTGGTATAGAAACACTGCGCAGTTTAACTGAAAAAAAATGCAAGAGTAATAAAGTCGTTTTTATGGCGGGTGGTCTAGGTACTCGATTGCATCCTTTAACGCTAGAACATCCAAAACCGTTACTAAAAATAGGACAAAAACCCATTTTAGAAATACTGCTGGAAAATTTTATTGCGGCAGGCTTTCAAGATTTCTATTTTTCAGTCAATTACAAAGCAGGCATGATAAAATCCTATTTTGGCGATGGAAGCAAATGGAATGTGAGGATTGCTTACCTAGAAGAAAGAAGCGCCTTAGGCACCGCTGGTAGTTTAAATTTGCTACCCGAAAAACCGACAGAACCTTTTTTTGTTGTTAATGCGGATATCATGACTAATATTAATTTTGATCAAATACTTACATTTCATCAATTTAATGTGCATCACCCTATCGCTACTGTTTGCGTTCGTCAATATGAAAGTACTATTCCTTATGGTGTAGTCAACATGGATGAGGAAAATCACGGCCTAACCAGTATCGAAGAGAAACCGACGAATTCGTATTTTGTGAATGCCGGAATATATATACTTAATCCCGATGTATTATATTATTTTTCAAATCAAAACCAATATTGTGATATTACTACGTTGCTTCAAACGTTAATTACTCATAAGAAATATGTGGCGACATTTCCAATTCGTGAATATTGGTTAGATGTGGGAAATCACGAAAGCTTGACTCAAGCATCGAGCGATTATCAAAAGATATTTGTATCTGAAAGGATGCTTTAATTGTCTAATTCATTTAACAATAATTATACTATCAGTGATGTTTCCTCTAGAGATGAATGGGAAACGTATTTTAAGGAAACAGAATTTAGTAATTTGCTTCAATCTTGGATTTATGGTGAGGCTAAGAAAAAAAACGAGAAATGGAAAATATCTCGTGGAATTATAAAAAAAAACAATGAGCCTATAGCCATTTGTCAATGGATGGAAAAATCAATTTTTGGCCTATTTTCTGTTGTAAGAGTTAATCGCGGACCAATATATCTCAATAAAGATTTGGAACATGAAGATAAAATAGGATCTTACCAATTGTTGGGAAAACAATTCTCATTATTGAATCGAAAAATACTGATTATAGCTCCAGCCTTATTTGATGACGAAGAAAATAGAATTTTTTTAAAAAGGCAACAATTTATCAAAAGAAGTGGAGCAATAGGGTGGAAATCAGCATTGATTAGTCTGGACAAAACCGAAGAAGAGATAAAGATGTCATTTAGGGGAAGATTGAGAAATTATATAAAAAATTCTGAAAAACTTAATTTTATCTTTGAACTATCTGATAAGAAAGACGATGTTGAAAACATTATTAAAAAATATATCTCCATGCAAAAAGAGAAAACGTTCGATGGTGTCAGTGCTGACCTAATGAAATCAATGTATGAGGCATCAAATAATGATGGCAATGTTTTTGTTGTTCGAATAAGGGATGATGATAAACAAATACTTGCTGAAAAATTATTAGTCATTCATGGAAAGCAATGTACCCCATTAATCGCGTGGACAAGCGAAAGTGGAGAAAAATTACACTCAATGCATTCTCTTGTTTGGAAGACATTGCTTTATTTAAAACAGCGGGGTGTTTCATATTATGATGTTGGTGGGTATAACGAAAAGGAACGTCCTTCTGTTTGTCAATTTAAGAAGGGATTTCGAGGAAAAGAGTACTGTTTGGCAGGAGAGTATGTTCGTTTTTTTTAAAACATAGGAATTTACAGTGCAGAGTACAAAAATATTTTTTCACTATATTGTTAATGCATTATATAGGCCAAAAAGAATTTTTCAGGTAATAAAAAATGCTTTCTTAGATTTAAAATTTGGCGGGAAATATTTAGGTGTTTCACTACAAAATTTCGATGAGAAAAAAGGCTATATTAATACGGGCAGTTCAGAATATTCCTGTCTAGAAATTTTATTTTCAAAAGTTAATATTAGTGAAAGTGACGTCATTGTTGATTTGGGTTGCGGGAAGGGAAGGGTGATTAATTGGTTTTTAAATAAAAATATAAAAAATAGAATTTTAGGCATCGAAGTTCATCCTGAGATTGCTGATTTTACCCGTAATAGATTAAAAAAATATAAACAAGTTGAAATTATGACGGGCTGCGTGGGAGAAGATATTCGTTTAATTGAGCAGGGCACCATTTTTTATTTATATCACCCATTTCGAGAAAGATTAATGAAAATTTTTTCAGATCAGCTGTTAACGCTGATAAACACTAAGATGAGTCACGGTAAAGCAAGACCTTTAATTGTTTACCATAACTCATGTTATTTGCCTATTTTTGAGAATAATCCAAAATGGGAAATTCAAAAGCTGGGTCGCATTGGTGAACATGAGTCTGCAATTATTTATCCAAACCAAGAGATATAAAAAGTGATTACACATTCGCCATTACTCAGTTGGAAAAATTTAATTCGACTATGTTGCTTATCTTCTGTGGATGATATTTCGTTGGCTCAGCCATGGAATAAAGAAGGTGGAAGCGTTTTTTGGTTTTCTAAAACTGCATGGTCATTGGTAGCGATTGCCATGTGGTGGGAAAAAATGTTTCATAGACCACCCACCATTTGGGTGCCTGGATATTTCTGTAATCAATCATTATGGCCACTCAGGCAATATGGTGGAAATAGAATAAAATTTGTATTTTATCCGGTTACGGATGGATTTCGGCCGGAGTGGGATGCATGTGATATGTTGGCTCAAACTGAAAAGCCAGATATATTTATCTTAACCCATTTTTACGGACTCATTTCTGATGTTAAAAAATCAAAAGCATTTTGTGATCAGCATAATGCTCTTTTTGTTGAAGACGCAGCCCATGTCATTTTACCCGTTGATGAAATAGGGTTAGCTAGCCATTTTGTTTTGTATAGTCCACATAAATTTTTTGCCATATCGCAGGGCGCATTATGTATTATGCAATCCTCAGTCAAAGATTATGTTGAGAAAAATAAAGTTGAGTATATTAAATTTGAATCGATTAGAGCTCTATTGGGTCGCGGATACTACCCATTCTTTCAGTGGATCATAAGACAAGTTATAAAAAATTTTACACGTAATCTTTTTTCGCATTTTAAAAAAGTGCCGCCATATGAATTAGATGGTGCTCATCAACCCATGCCAACGACTACTTACATGCATCCTTTCGCAAAAAAACTATTATTTTTAGAGTTGAAAAAAATACCTGCGCATATAGAACATCGAAAGAAATGCGCCAAAGTATGGGAGGAAATCACAATAAAGAAAAAAATACCTATGGAGCGTGTTTCTAATACAGACAGTGATGAGATTCCCTACGTAGCTGTTTTTAATTCCTTAAACAATGAAGCAAAAATCATTTACAATACACTCACAAAAAATAAATGGCCTGCTACTAGTTGGCCTGATTTGCCACCAGAAGTAAGGAAGAATGAAAAACTACACGCTTCAACAATCCATTTTCGAAATAACATGATTATTTTTCCAGTGAATCAATCATTAAAAATAAAAGAGCTAATCAAAAAATATGGTGATACCAATCAATGAACATATTAATTGTAACCCCACTATTTCCCAGTCATGCCAAAGACCATAATGGTCTTTTTATTGTAGATTCAATAAATTCATTAAAGAATGCGGGTTATAAAATCACTGTTCTTATAACACGGCCCTGGATACCATCGATTTTAAAAATGATCAGGCCCAACTTGCATCAATCGCGAGATCCGTTTCAACTCGGCTATGATATTGAAATTTTAGTTACCCATTATTTTTCCATTCCAAGAAATCACATGAGATGGTTAAGTAATTGGATATCATTTAAACAAATCGGTATGAAGATTAAGAAAATAATAAAAAATTATTCAATTGATTTAATACACGTACATACCGAGTTAAGCGTACCACCCGTTGTTAGTGTTGCTCGTCAATTTGATGTACCAATCATAGCAACCATGCATGGCGCAGAAACCAATAAGCGATATTGGCGTGGTGTTAGAAAACCAATTGTTAAAGCCTTGCCGTATGTCAAAAAAATTGTATTGGTTGGCGAACCATTAAGGATTTTTTTCAAAAAGCTGGTAGATAATGATAATAATTTTGCTGTTGTTCCAAATGGATTTTTATTCTCTAACAATATGCTTATTAACAATAAACAATATTGGCCAGATACATTGACATTTGTTAGTGTGAGTAACCTTTCTGATGATGCAAAACGTATTGATATCACACTCCATGCATTTGCCGAGCTTGAAAAAGAAAAACAATATAATTGGAGTTATATTATTATTGGAGAGGGTACGTTCAAAACAGAATACGAACAATTGGCATTTTCACTTGGCTTGAAAGATAAAGTTAGGTTTGTTGGATTTTGCACGCACGAAGAAGTATATCGTTATTTATTAAAATCCGACATTTTTTGTTTACCTTCTTTTCCAGAAGCGTTTGGCGTTGCGCATCTTGAGGCAATGGCTTTTGGTTTGCTTGCAATTGGGACTCGTTGCCAAGGTCCATCTATTTTTATTAAACATGAAGAAACAGGTCTGTTAGTCGACAAAGGCAGTGTCTTTTCACTGAAAAGCGTGTTGCAAATGATATTTAATAATCCTGAAAAAATGAAAAAAATAGCCTTAAATGGAAAAAAACATGTTCACGAGAATTTTACATGGGAACAGCACGCTAAAAAATTAGCTGCTGTATATCAAGAGGCTCGATAGGTATTAGTTATGAGAATTCGTAAACGCTCATTTTTTGAAATTTTGTTACCGCTTATCTTTTTGTTTTTTCTTGGCAGAAATACATCATTTATTGATCCGTTACACCCGACGTTGTTGGAGTGGCCTCTACTTTTTGCATTATTCGGATATCTTTTTTTAAACAAAAAATTATTGAATTATATCAATAGAGGCTGGCTTGTATTGTTGATGGTATATATCGTGTGGTTTCTATCAACGAATTTTTGGTCTGAAGTCCCTTTGTTGAGTGTTATTAAGAGCACACTGTTTGCGGTAGTGATTATCACAATGATATCAGCAGGTAGTCTTTGGGTTGTTCGCTTCGGACATGAAAAAGCAATTAATTTTTTATTTTTAATTCTGTTGGTTGCGGTTATATCAAATTTGATAGGATTGAATTCTGGTTCATTTCATCAGAGTGGTATGAAAATATCTGCTGGATTATCTAGTAATCCAAATAATTTTGGGTTTTTGCTAGCCATAGTCAGTTCAATTATTCTTTGGAATTTATATCAAACATGGGGAAATAGGTGGTATTCATTGCTTTGGGGATTGCTGCTTCTGATCGATATACACGGACTTCTTAGGTCATATTCAAGAAGCGCAACTGCCATATTTCTTTGTATCATTTATTTTTTTCTCATCAGTTTATCTGGTTATAAAAAAATGATGATCATTGTTTCAGTGTTATTTGCTATGTTAATGATTGTTTTATTAAATCCCATGGTGATAGTGACACTAGAACAAGGTATCGTGACTCATGTGCTAAAAAGAGCAGATGAAAGTAGTATTAACACTCAGCAAATGCTTTACACTCGAAATAAAGTGTGGCAAAAATCCTATCAGCAAGCAGTGAAAGGCGGATGGTTGGGCGGTGGTTTTTACGTAACAATAGGTGAAAATGATTTTAGTCTTTCGCATCCAAATGCTTATGGACGAGAAAAAGGAAATTCGCAATTAGCGATAATGGAAGAAACGGGTATTATTGGTTTGTCATTATGCTTTTTATTAGTCATCAGTTTTTATTGGCATGCTTTGAAATACTATCGACATTTAAAACCCGTTAGAAAAAAAGTAGCGATGGGTCTTGTGTTAGGCATGATTTCTGGTTTGTTAGCTGAATCTTTTGTAGAAGCCTGGTGGGATTCACTTGGTCCCGAAGTTTTTTGTTTTTGGGCTTTTATAGGTGTTATTTTTGGTATGATTTACTTATGGCGTGTAGACATATCGCCTAAGATGTAATATAGGCCCCACGCTAAGATCTCTGCGATGAGCCGCCACGAGAATCATCAAGCATTATGCAACAGCAAGTTTTTTATCAAAACTGACAACATTTTTTACCGATTGCCTTTCTAAAAACAAGCCTAACAATTTTTTAATCAACACTGAAAATATCGCTTCCATAATAATAAAATCAGCATCAAATTGTTGCTGTTTGGTTTCAGGTTCCATGTTTTTATATTAGACCTCTTGCATAACCTTGAGTAATGTGACGAGGTCACAGAAAAAATTGTAACCGTTCACGCCTATTGAAGCAATTTTTAGAAAAACAAGTTGGTATATTCTGAAAATTACGGTATCTTTTCGTCCATTATGGACATGAATATAAACGGAAAATCGCCCAAGGCGAACACACTCGATGAAGCCAATCAAATTATTAAGGCGTTGTGGGATATTATTCAGAAATTAAACGAAAAGTTGAAAACAAACAGTAAAAATTCTTCACTGTCTCCTTCCAAAGATCGCGCATCAAAAAATAAATCTAATATTAAACGTACCGAAGATCGCAAAAAGAATCCAAAAAAACGCGGTGGTCAGCCAGGGCATAAAAAACACGAGAGAATATTGCTGCCATTAAACAAAGTGGATCACGTTGTAATATGCCATCCACACAATATGTGTGCTTGTGGCGGTCATGTGATAATAAATGCAGAAATAACTCGCCGACATCAGCAATACGAATTTCCAATTATCAGGCCTATTGTAACGGAATATCAAATTTATTCTGGTGCGTGTAATCAATGCCAGTTAAAGAAGAGCGGATCTCTTCCGGATGGTGTCGGTGCGGGCATGTTGGGTCCAAGAGCGACTGCAATGACAGCCAATTTAAGCGGCACCTATCGAATCAGCAAACAAAATATTGTTAATATTTATCGCGATATTTTTGATTTTAATTTATCTGTTGGAGTGGTTTGCAAAGCAGAAAAAACAGTGAGTCGCGCGTTAGCATTGCCTGTCAATCAAGCAAAAAGTTTTATCAGATCAGCAGATCAAGTGGGTGTTAATGCAGATGAAACAGGATTTAAGGAAAAAGGAAAAAACATCTGGGCATGGATTGCGGTTTCTTGTTTCGTTGCCGTGTTTATGATTCGTAATAATCGCGATAAACAAGTAGCGAAAGACTTATTGGGAAAAAATTTCACAGGAATTTTATGCTCTGATCGATACAGTGCCTATCAATGGGTTGCTAATGAAAATCGTCAAATTTGTTGGGCGCATCTTGAAAGGGATTTTCGAAAAATATCAGAACGTGCTGGATCATCAAGCGTTATTGGTACAGATTTATTGCTGCAAACAAATCATTTATTTCATTTCTGGCATCAATTTAAAGAAGGTAGCATAGATCGAAAAATATTAAAGAAAAAAACAAAACCAATTAGAGTGTTTATTGAGGGTCTATTGCGACAAGGAAAACGCAGTAGAAATAATAAAACATCCGGTACTTGTCGAAATATTTTATCTTATGGTCCAGCATTATGGCGTTTTTTAGAAACCGATGCGATTGAACCCACCAATAATTTAGCTGAGCGACTTATAAGAACAATTGCCATTTGGAGAAAAACAAGTTTTGGAACACAATCCAAAGCAGGTTCTCTTTACATGGGAAGAATTATGACCGTCGTTGCAACGTGTAAATTACAAGGCAGAAATATTCTTGATTATTTAACATGCGCAGTAAAAAGCCACATAGAAAAATCTAATTTTCCTTCTTTGTTACCTGAAATTTCAAAAATCAATAATACTGCATTAGCTGTTGCGGCTTAAAATTGTCGTGA
>MGXZ01000024.1 GCA_001802455.1 Gammaproteobacteria bacterium RIFCSPHIGHO2_12_FULL_39_24
CTGTTTGTACTCAGCTGCGGAGATTTTATTGGCTGTGACCGCTTGTCGCACTTCATCAAAATAGACTTGCATGTTTTGTGCGTTGCCAGAAATTAATGCTTCATGCAACGGCGTGAAGCCATCATTGCTTTTTTGAATCAATAAACGGTTAAGTGCACCATGGATTTCCTTCGCCTTCAATATTAGAAGGCCCATTAAATAATGAGCAACTTTTGATGCCTGCTCTTTATCTTCAATAATTTCAAATGGAAGATGGAGAGCGTCTATTAAATGTGAGTGGCCATTGGTACTTAATTCAGTAATACTTTCAAAATCTAGCTCTGATGCTGACACTACTACAACCATTTTTTTTTGCTCAGAAGAATGGTCACGAACTAATGCCATTAGACTGGAATGAAAACTCTGTGCTTTAATGGTGCGATAACTCATTGAAATGACCTCAAAATCAGGGTGTTTTTTGCAACAATTGTATCCTACCAGGACCAGGATCAACTAATTAAGACAGCATTAATTTCTCGGGATCCACCATTGCTGGTCAATCAACCGGCAATTTTTCATGCGAACAACCCAGTTTTTCCAAAATCTTCTGCATATGTTCGCGATCCTGAAAGTTAATACGTAAACAACCCGCTTCATTTTTGTTGATGGTAAGGTTAATGCGAAACCCGAATTGTTCGCTGGCTATTTGTTCTAGCGTGGAACTAAACTCTGATGATTTTTTTGCGGCTGATTGTGGTTTTTTGTCCCCCGTAGTCTTGATGGCATTATCCAGTGTGCTGACCGACCATTCTTTTTTGATAGCCTCGTAAGCAAACCAGTATTGTTTATCAAGCGGTAATCCTGCCAATATTTTTCCGTGGCTATGACTTAATTCACCTTGTTTCATCCAGTGTTGTATACGCGCATCAAGCTTTAATAATCGTATTGTATTGGTCACCTGGGCGCGACCAATGCCAAGCAGACCACCAATTTCATCGTGCGTGTATCTAAATTCTGTGGCTAATCTCTCCATTGCCATTGCTTCGGCGATTGGATTCAAACCTTCCCTGGACATGTTTTCAATCAATGCGATTTGCGCTGCTTGCTCGTTGGAATAATTTAATAGTAAGCACGGCACTTGACTTAAACCCGCAAGCTTGGCGGCTTTGTGACGTCGCTCGCCCGCAATAATCTCAAATTGACCCACGTGTTGTGATGATGATCGAACGATTAATGGCTCTAAAACGCCTACCTGCTCAATCGTTTTACTCAAGGATTCAAGATGTTCTTGTGAAAAAAAATCACGTGGTTGATAGGTTCCACTGTGTAACAAATCAATCTCAATATCTTTCAAAATTGCTTTGCTAAAGAGCGCATGAACCGTTATTGTTGTTCCCATTTTTTACCGTTTTACCTTTATTTACAATAGATTAAGGATGATCAATATGTCGTCATTGCCACGCGCAATCGAAACTGTTTTTAATGCGTTTAGTGTGATGTTTACACTACCTACCTGGGACAACATACAGATACTGATGACGGGTGCCATTTTATGCCAAGGTCCTCGGCGTGTCAGCTCCATTTTACGCGTGATGGGATTATCGAGCGACAAACGATTTGGAAAATATCATCGCGTATTCAATCGTGCGCAGTGGAACAGTATGACTGGCGCTAAAATTCTGCTTGGGTTGTTGGTTGTTCTGCTACCAACATCAGCTCCCATATTAATTGTTGTAGACGATACGATTGAGCGCCGCTCTGGTCGTAAAATAAAAGCAAAAGGCTGTTATCGCGATGCAGTTCGATCAACTGAAAGCGTTGTTGTAACGTGTTTTGGTCTCAAATGGGTTTGTTTGATGCTGATTGTAGAGCTTCCATGGTGCAATCGTCCGTGGGCATTGCCATTTATGACCATTCTTGCGCCTTCGCAAAAAGCCAATGAAGCGCGTGGTAAAACACACAAAACTGCCGTGGATTGGGCGATTTTGGCGATGCGTGTGATATCACGTTGGCTCAAGCGCTCTTTTGTGTTCATTGGTGATGGTGGTTTTGCTTGTCTGGAGTTAGGGCATGCGTGTATCAAACAAAATGTAACGCTCGTATCACGCTTGCGATTGGACGCGGCCCTCTACGGTTTTGCGCCAGCACCAATCCAAGGGCAACCAGGACGTCACCGTGTAAAAGGTAATCGCCTACCACCGTTAAAAAAACTGGCTAATGATCTTACGCAGGCGTGGATTGAGATGACGGTGAATTGGTATGGCGGTGAATCAAAAACCGTGCGCATATTGACCGGTATTTGTCTTTGGTATTCAGCCGGAGAAAAACCTCTTCCCGTTCGTTGGGTTCTCGTCGTTGACCCAAAAAAAGACGGCGCAGAAGCATTTTTCACAACCGATTTATTATTAGCGCCAGAAAAAATCATCAACTGGTTTGTTATTCGGTGGAACATTGAGGTTACTTTCGAGGAAATGCGCGCCCACCTTGGTATGGAAACACAACGTCAATGGTCAGATAAAGCGATTGCAAGAACTACTCCATCGCTGATGGCGTTGTTTTCATTAACCTGTTTGTTTGCATTAGAAATGCTCAAAACTCATGCATTACCAGTAGCATTCACTGCATGGTACAACAAAAAAGGACAAGCAACATTTTCTGACATTGTTGCGTTCGTGCGGCGCAGTATTTGGGCGCAAAAGTATTTTAACGACTTATGGTTTGAAGGTGACTATGTGAAAATTAAGCGAGATGAATGGGAAAGCTTGATAGATCAGCTTGCGCGCGCGGCGTAATTGGCCAAAGTCGAGTTAAAAACCGCATAAATTGGCGTAAATTTTTATAAATTCTCAGCGAAGATTAAAGAATATTCACTTCGAATTTACAAAAATTTTCGCCTAATTTCTGCAATTTTTCAATTAATGCACAATATGACGACAGGCTCTTAGACGAATAATGCTTGCTTTTCAATCGAATTTGTATTACTTTTAACCAATCTTTATCACCGCCACAATGGATTGTTAGCGTAACGATTTATTGAGGTATCAACATGCGCTCTGTATTTATTGGTCAACTTTATGGTGACTTGTCAGATTACGATTTAAAATTTCTTTTGAGTAAGTTGTTGCTTAGCCGCAATCCGGAGTGGTTTTCTGTTCAGTGTATTCTTCCCTCAACGCGCAAGCTGTGTAACCCAACGACAGAAGAATATTTTCGCCTGGTGGGTCTTAACCATCGTGTTTTTGTGAGTGATATTAGAATTGATAATTTTGATCAATGTGGTAATTTTACTGCAGAAAATCAGCATTACATCGCGACATGGACTCTTGATCCCAATGTAAATCACAACCCACAACATGAACACCCTTATTTTACCCGGTTTCAACTACCAACAAGTCAGTGTTATGCCTACATTTTTAATGATATCAATATTGCGCTGAATATTATCAATATTATTGTACAGCAATATCCACAGTTTTATCCAGGTCAACAGCTGCGGTTTCACTTCCCAAAAAATCCCATGGTATTTGAGGAATTCTTGCCTGATTTTATCCGTCATCCCGAACAATACAGCTTGTTTCCGCCATCACCACCGCCGCCGTACCCCGGGGTTTATCCTACTTACAACAACAAGCCAGCTGACAATAACAATCCAGGGCCTTATCGTAGCCCAGGCTTTTCTCGGTCACCTGGATCTAATTATCATTATTTTCAAAATCAACAACCAGTAACAGAAGAGCCGATGGTTCTTCGGCGGGGGATTTTTTTTCATGCCCCAAAACAACCGCTTATGAATTGCGCTCCTCCCCCGAGCTATTTGAAAGCTCGGATATAGTCCCATGTTTCACGTGGAACATTTTATTATCGGCGTGCAGAGCCAAAATATCGATAAAGTCACATGACTCTATGCCGGTAACGAAGACCTGGGCACGTAGGCGCAGGAGAATTTCTATGACAAGCTTGCGATTATGAAGATCAAATTCAGAGGGCAAGTCGTCAATGAGATAAACTGGCGTTTTATTACCGGTTGATTGAAGTTGTAATCCTTGTGCAAGCCTCAATGCGTATGAAACGAGCTTTTGTTGACCTTGAGATAATCCATCTTCGGCAGGAAAATTATCAACGTTAATCTCTAAATTTGCCCGCTGTGGACCAAATAAACTGTGACCAGCTAATGTTTCACGTGAAACATTTTGATTTAAACAGGTTTCGAGGGTGAGTTGGGTGTCCCAGCCTGAAAAGTAATTCAAAGAAAGTGAAGTATCTGGCAAAAGTACGCGAATAATTTCTGTAAAGAAAGGTAAGAAGTCACTAACATACTGTTGACGAAGTTGATTGAGTTGTTCACCCACGAGCGCAAATTCACGATTCCAAATAGCCAATTCTTTCTGGGAGGCGTGTGATTTAAGCGCAATGTTTCGTTGAGCTAATAATTTCTGAAAATTTTTCCACAATGAGTAAAAAGAAGGGTTGGTGTGAAATAAACCCCAGTCAAGAAATTGACGACGACATTTTGGCCCATCGCTTAAAATGCGATGGCTGTCAGAAGCAATAAACTGAATCGGTAGGTAATGCGAGATTTTAGTAATTGAAGAAACAGATTGTTCTGAGATGCGAATTTTCGAAGATCCATCACGAAAACGTTGTAAGCCAATCGGAAGGATAGACTGACCGCTCTCAACTTGAGCAAACAAAGTCATATTATCCGCTTCACTATTAATAACGCGCTCACTCTGGTGAGTGCGAAAAGATTTCCAGGTTCCTAAATAATAAATTGCTTCTAAAATACTTGACTTTCCTGCTGCATTATTACCAAAAAAAATATTAAAGTGGGGCGAACAAATGATTTCCGCTTGTTCTATATTGCGTAACTGATCGATTTTCAATAGCGTAATAGCCATATTTTTACATTATATCAATAAGTTAATAATACTCTGTCGAGTTTAAAAGATCCGGTGAATGGATGCAAGATTTTTCACCTAGGAGCTTCGGTTTCACACAATGAAATGTATTTATGCGCGTGAAGTGCAATTTCATTAAAAATGTTTTATTATTGAAAACTTTTTAAAAGGGGCAGTCATTTTCCGGCTAAAAACGCTGAAAAATAAATAACAATGATAAAATTAGGTTTAATAGGTTTAAAAGGAATTCCAATGTCAACATCACGAATTTTTACATCTGAGTCGGTTTCAGAAGGACATCCTGATAAAATCGCCGATCAAATTTCCGATGCTGTATTAGATGCGATTTTAGCAAAAGATAAATGTGCTCGAGTAGCGTGTGAAACGTTGGTTAAGAATGGCATGGTGATGATCGCTGGTGAGATCACGACAGATGCGTGGGTTGATATGGAAAGTATCGCACGCAAGACGATTAGAGATATTGGATATAATAATCCTAGTTATGGATTTGATAGCGAAGCCTGCGCCGTTGTTTCTGCAATAGGCAAACAATCACCCGATATCGCGATGGGTGTTGATCAACGTGAAGACAAAGACATGGGAGCGGGCGATCAAGGGCTAATGTTTGGCTATGCTACGAATGAAACACCGGAATTAATGCCGGCACCAATCATGTATGCGCATAAATTAGTACGAAAACAAGCAGAATCGAGAAAATCTGGTCTTTTATCTTGGCTGCGCCCAGATTCTAAAAGTCAAATTACTATCCGTTATGAAAAGAACAAGCCTGTTGCAGTGGATTGTGTTGTTCTTTCAACGCAGCATGATCCCGACGTGAATCAAAAAACATTGCAAGAAGCGGTAATGGAGACAATCATCAAGCCGGTTATTCCTGCAAATTGGCTTCACAAAGACACGAAATATTTTATTAATCCAACAGGACGATTTGTCATTGGTGGACCCGTGGGTGATTGCGGGTTAACCGGTCGTAAAATTATTGTAGATAGTTATGGTGGAATGAGCCGCCATGGTGGTGGATGTTTTTCTGGAAAAGATCCTTCAAAAGTAGATCGTTCAGCAGCCTATGCTGCACGTTATGTTGCAAAAAATATTGTTGCAGCGAAACTAGCGGATCGTTGCGAAGTGCAAATTTCTTATGCCATTGGTGTTCCGCAACCCACGTCAATATTGATTGAAACATTTGGGACAAATAAAATACCTGAAAATCAAATTGCAGAATTAGTTAAGCAATATTTTGATTTGCGTCCACGTGCGATTATTGAAGATTTGAAATTATTAAATCCAATTTATTTACCAACCGCAGCCTACGGTCATTTTGGTCGCGATGATTTAAATTTAAGTTGGGAAAAGTGTGACAAAGTAGCGCAGTTATCTGGAAATGGATTGCATGCTGCACCTGTGTAATTTCTTGTATTGACCAGATAGGAAGTGTGATGAAAAAAGAAATGATTGCTCAATTGCATGATGCGTTTGAAAGAATTGCGCAACATGATAAAAAAATAGAGTTTTGGTACGCGAGAGATTTGCAAAAAATTTTAGGATATAGCGAATGGCGGAATTTTTTATTGATTGTCGATAAAGCAAAAATTGCGTGTAAACACTCAAAACACGCAATTTCAGACCATTTTGTTGACGTCAACAAAATGGTCTACTTGGTTGGGCTCAGGCAGTCAGCGTAAAATCGATGATATTCAGCTAACACGTTACGCATGTTATTTGATCGCGCAAAATGGAGATTCACAAAAACCAGAAATTGCCTTTGCGCAAAAATCTGCCAATAGCACAAGATATTAAAAAATTAAGTAGAAAAATTAAATCCGAAGAAAGACGAATTGAAAAATAATCAAGGGGAATAACATGCCAGCCATCGCAAAAAAAACTGCTGTAACGTTACAAGATTACAAAGTTGCCAACATCGCGCTTGCCGATTTTGGTCGAAAAGAAATTGTTATTGCTGAAACAGAGATGCCCGGTTTGATGGCGGTACGTAAAGAATATGCGGCAAAACAGCCATTAAAAGGTGCGCGCATCGCGGGATGTTTGCATATGACGATTCAAACTGCGGTGTTGATTGAAACGTTAATTGCATTGGGTGCTTCTGTGCGTTGGTCATCTTGCAATATTTTTTCAACGCAAGATCATGCAGCTGCTGCGATTGCAAAAGCGGGTATTCCTGTTTTTGCGTGGAAAGGGGAAACCGAAAAAGAATATGATTGGTGCATTGAACAAACGCTTCAAGGTCCTGATGATTGGCAACCCAATATGATTTTGGATGATGGTGGCGATTTAACGTTAATCGTGCATCAAAAATATTCGTCGTTGTTAAAAAATATCCGTGGTATTACTGAAGAAACCACAACAGGCGTGCATCGTTTATATGAAATGGCAAAAGCAGGCACATTAAAAACATCGGCAATTAACGTTAATGATTCTGTTACTAAATCTAAATTCGATAATTTATATGGTTGTCGTGAATCATTGGTTGATGCGATTAAACGGGCAACTGATGTGATGATTGCAGGAAAAATTGCTGTTGTTTGTGGTTATGGTGATGTTGGAAAGGGATGTGCGCAAGCTTTGCGTGGTTTGGGTGCGCGTGTGTGGGTTACTGAAATTGATCCGATTTGCGCATTGCAAGCGACGATGGAAGGATATGATGTAATCACCATGGAAGATGCAGCAAGCAAAGCGGATATTTTTGTTACTGCAACGGGTTGTCGTGATATCATCACACACGATCATATGAAAAAAATGAAAAACCAAGCCATTGTGTGCAACATCGGCCATTTTGATTTAGAAATTGATGTGGCGTCACTACGAAAATATAAGTGGGAAAACATCAAACCCCAAGTCGATCAAATTATTTTTGCGGACGGAAAACGCATTACCTTATTAGCAGAGGGTCGTTTGGTAAATTTGGGATGTGCAACGGGCCATCCCAGTTTTGTGATGTCGAATTCATTCACCAATCAAGTGCTCGCGCAAATTGAATTGTGGAATAACAGCGAAAAATACGAGAAAAAAGTGTATGTGTTGCCAAAACATCTTGATGAGAAAGTGGCGAGTTTGCATTTAGAAAAAGTCGGTGCAAAATTAACGAAATTAACTGATGCGCAATCAAAATATTTGAGTGTTGATAAAAAAGGACCCTTTAAGCCGGAATATTACCGGTATTGACATTATTTCAGATTTACTGTGAAGTGAACAAACAAAGGAGGTTGTATGAATAAAAAATATATTGCTATTGGTTTTGCATTATCATTAATGGGATCTGCGCAAGCGCTTGCCACATCTTCTACGTATCAAGATAATTTACAAGTTGTGTTTGAAGGATTTGACCCCAACACTATGTTGTTTGAATCCTATCGCAGCAATAATTCGGTTGATATCGTTGGCCCACAGTTTACGAAAACCGATGCGCCGGCCGTAGTGACCATATCGAGCGATATCACGCAGGGTGTTGGATATCCTAGTATGTCAGTGATGTTTACGGGTAGTCCTAACTGCAAAATCACTTTTGCGGATGGTCCGCACAGAAATTTAGATTTCAAGGAAGGTAATCCTCCTTTTTGTGCTGACATGGGTTTAATTGTGGGGAATATCGTGAAAATTTCTAATAATCATTACACGATGGTGATTAAAAAATTACAGTAATGTTTGCGTTATCACAAAAACCAACATTTTAGTATCACACCATGCTCAGCTCCGCTTGTTACGTGCTTCGCGCGCACGCAGTAAGCGGAACAGAAGTGATCGGCTGACGCAGCACAGTAAAATCACTGCGACATCATTATCACCAAAACCAATCTTCAAAATTCACTCTCCTTTTTGAGCCGCGTTGGTTGGATAGGCCCTTAATAAAATATTAACAATCGCATGATAATATAGTGTCATTTCTTAAAAGTGCTGCAAAATTCTCCGAGAGTTGGAATTTATTTTATCGAGACATACCATATGACTAGAACTGTTGGTTCTTTTTCAGAGTTTAGCTATCCTAATAATCCATTATTTAATTATGACGGTGCGATATATACAGTCATCAACGATAAAAACTTATTAGGAAGTGGTCGCGCGGGTTCAGTATATAAAGCAGTGCCTGATGATCCAAGCAGGCCATCATTAGCTGTTAAAGTTGTGACTGAGCGCCGTGGTTACGATCCATGTTTAGGTATGTGTAATGAAGCGGGGTGGAATCAGAGAATTCATGGTATTGGTTTCAGCTCTAAAAAAAGTCTTTCTTTGTTGATGCCTCTTGTGATCGGCGAAAATTTACATGATTTTATATTAAATCAGTCTACAGTCTCCGACAGAACTGTAATGCACTATTGGATTTTATTGGCGCTGTCAGTTGAGAATTTGCATAAAACACACAATGCAGTTCATGGTGATGTAAAAATGGCGAATGCCATGCGTTGTGTAAATCCGGGTGGAAGCGAAACAATTAAACTCATTGATTTTCAATATACCGCATCTGTTGGAATGCCAGCCCCACTTGCAGGAATTTTACCATCATGTTGTCGGGAAGGCGGTATGGCGCCTGAACTCAGTGATGGATCTATAACAGCAACAAGGGCGCAAGATTATTATCGATTAGGTAGTACACTTTTGTGTCTGTTGAAACGTATGAGTCATGTGTCACAAGAAGTAAAAACAAGTGTTACAAAAATTACAAATGGTTTGTGTTGGCATAACGTTCAGAATCGCTGGTGTATCCCTCATGCCGTTTATGAACTTGAATGTGCTCTCACAATAATACCTCGTTATCCTGCATCAGCAACATTTTGTACCTTACTGGATTCACATATAGATGTGCTTGCTGGTGAAATGTATGCAGCAACACAAGAAACAATAAAACTAAAAACAGAAAAACAAACTGCTTTGAGAGAAATACAAAAAGCCCTGCTTGATCCTCGCGATTTAAGAACGATTACTCAAAAGGTGGCGAGTGTGAGAAAAACCTATCCAAAAGTAACCGCTGGGTTTTTTTTCTTGCGAACCAAAACGCTGTTAGATGAATTACTTCGGTGCGAAAAAAGCTCTACCACTCGCGCTCTTCAATAGGGATCTGTATTTGTACTAATTTTTTTTATCATCCTATCATCCAATGTTAATAATTCTGCCGCAACATCAGATATCTGTTGACAGGGTTCTGAATTCAAAATATCAGCGCCATGCTAAAAAATCTGCCGCAGAAATTCTTTCGTCTCACACAACGTTTTGTTGGCAACTTCGTTCGCTTTTTCCGCGCCTTCACGAATAACGTGTAACACAAAATCTTTACTACCCGACAATTCTTTTCGATGTTTGTGCATCGGTTCTAGCAGCGCAACAATGCATTCAATTAATTTTTTCTTACACTCCACATCACCAATTTGACCGTGACGATATTTTTGTTTCGCTTCTTCCACCCATTTTTTATCAGCATTAAAAATAGTATGAAAAATCCAGAGCGGATTATTTTCAACAGTGCCAGGATCAGTTGCGCGCATGCGTTTGGGATCCGTATACATAGTCATAATTTTTTGTCGAACGGTGTCAGCATCATCACTTAATAAAATAGAGTTATTTAATGATTTACTCATTTTTAATAAATTGCCATCTGCAGTTGGCGCACCCAATCCAATTAATTTTTTTGTACGACCGAGCAGTATGGCGGGAATCGGAAATAATCCGCCAGCTTCAGCATCAACACCGCAATATAATTGATTAAATTTACGTGCTGTTTCGCGTGTTAATTCTAAATGCGCTGCTTGATCTTCACCCACCGGCACAACATCAGCACGAAACGCTAAAATATCGGCCACTTGTAAAATCGGATACCATAAAAATCCCATGGAATAGTGATCACCCAATTGTTTGTCGCGAATTTCATCTTTAATAGTGGGATTTCGCATCAAACGCGGATACGAAATAATCATGCTGAAATAAGTTGCTAATTCAAAAATAGCTGGAATAGAGGATTCTAAAAACACACAGCTTTTTTTGGGATCGATTCCTGCGGCCAAATAATCCAAAGCAATATCTAACACACTGTCGTGAATTTCTTGTGGTTTTTCTGCTTTGGTTGAAAATGCATGTGGATTGGCGATTAAAAAATAACAGTCGTAATCATCTTGCAACTGAATGCGGTTTTCCAGCGAACCCACCCAATGACCTAAATGTAATTTTCCAGTGGGTGTGTCGCCGGTGAGTAAGCGTGGTTTGATAGTAGGCATATTTTTCTCGATCATTTACGGAAAAAACATCATCGCAAGTTTATGTTATGCAGTCAATTTTATTAAAAATACGGTATTGAATTTTAACACGGTCAGTTTACACTCTGTTTTACTGTTATTTTCTGCTATACTTTCCGGTATGAAGATAGTAATACCGAGGTAGCGTTATGAGTGTGGCAAAAATAGCGATTTCAATTGATAAAAAATTACTTAAAAAATTGGATAAACTCGTGGATCAAGATTTATTTCAAAATAGAAGTCAGGCGATATCAACCATTATTGAAGCGGGAATGACGGATTTTCTTCGTGAGCGTTTTAAAAGAGAATGTGAAAAATTAGATCCAGCGGAAGAGCAAGCAATGGCGGAGGAGGGATTATATTGGGATACAAAAGAATGGGAAAAATTTTAAAAGGCGATATCGTTTGGGCGAATTTAAATCCATCGATAGGCCATGAACAATCTGGTCTGAGACCTGTTTTGGTATTAAGCCATGATTTTTTTAATGAAAAATCCAAAACAGTTATCGTTGTTCCGTTAACGAGTCGAACGCAAAAAATAGGTTTTCCTTTGACGTTACAACTTAATCAAAAAATTATGAAAAAACAAGCGTGGATTAAAATTTCGCAAATTAGAAACATTTCTGTATTACGTATTGGCAAAAAAATCGATCATTTGGATTCGAGCGAAACCAAGCAGGTTATCGATGGATTGAATGAAATCCTTAGTTAATTTTATTGAAATTTCCGGTACAATCCCTCCATGTCAGAATTACACTCCATTACCGAATCGTTAAACGAAGCGCAGCGTGAAGCAGTGACGGCTGAGTTGTGTCATTTGTTGGTGCTTGCGGGTGCGGGCAGCGGTAAAACACGTGTGTTGGTACATCGTATTGCGTACTTGATGGCAAAACACAATGTGTCGCCATATGAAATTTTAGCGGTAACGTTTACCAACAAAGCAGCCAATGAGATGCGCGGGCGCATTGAAAAATTGCGTGGTGTTCCGATGAATCATATGTGGGTGGGAACGTTTCACGGATTATCGCATCGTTTGTTGCGCGCGCATTTTTCTGAAGCGCAATTGCCACCAACGTTTCAGATTATTGATAGCGAAGATCAACTGCGATTAATCAAACGCATTCATCGCGCGATGGAATTAGATGAAAAAAAATGGGAACCAAAAAAATCACAATGGTTTATTAATCAGCAAAAAGAAAAAGGGGTGCGCGCCAATCACATTGCGGATGCGCATGATTATACGACTGAAAAATTAAAACAAATTTATGCGGAATACGAATCTGTTTGTCAGCGATCAGGATTAGTGGATTTCACTGAATTATTATTACGTTCTTATGAATTATTGAAAGATAATGAAAATGTGCGAATGCATTATCAGCAACGTTTTTCACATATTTTAGTCGATGAATTTCAGGACACGAATCACATTCAATATCGATGGTTGAAAATACTGACGGGTCAGAAAACATTTATGATGGCGGTCGGTGATGATGATCAATCGATTTATAGTTGGCGTGGCGCGCAAGTTAAAAATATCCGAGATTTTTCGCGTGATTTTAAAAATGCACACACCATTCGATTAGAGCAAAATTATCGTTCCAGCAAAACCATTTTAGATGCAGCGAATGCCGTGATTGAAAAAAATAACAATCGCATGGGAAAAAAATTGTGGACGTCTGGCGACAAAGGCGATTTAATCACGCTTTTTGAAGCATTTAATGAACGTGAAGAAGCGTCACACGTGATTTCTGAAATAAAAAATTTGGCGCGGCAAGGCTATGCGTTAACGGATTTCGCTATTTTATATCGTTCCAACGCACAATCGCGCGTACTAGAAGAAGCATTATTAGAAGCAAAAATCGCTTACCGTATTTATGGCGGTTTTCGCTTTTTTGAGCGAGCGGAAATCAAAGATGCATTAAGTTATTTACGGTTAATAGCAAATCGTCAAGATGATGCGGCATATGAACGCATTATCAATACACCGACACGTGGTATCGGACAAACCACGCTTGCAAAAATACGCGAATTAGCGCGTGAAAATAATGCATCATTGTGGGAAACAACGCTCAATTGTTTAACCAATCGCATTTTTTCAGCACGCGCACATGCGGCGTTAGAAAGTTTTGTTACGCTGATTGAACAACTGAGTGTTGAGTCACAAAAATTAAAATTAGCGGAAATAGTGGATGTGATGTTATTGCGCTCAGGATTATTATCATCTCATCAAGAAGATAAAACGGAGAAAGGATTATCGCGCGCAGAAAACTTAAAAGAATTAATTACCGCAACGACTGAGTTTGTGGTTTCGAGCGAACAGGAAAATTTATCGGAAATTGAAGCATTTTTAGCAGAAGTGGTTTTGGAAACGGGTGAACAACAAGCGGATCAACAAACGGATTGTGTGAGTTTGATGACATTGCACGCGGCAAAAGGATTGGAATTCCCTGTTGTCTTTATTGTTGGCATGGAAGAGCAATTATTTCCGCATCAAATGTCAGTGAATGAACGAGATGGATTAGAGGAAGAAAGGCGCTTGTGTTATGTCGGCATGACACGCGCGATGAAAAAATTATTGTTAAGTTGCGCGGAATATCGGCATATGCATGGTCAAGGTCATTATCATGCACCCTCTCGTTTTTTATCGGAAATTCCAGATGAATTGATGACGCGCGTTCGCCCGAAGTTAACGGTGTCAAAACCCAGTGCGTACGGTATTGAGAATTCAACTTATTTCACGCAACGTAAAATGAAAAAAGCGATTACGCAAAAAATCCCACAAAATGACTCAGGTTTTAATATCGGCCAGCGCGTGAAGCATGAAAAGTTTGGAGCGGGTTATGTGTTGGATTGCGAAGGTCAGGGCGAGCATGCACGCATTCAAATTAAATTCGAAAAACATGGCGCAAAATGGTTGATTTTGCAGTTTGCGAATTTGAGTATGCTGTAGGTATGAACCAGTGAATTAACATAAAATAGCACGCTCTACCAATCGCAATGGCCGCATCCATTTTTTATCTGCATCACACTGTTTTTCAAAAATGGTGCCTGCTAAGAAGCCAATATAACAAGCTTGCATGTTATCAAAGCGCGAGATGTTATCCTGATGATAAGCGATCTCGCACACATGTGTTTTGTGTGTTGTTTTATTCACATAATCAAAATAAGTTAAAACATGATGACGATCAACAGAAATAACATGATACTGCGCCTGAAAATGGGTTTTGGTAGACAAAAGAAATGATGTATCGTGCGCGCCTATCATTCTCCCATCCATTACCGCTCGCACGTATCGCCCATAATATCCGCCCAACCAACACGCTTCAACTGCAGTTAAAGCATAAATTAACTGAGTATTTTGCACTGCTTCGAACAAAGCGACTTTAAATACTGTGGATTTCATTTTTAAACGAAAAACAGCTTCTTTTCGTTTTGCATTAAAACCCACAAAACGACACGTGTTTTTATTGGAATAATAAAAATCGCGCATCCAACTCATTATAGTTGCAATCATTCAAACACCCGTTCATTTTTAAACGGCATCACATCCTGTGCAAATCGACAATCACTTAAACTTTCCCTTTTTTTGAGAAACTGAGCTAATAAATTCGCTGGCATGATGGCCACGGTATCAAATAACAATTTGTAAGAATAGGACATGCCAAGTATTTGTAAAAAATGTGGGAATGGCACCACACCCACATTAACCAAAGACACCACAAAAATTGTATACAATGCTTCGCCAATCGCAGAAGATCCCAAACTCCTTAACCAAAAATATTTTCCACGCAAAACAATTTTCCAGCGACTGACAAAATAAATATTGAAAAATGCACCGATCATAATAGCAATGGCATTAGAAATACCTGCTCTGAATAATAAATTAAGAATAATGTGATATGCGTTGGTATATTGAGAAAATTCAGGTGGCGTTGGTAATTTCTGTAATACAAAACCAATCGTGGAAAAACACAGCAGTCCAATTAAACCAGACCACACCACTTGTTTTGCTTTTTGATAGCCATATACTTCTGCAATCACATCTGCAAGAAAAAAAGTAATGGAAATAACAAAGGTAGCAGATGACGCCACCATAGAGTCAATCGAAATAAATTTATAATCCAGTAAAACGGAGATTTGCAAAATCGCACCATACAGCATAGACAATAATGTTAAATAACGGTATTGCTCATGAGAACGACTTAACACAATCATTTTCCTAAATTAATTTCCCCGGATTCATAACATGATTGGGATCAAAAATATTTTTGATACCGCGCATATATTGTATTTCTGAATCACTTTTTGAATAATGCAAATACGGTTTTTTTAATAATCCCACACCATGTTCCGCACAAATCGATCCATTAAAATGTTGAATTACGGCATAAATAGTTTCGCTGATTTCTGCGCAGCGCACAGCAAAATCTTTTTCGGAAACGGTTTCGGGTTTTAAAACATTTACATGTAAATTGCCATCGCCCACATGGCCAAACCAAACTGTTTCTAATGCAGCATATTTATTTCTCAATAAATCTGCAGCGGCGCGCATAAAAGAAAATATTGTTGACGGTAATACAGCCAAATCAAACTTGTACGGGAAATATTTTTTCAGTGATCGCGAAATACCTTTTCGATATCGCCATAAATGATTTGCTTCTTTTTCATGGTGACTCATTAGTATTTCAGAAATATTATTTTTATTTAATTGGTCTTGTAAAATTTTCTCGATAATCAGATCAACGGTATCATCTGATTCATATTCAAATAGACCGTAAAAATCAGTATTTTTTTGAAATGGAAATGCAATCTGTTCCGCTTGCATGACACACTGCATCGCGGTATGACAAAAAAATTCAAATGCGATCAATGAAACCGCTTGTTGCAAAACAGATAATAAAATGGTGATGGCCTGATTGTTTGATACAGAAAATAAAATGACTTTTGTTTTTTTGGGTAGTGCCGTTAATTTTAAAATAGCATGGGTAATAAAACCTAAGGTGCCTTCTGAGCCAATAAATAAATGTCGAAAATCATATCCCGTTGCGTTTTTCACTAATCCTTTATTGCACCCCAAAATATCACCACGCCCCGTGATAACGGTGAGACCCATTACCCATTGCCGCGTTGATCCATAACGAATGACATGCAAACCGCCCGCATTGGTAGCAATATTACCACCGATTTGACATTCTGCTGCTGATGCAAAATCAACAGGGTAAAATAAATCCAGTTGTTTTGCATAATCTTGTATTGCCTTCAGCGTCACACCCGCCTCACAATGCAGTGTTTTATCGGCTGCGTTAAAATCCACTATGTGGTTCATTTTTTCAAACGACACGATAATGTCATTTTGTTTTGCAACTGCGCCACCGCTGTACCCCGTGCGACCGCCAGATGGAACCAACGATAATCGATGTTCATTAGCAAAATGTACCAAGGAAACCAATTCATTTTTATCTTGCGGAAACACAACACATAAAGCATGAGGGGGGGGTAGCACGTCTGTTAAATCTTTGCCATAAATTAATATAGATTGATAATCAAACAGCACACGATCTTTTGAAAAAATAGTCATTACTGCCGAAATAATAAAATTATTTTCCACCGTGATTTCCTTAGCGTTCAACACGCTCTCGCGAAACTTACTGACATTTTTTTAAAAAGTCCATGAATATTTTTAATGTACATTTCGCAATGCATCGTAATACAAACGACTTTGATACGCATTGGATTGCTTTAATTTCGCAATATGCTGCTCATCAAAAACAACATCATCTACGCATGACTGTGCATAATCAAATTTTCCCGACGTCGGCATATATAAAAAATCTATTTTTCTCGCCACAATTTTAATTTTCTGATCTATCTCACGTAACTCGCCTTGAATTGACAATAACATGCCTACAAAACCAAATTTATGAATTTTTGAAAATTGATTTTGATCAATATGCACAAAAAATAATTCTGATAATTGCGTATTTTCAACTAAAATATATTTTTCTTGCGTTTCATCTGATATCACTTTCAGCTGTCCTATCAGTGTCAACTGACAACCTGTTTTGTCACAAAGCGGCATACTGCATTCTCCTTGGTTGTAATCCCCATCCGCCGAGACTATAATTCCTTTTAGAATTAAAAACAACTCCGTAAATAATTAACCCGATGACACCGCTCAAAAAAATACAAAAAGTGATTTCGCCCGCGGAAATATTAAGCAATAACCTGAATCATTTTGCGCACACAAAAAATATTCACGAGGCAGAATTAGCGCGCCAAACGAATATTCCACAACCCACATTACATAAAATTTTAACGGGAAAAACAACGGATCCGCGCATTTCAACGGTACAAACACTTGCAGATTATTTTGGTGTCACGCTAGATGCGCTGTATTCTGAAACAGCATTCATCGATAATCGTGGCGCGCTCAAAGGAAAATCTATTCCTGTTATTTCCTGGTCGGACTGCATTTACTATCGCACCGTGCTAAAAAAATTAACGCCAACCAACTGGGGTCACTGGGTGTTAATTAAGCATGATCATCAGCAGAGTTGCTTTGCATTAAAAAGCAAAGTAGCGACAGAACCTCATTTTCCAAAAGGCACACTTTTTATCATCGATACACAAACCACACCCAAAGATGGTGATTTTGTGGTGGTGCATTTTGACAATACACCCGAATGCACATTGCGAGAATTATCAATCGACGGACGAACAGAAATATTATTACCACTCAACACACGCGCGAAAGCAGAAAAACACGGGAAATCAATTCACATCATTGGTATTGTATTGGAGTCGCGGTTTTTGTATGAAGAGCGATAACTTTTTACTTCGCTTGTTACGTACCTTGGTATTTATTCACAACGCACACAGCGTTGAAATTTACAACCGCATTGGCATCACAACAAAAATACTACTGTCTTCGTTGCCAGGCTCATCCATGCGCAGACTGCTGTTGGTGTCGATAAACGTCAAGCGAATCGACCCCGCTTTCACAACGCTCAACACATCCAGCAAATAAGTAATATTAAATCCGATATCTAAATTCTCACCGTGATAGTGAATATCTATTTCTTCTTCCGCTGCTTCATGCTCTGGATTATTCGCCATTAACTTTAAATTACCGGATTGCAACTCAATTCTCACGCCGCGCACTTTGTCATGACACAAAATTGCCGTGCGCAATAAGGCTTGTTTTAACGTATCACGATCCACTAAAACTGTTTTGTCTCCCATTTTTGGGATCACGCGTTGGTAATCGGGAAAACGTCCTTCGACTAATTTTGATGTAAAAATAAAATCATCGCTCACGATTCGAATGTGATGATGACCCACTTGCACGGTCAATAATTTTTGAGAATCTTTTAATAGCCGCATTAATTCCATGACCGCTTTGTATGGAACAATCACCTGTAGACGCGGTGTTTGCACATGAATGAGCATTTGATTGAGTGCCAATCGATGTCCGTCGGTTGCAACCACACGCAAATGATTATCAGCAATTTCCATTAACATGCCATTCAAATAATAACGCACATCTTGTTGTGCCATTGCGAAAGCAGTGCGATGCAATAAGCTTGATAATTCATCTTGTAAAATAGTAAATGTCGCATTTGATTCCGCTGATTCAACACTTGGAAAATCATCTGCAGACAACGTCGACATAGTAAAACGACTGCGTTGTGATGTTAATGTGACGCGATCTTTGTCCTGATATAATTCGATTTGAGCTGATTCTGGCAGCGCTTTACAAATGTCATATAATTTTCGCGCAGGCAATGTTAAACGTGTATTAGTATTATTACCGTGCATCAAAGTCGATTGACCAATTAATTCGATTTCCAAATCTGTTCCTGTCACTGATAATTGTTTGTCATTCACATGCAACAAAACAGTCGACAAAATCGGCATCGCTTGTTTGTGATCAACCGCGCCGATGACGAGTTGTAATGGTTTTAAAAGTTGTTCGCGTTGAAGGGTGAGTTTCATGCCGACAGTATCCTTATCAAATTCTTCCAATCTTCCTGTAAATCCACCTGTTCGTTCAATAATTCTTTTACTTTTCGGCAAGCATGCAGAACGGTTGTGTGATCACGTCCGCCAAATGCATCGCCGATTTCGGGCAAGCTGTGCGTTGTTAATTCTTTTGCGAGTGCCATCGCCATTTGACGCGGACGAGTGACAGAACGATTGCGGCGTTTTGATAAAATATCCGCGACTTTAATTTTATAATATTCCGACACAGTGCGTTGAATATTTTCGATCGTGACTAATTTTGCTTGCAATGTTAATAAATCTTTTAGCGCTTCACGTACAAAATCAACGGTGATATCGCGACGGGTAAAATGCGCATTCGCAATCACGCGTTTTAATGCACCCTCTAATTCACGCACGTTGGATTGAATATGTTTTGCAATAAAAAAAGCAACGTCACTGGATAAATTCACCTTTGATTGCTCAGCCTTTGTCATTAAAATGGCCACGCGCGTTTCTAATTCAGGTGGTTCAATGGCAATGGTTAATCCCCAGCCGAAACGAGATTGCAATCGTTCTTCTAATCCTGAAATTTCTTTTGGATAACGATCACAAGTTAAAACAATTTGTTGATTGCTTTCAAGCAGTGCATTAAATGTGTGAAAAAACTCTTCTTGCGAACGTTCTTTTTTTGCAAAAAATTGAATATCATCAATTAACAAACAATTCACCGAGCGATAAAATTTTTTAAAATCATTCATGGCATTGTGTTGCAGCGCTTTAATCATATCAGCAACGAAACGTTCAGAATGTAAATATAAAATTTTCGCTTTGGGATTTTTTTCTAAAATATAATTTCCCATTGCTTGCGATAAATGCGTTTTACCCAAACCAACGCCGCCATATAAAAATAAGGGATTGTACGCTTGTCCTGGATTTTCGGCGACTTGCATTGCTGCCGCGCGCGCGAGCTGATTGGATTTTCCTTCTACGAAATTATCAAAACGAAATAGCGGATTGAGGTTGCTTTGATGTGGCGTGAAAGAAGCATGCGTGTGTGAGGAGCGTGACACAGTATGAGTTGGCGCATCATGTCGCACACTGATGTTGCTAATACTGCCGCCATTTCTACCTTCGTCGTCCTCTTGTTTTTTAGTCCCAATGCGCAATTTCACAATGGGTGGTTCGCCTTCGCACAATTCACGTAGTGTATCAGTAATTTTTGCTAAAAAATGTTCGTTCACCCAATCCAAGACAAATTGATTTGGCGCCAATAAGGTCAGCGTATTTTTGTTCATTTCAGCATGCAATGGGCGCAGCCAAGTACTAAATTTTTGCTGCGGAATTTCCTCGCGCAAATAATTTAAACATTTATCCCAGAGAGTTAACACTTCGATTGTTTCCGACATTGATCATCCTTGAAGTTTGTGGGAATGCGTGCCACACCCACTCACATCAGCATTTCCAGCACCGCCATCCGTACCGCCACTGAATTTCGCGTCTGCTGCAGAATAACAGATTGCGATCCATCTGCAACAGAAGATTCAATTTCAATACCGCGATTCATCGGTCCAGGATGCATGACCATTGCAGTGGGTTTTGCGAGCGCTAATTTTTCTTCAGTTAATCCAAATTGTTTAAAATAATGATCATCTTTCGGATGTAATTTTGTGTCAATCCTTTCCTTTTGAATGCGCAATGTGTAAATAATATCAACATTTTTTAATCCTGATTCCATTGAATGGACTATTTCCACATGACTGAATTCCGTATCCGACGGTGTAAAATAATCGGGCGCGATGATGCGAATATTTTTCACCCCCATCAAATTTAATCCGATGATTAACGAGCGCGCAACACGTGAGTGAGCAATGTCGCCCACAATGGCCACCGTCAATTTTGAAAAATCAGAAAAGTGTTGGCGAATGGTTAATAAATCCAATAATGTTTGTGTGGGATGTTCATTGCTGCCATCTCCTGCATTCACAACACTGATTTCTGTTTTTACTTCTGCTGCTAAAAATTGCGCGAGATGATTATCAGGGTGACGAATCACTAACAGCGATGCACCCATTGCTTCGAGATTGCGAACGGTATCAATTATTATTTCGCCTTTTGCTGCTGATGATTGCTTCATGTCAGGTGATAACACAATGGCACCCAAACGATGCGCTGCAATTTCAAATGAATTGCGTGTGCGCGTGCTGGGTTCAAAAAATAAATTCACAATAACTTTGCCATGCAATGTGTTGAGCACGGATTGTTTTGCAATGACGGTTTTTAAAAAATAATCTGCACGATTGAGTAAGTACGTAATTTGTTTTACATCAAGTGATTGCATGGTGAGGAGGTGGTGGAGTTTGGGGGGGGTCATATGGAAGTTATCCGTTAACTATTTTCCCATCCACGATTCTACAATCAATTTCGCACTCACACTATCAGCGTGTTCAAATCTATCTGCGCCTTTTAACGTGCTGTGCATTTCATTTTTTGCAGCGACGGTGGTTAATCGTTCATCCACAAAATAAACGGGTAATTGAAATTGTTTTTTTAATTGCTCACCGAAAGCGCGTGCTTGTTTTGTGATTGGTTGTTCTGTGCCATCCATGTTGAGGGGTAATCCGACAATCAATGCGTCTACACCCCACTCAGTAATTAATTTTTTGATTTCTGACCAATCGGGCGTGCCGCGATTGGCTTTTAAAATGGTGAGCGGGTTAGCGGAGCGAGTAATAGTTTGACCAATTGCAACACCTATTTTTTTAAAACCGAAATCAAAGCCTAAAACGACGTGGATCTGATTTTTTTCTCCCACTCCCACTCCCACTCCCACCCCCACTATTCACGCATGACCAGACTGCGACGATAATTTATTTAAATCAATCCCAATCGATTTTGCGGCAGTGGCCCAGCGTTGCGCAATCGGCGTGTTAAATATAATTTTTTTTTCCAGCGGGCAAAGCAACCAATCATTGCGTTGGATTTCATTTTCAAGTTGTCCGAGTTCCCACGCTGAATAACCCAGCACAACCATGTAATGATCAGGTCCGCGGCCAGAAGCAATGTCTTGTAGAATTTCGCGCGAGGTTGAGATAGTAACTTCACTATCATCATCTGATTCTGCCAAACTCATGCGGTCATGGATCACAAATCCTTGATCAGGACCAATTGGGCCGCCAGAAAATACAGGCGCATCTTGAACACGGTCATCTTTAACATCAATCGTGAGATGTTCCATCACGTTACCGAGCGTGGCTGACAGCGGTTTGTTAATGGTAAAACCAAGCACGCCCGTTGTGTCAGAATGTTCGTAAATATACACAACTGATTTGGAGAAAAAATCACCCCGCAACGATGGCATGGCGATCAGTAAATGATTTTTAAAATTATTAACTTGCATCGTTTGTTCCTGACTAGCGCGAAAGTATAACAGGAACAATTGAGCTGCGCACGCATCACTTCGATTGGGTTATGTTGGCGGGAATCTCCTCCCATATCGCTCTAATTTTAGCTTCAGTGTCAGCTTTAGCTTTAGCTTCAGCTTCAGTGTTAGCGGGGATGCGAGTATTCCATATGTTGGGAGTAACATGAGGTGGTGCAGAAGGGGCAGGAGGAGGAGAGTTGTTGCTTGTTGCAGTGGCTGCATCTCCTCCCATATGTCGTTTCTGCCACGCATTCAATATATGAATTCTATTGCTAACGTGATCTTCCCAATTCTCAACTATAGTTTTACATGCTAAACAGTTGTAGTGTACTGTGAGACAACCCTTTCCGCTTGACACTATCCGTGTTTCTCGTAACTCTAAATCTGTAACTGTAGTGCGGCGCGTACAGTGCATATGTTTCCCCCACTTTTTATCAAAATCTATAGATAACCCTAACAGAAAAATATTAATGGAACCTTAGTTTAATAATACAAAAATAGGCGGTTATTAACGCGACGACACTTAACACTAAAAAATACAGTGGCATTGGAAAGAGTGTTTTATTCGTTAAGTAACCCATTCCCCATGTGATTGCAGAAATCATCACATAATACAATAAACCAAACAATGCTCCCGCCGTTCCAATAGCTGATTGATATTTTACTAACGCAAAACTTAATGTTAATGGCACAACAAAACCAAATGCGGCCAGCACAATTCCCATCATGGGCAAAATAATTAATACAGTTGATAATATTATATTTTTTGTGTTAATCATGTGAGCGGTTGCAGCAATCGATAACAGTAAACTACCCGCGATCATGATCATGCAGCCAAAAAATAACATTTTTTCGCGACTCCAACGATGCATCAATTTTCTTGCCGAAATACTGCCACACAATGAAGCCAACGCTATCAATAATCCGAGTTTTCCAAACTCACTGGGCGATAATCCCAAGTATTTTATAAAAATAAAAGGACCTTCCGCGTAATAGCTAAACAACATGCCATTACTGATCGCAATTAATATGGCGCATCCGATGAGATGGCTATCTGACATCATATTTTTTAATGTGCCAATAATGCTGGGTAATTTTACCTGTGTTTTAACGCTGGTTTCAGGCAGTTTTATGCAAGCAAACGCAATCAAACTGATTCCAATACCAAATAATAAAATAAAATTACTTTGCCAATGAAACCATTCTGTTAAATATCCACCGACAAAAGGACCCACCGTAATTGAAAAGGCCATGACAAAACCGCTCGTCGCATAAAATTGATTACGTTTTTGCTCGACCATCGATTCTCGGGCAATGGTTTGAATTAACACCGAACCGCAACTGGCACCCAATCCTTGAATAAACCGAGTACTTAACAGCCAAGCGATATCGTGCGCAAAAATGCACAACAAACTTGCGAGCGTATAAACAATTAATCCTGATATCATCGCCGGTTTTCTGCCAATATGATCAGACAGTCTTCCCCATAAAAATACGCCGAACGCAAAACCGATAAAGTAAATACTCAACGTCCATTGGACATACGCATTGTGGGTATGTAAAAAATCAGCAATGGAGGGTAGTGCTGGCGAGTAAATATTTTCACCCAGTTGTGAAAATCCAATTAACGGTAGCAATAACCAAATGGGCGGTGCTGCGGGTTTGTTTTGGGCAATCTTATTCATTGCGAACCACTGTGTCTACAATCCGATTTAATTCAGAAATCATATAAAGTGGTAGCGACAATATTTTTCCATCAAAACGCAAGGGTTCTTCTGAAATTTTAATGCCAATAGCACTCTTGTGTTTATCAATGAATGCGTGCAATGAGCGCAAACGCCCTGTTTTTCCGGCTTTTACTTCAATGGGCAAAATATTTTTTTGATGTTGAATAATATAATCTATTTCAGCTGAGTCGTTGCGTTTATTTTGTTGCCAAAAATATAACGCAGGTTCATAAAAATTAGGTTGTGTTGCAATTAATTCTTGTCCGACAAACTGTTCTGCAAGAGCACCGTCATTTGTCAATAATAAATTATCTTGCATTAATACAGTTGCATTTAATTGTGTTCCAAAATTAACGAATCCCACATCAACCAATAATATTTTAAATTTCTTTTCGTTGATTGCAGCGTTTAAGGGTAATGAATTTGCTTTCGTTTCATAAATGGGCAACAGCAAACCTGCTTGAATTAACAACTGTAGCGCTATTTTTAATGATCGACTTTGCGCATCAGGATCAACATCGCTATATTTAAAATGCTTTGCAATTAAGGTGGGCGCTTTTTCAAAAATACGACGACAATGTTGTTGATTGGCGCGACTCGCATATTTTCCGAAATCATTACGATAGGTGTTTAATAAAAACGCCTGTATTTCCTGACAGCGAAGTAATGATTCACCATTAATATAAGCTTGAACGACTGCCGGCATACCACCTAAAACAAAAAATAATTTAAGATGTTTTAACAATTGGTCATGTGCAACGGAATCAACACCGGAAGTAATATTGGCTTGTAATAGATGTTGAATTAATTTTTCATATCCTAATGCATTTAAAAACTCACTGAAATTGAGTGGATACATATATAAAAATTCAATACGGCCAACGGGCATTCGAAATTCCGCTTCATTTAAAGTGAATTCTAATAATGATCCAGCGCCGATAATATGCAGCGTTGCGTAGCGTTCTTTAAAATAGCGTAATGATTGAATTGCTTCTGAGCATTCCTGTATTTCATCTAAAAATAATAATGTTTTTCCGGCAACAATATTTTTTTTAGAAATAAACTCCAGGCGTTCAAGAATGATTTTGGGATCCAGTGTTGAAAAACACGATTTATACTCCGGCTGTATTTCAAAATTAATCATGAGATAGTCTTCGAATTCCGTTTTGGCGAATAATTCAATGATGTACGTTTTGCCAATTTGGCGCGCACCGCGTACGAGCAGAGGCATTCTGGATGGTGAGATTTCCCATCTTTTTAAATGGGTATAAATTTGGCGTCGCATCATTTTCTCCGTTAATCGTTGATTATATGCATATAACGCAGAAAATAACTAGTTAATATCGTATATGATTGAATTTTTATGTAATAAAAGCTCAAGCCGTCATAATGCTTTCTACTGGTAATAGAAGAATAATATATAAATCTTCTATCGCCAATGGAAGATATTGCATGCTTATTTCTGCGGCTTGCCCGAGAATAAAAATACGGTATTGCGAAAAAATAACGTGAGGCTAGGATAATAGATTCAATTTGATGTATCCATTAAAACTGTTGACAAATGTCAACATCTATTTTACTGTGAGGATACCATTATGCCTCGAAGAAAAAAACATCCGAGTAAAGAAATCGAGGCCGCTGTTATTACCGCTGAAAAAAATGGGTGGGTGTATAAAAAAACTAGTGGTTCGGCGCACGCATGGGGCAGATTGTTTTGTTCTTTGCGAACACAAGATGGCTGTATTTTATCCATTTGGTCAACACCCAGAAGCAATGAGGTGCATGCAAAGCAAATTCGAGCACGTGTAAAAAAATGTCCCCATCTTTCAAGAGAAAAATAAAATGAGCGCGTCAAGCAAAAAAAATAAACAGCACCGATTTACGCTTGTCTTAAGCGGTGTAAATAGTGAAACTGAAAGTTTGGAAGATGTTTTGTTTGAGTCCGGCTGTGATGATGTATTAATTCATTTTCGAAACGGAACTGTTTTTCTCGACTTTGATCGCGAATCTGAAAATTTTGATGATGCGGTTATTGCCGCAATCAAACAAGTGGAAAATACCGCGTTACCTATTCATGTGGCTCATGTTGCTCCCGATCATTACGTCAGTGAATCTGATGTAGCGAAACGCTTGCATATCAAAAGACAGACTGTGTCCTTGTGGTTTAAACGAGAGCGCCATAGTAAACACCCATTCCCTTCTCCAATAATGAAGCTGAATGAAAAATCTCCGTTATGGCGTTGGAGTGATGTGGTTGAATGGTTGTACCAACAGAAAAAAATTAAAGACGAACAAATACTCAACAACGCGAAATTTATCGAGCATATTAATATTGTTTTATTAGATCGCGCATTAAATGCAACAAGTTATCGAAGGAAGTTAATAAAAAAATTGAATTAAGGTGACAGCTGTGATGATGATGACTGTTCTTGTTGTATCTTAGTAATAGCGTTTTGTAATGCATTAATTATGGATGCATTGCTTTTTGTTTTTACTGCTGCGTGCGTAAAAATAGAGCTTAATCTCTTTGCGATATCTGAATTTGACTCTTCTTCGTCACCACTTCTCTTTTTATTGTTTTTTGTTTCAAAATTATTATTAAAGTTTTCATAAAGTGCTATCAATGTATTTCCAGAAACATCTTCTATCGTGGTCGTTTTATTTCCAGCTGTGATGGATAATGTATGCAGCACACTTTTATTGTCCTCTAAAATCGCAAGCAGGTCTTCTTTAGTAACCGATTTTTTGTCAATCAAAATTCCTGGAATCGTATCATCCGATTTGCTGCGGTGAAAAATACTCGAAACTTCCACCACAGCATTTTTTACAATCGTTTTGCCACCATAAATGACTTGTGCGTATCCCGCTTCATGATACGCCTCAATCATGTCTTTTTCTTTTTTCGATAAAAGAATTTTAGTGCCATCAGTAGCGTTAAGCCTCTCATTCTTCAAGCCGGCATCATTGAGCGACACCAATGAAATAGCGGCTCTGTTGTTGGATGCGCGACTTGCGAAGGATTCCATCGCCCACAATTGACATGATTGTTTCCAAGTTAATTTCGCATCACCGACTGATTCGCAGGTTCTGATGGTGACACCCGTTTGTGGATCGTGTTTTGACGTGAGGGTGATATTACAGTGACATTCACCTGCTGCAGCACCCACTTTGTTGTTGTATGTTGCCGTGATCGACGTTTTGCTTTCATAACCATCTGCGCTCACGTGCACGTCACCAACTTTGACATCAGTGGGTTCACCGTGGCGCTCATGCTTTAAAATTGTTTTTAATTTATTTATGTCTGCAAAACAGCCTCTAATATTTTCCTCTGTTGGCAACGACGCAAGTTTATTATCGTGTTGTTCTACTGCAGTGGCAGTCACGCCTAATCGCAATTCTTCGAGGTAATGCGTAAATTGGCGTAAATGAGTTTCGTTTTCAGTTTTGAGTAAATCGGTATGCGTGCTTAATTTTCTAATGGCATCAGTATTACTGGCTTTTTTAAATTCCTCAAAATTTCTTTTTAATTCATCTTGATCATAGGTATCCAACATATCAAATATCGTGCGATCGCCACAGGTGTTGGAGAGTTGTTTGTTATGTATTTTATCTTCGCGAGTAAACAAAAGTCGTGTTTGTTTTTCAAATACGTTTTGTGCAGTATCTTGTAATGATTTTGCGTGTCCCTCAGTCAAATTCACTGAGCGATTAGGTATCGTATCTTTTTCTACTAGATCAACATGCGTTATTTTACTAGCGTCTTGGTAAATTTTTACCGTTAATTGTGTAAAGTGACCTTGACTTGACTCACCTACTTTCCGCCCTGTTCGCAACGCAAAATCCAACGTGATGGGTTTTTTTGAGAGATCTCGATCAAATTTATTTTTCCATTCTGTTAAAACCTGTTCGAATGAAACGATATTTTCTTTCTCGGTTGCTATTACGAGTACTTCAGGTTGGTCGGCAACGTGTTCTGGAGACTGAAGATTGCCATCGTCATCTGTTTCAATCAAACCAGCATAAGCAGAAATGCTGTTAGCATCTGTTTTGGGTGGTTTTTCAATCAACGGTTTTAATATTCCACCAACAGTTCCTCCCAATAAATGACCCGACGGATTGGTTGGCACTTCGTTTTTCTTTTTTGCCGTCGCGGCAGCGGGAGTGGTTGCTGCTGATGTTGCGTCGCTGGGTTTTTTGCCAGCGCCAGATTGCGCTTGAATGTCAACTAATTTTTGAGTTAAGCGAGCCAGGTGTCCTTGAGCTGTGATCAAAATTGAATTAGTTGCGCTCAAGATTGGCTGAGCATCGGCGATTGCTGTTGTTAAAGTTGCGATAGTGTTTTGCAGCGTGTTCACATCACTCTGTTCTGCTGTGTTCATGAGGCGGAAATCACTCAGAAAAGTGGTGTCTATTTTTTCATTCAGTTTTTTAAGTTTATCTGTAGTGCTTTTTATTTTTTCATCAAATAATTGGCATAACGTTAGAAGTTCCTGGTATTTATCTCCTGCGCTCTTAAGATGTGTTGTTAGAGTATTTTTTTGCTCAACAGTTGCGTAGGTTTTAAAGTCAGTGTTATTTTGAAAGTTCAAAACAATCTTGAGTTGATCAAAGACGGAAGCTATTTCCGCCATCAATACTGATACTTGCTCTTCTGTCATTATTGCGGCGGTCGATATGTTAGCTTTAATTTCTGTTAATGTTGTTAGTTGCCGTGCGCAATTATCAATTTCTTTTTGGTAACTCGCAGTTATTTCGTTAATTTTTCGCAGTAAATCAGTCTTAGTTGTTTCAAGCACATCAACTTGAGCCTGTAGAGTGAGTGCTGTTTGGTTTTCTGGAACGGCTTGACTTTTAAATCTCGCAACCGCCCGTAATGCAATTCCCAATTTTGCTTTGAATGCGCCGAAGTTTACTTCAGTGTTGTTTTGTTGATATGTCGTCAGCGCGTCTTGAGCTTGAGTAACGGCGTCAGTTGCGGTATTGGAAAGTTTGTCAAACGGATCAAAAGCAGTGCCATGCGCCTCCTCTAATTTTTTATACTTATCTTTAAGTGTTGTTAATACGGCGTGCAATGAAGATTGTTGATTGGGGTAATATATTTTTTCAAGTTCAATGGTCGCAGTAACTTTCTTTATTAGCAGCTCAACACTCCGTATTACTTCTGGATATACGGTGTCAATTTGTTCTTCAAGTTTACTACGGTTTAGATTGGAATCAATTAGTTGGAACTTTGTAAAAAGTGATGCTTGGTTTGTACTGTCTTTTGTTGCCTTGATAAATTGTTGAGCCTTTTGCGCAATAGCACTATATTGGTCGCCAAGTTGAATTGTAGCATTCGTTATTATGTCAGCGTCTTTCAATATACCAATAGACTTCGTTATTTCAGCTTTCAATGCGCTCTCTGCGGTTTTAAATTCGTGATGTTTTTGTAAGAAATCATGAGCGGTTTCAGCATGAAGTGCTACGTCCGCTGCTTGCGTATACGCAGTTAATTTATTTTGTAAATCACCTGTGATTTTTTTAACGTGATCTTCTGCCACTACTTTTTGCGCAGTGATTGTTGCTAAATTTAAATCAATATTATTAATAATTTCTTGAAGTCGATTTTGGTCTGCTTGTTCGGTAGATGTTGCTGTTGCTGTTATTGCTTCTACTTGAGTAGCAATTTTTTCTTTCAACTCACTGAATTCTTTTTCGAGCGCGGTGAGTTGCTTCAATTGCTCGACAGGATTTTGTACAGAAAGTATTGCAGTGAGTTGTTCACTAGCAGTAACATATGTTTTCTCAAACCCTTCCGCCATCGTTTTAAATTCAACGCGCGCTTGAAATTCTTTTTCACTTGTTTGCAATTTTGTTAATTCAGCAGTCGCGTTACTTGTGTCAACGCCATTATGCCCAGCTGTGTTATTAATTGCCGCTTTAAGTTTATTTAATTGAGCGCTGAAACCAATAAGATCAATTTTTGCTTGATCAGCTGATTGTTTTTCAATTTCTGTGGTCAAGTTCTTTTGAAGCTGAGTCGCAGCAGCAAGTGCATCATCAATATTTTTTTGTAATTCTTTTACCTGTGAAATAATGACCGTCATTTCATTTATTTTATTCTGCAGCGCTGCCAATTGATTATTCGCTTGCGCAATATCGTCGTGTGTTGGCAATACATTTTTTCTTGCTTCTGTTAAATCAGTTGTAGCAGTTGTTAAAATCTGTTGGGATATTGGTAATTGCTTTTCCAACTTAGTAATATCTTTTTCATCAATCTCTATTACGTCTTGAAGTGCTGTGTTTGCATCCACAAGCGTTGTATTTATTGTATGTAATGCTTGCTCTGCTTTTTCTGTTTGTATTTTTTTATCTTGAGCCCCGCCTTCAACTTGCGTTGACAATCGCCCGTGGATTTCGGTTAACTCAGTCGCCGCCTCTTTACTAAGCCCATCCGCATCTTGTGCTGATCTTTTACGCATTGTCTCTAGCTCTTCTCGTAATTTAATTAACGCTGCATATGACACAGCGGCATTCAGAATTGCAATCGCATTGGTGATATTCGCGTCAAAAACAGTATACTGCTCTTTGAATTCTTTCTGTAGTGCTTCTGATTTTTCTTTTATTTCTTGTTCGCGTCTTGTGAACGCCTCTTGTAAAGTAATTAATTCAGCTTCGCCTTCATCATCTATTGCTTTTCTGTCTTGTGTTTCTCGTCGAGAAAGGTCGAGTTGTTGTGCTTGTTGTGTTTTTTTCATAAACTCAGTGTGTAATAACTGGCGCTCTTTTGACTCTGATTGTGTTAATTCTGTTGACTCTCCAAGTTGGCTTTTTTGTAGTTTTGCTTGTGTCAGTTTATTGAATTCTTCTACTCTCTCTGTTTTTATTTTTCTTAATTTCGGTCGCGCTTCTTGTTGAATTGCTATACGAGTGATTTCTTCTTCAGCGATTACGAGTCTTTTGTTAGCGTTGATTAATATCTCACTTGCGCGAACAATAATGGACGCATTGCTACCTAAAATCGCTATAGCGCCATCATATGCATCTTGCAATTGGTTTCGCGCGCGAGTCACTGCGTCCACTGCGTTAAAATATCCATCATCTAATGTGTTAATAACGCTAACGTTGTTGGTAGCGTTGACGACAGCGCTGTCAAGATTGTTAACCGCTAATTCAACGCTCCGAATTCGTATTTCAAGTAGGGATGCGTATTCTTCTTGTTCGTGCTTAACTCTTGTTTGAACAACACGTTCAGCTTGTTGCGCATCTTCTTTAAACTGAGCGTGTAATAACTCGCGCGTTGTTTTTTCTTCTGATTCCAGCGCGGCTCCCTCTATTTTTTGTTCGCCTTCTGTGAACGTTTTCCCTAAAGCAGCTAATTCAGCGTCGCCTTCACCAACTATTTTTTTTCTGCCTTGTGTTTCTTGTTGAGATAATATTCTCTGCTGAGATTCAGTGAACGCCCTGCTATTTTCCGCCTCCTCTTTTTTCGCTTCATCAATTTTAGCGGTTAATGATTCAACACCATCTTTCAGATTTTTCAGTTGCATTTGCATGGAGGTCGTATACTGCTCGCTGAATTTAACACCGCCACTCTTTGCCTGATCAAGAATTAAATTTACTTTTTGTTCTAACGCCTCATATTGGCTTCTCATTTTTAATTGTAATATTGATAGAAATTCAGAACTCATTGCATTTGTTAATGTGAGCTGAAACTTAATATCTGATGAAGCCGTTTGAAGAAGCTGATTGATTTCTTTTTCGCGCTCAACTCTTGTTTGAGCAGCATGGCCAGCTTGTTGCGCACCTTTTTTAAGCTCAGCATGTAATGACTCGCGCGCTATTTCTTCTTCTGATTCCAGTGTGGCGCCCTCTATTTTTTGTTCGCCTTCTGTGAGCGCTTTCTCTAAAGCAGTTAATTCAGTTATGCCTTCACTAGTTATTTGTTTTCTTTTTCGCATTTCTTCTTGAGAAAGGTCGAATTCTTTTTTAATGTTGCTTCTACCTCCCAACTCTGATTGCGCTAACTTTTCACGTTCTTTACGTTGGCTCTCTTGTAGTTTTACCCGCTCCACACCGCTTGTATGCAGTTGTGTCAGTTTATTAAATTTTGTTTGTTTTTCTTTCTCAACAACGCTTCTTTGTTTTTGCTCTATTAATTGAGTGAGTGAGTTAACGAGTGTATCGCAAGATTTTTTCTGCTCAGTGATTGGACTCGTGTCTATCCCATCAATTTTTTTAACACCTGCCAATTCCTCGGCTCTTGTCAGCGCAGTGATTTGTATTGTTAAGTCGTGAAGCATTGTAGAAGCTGTTTCAGTAGATAATTCACTCTGAAGAGCGCGTGTCACCTCTGTGCAAACCACTGCTGCTGCGCGTTTTGCGTTTAATAAGTGGGGGAGGTTACTCAAAGCTGTTTGTAATTGTTCGCGCTGCATGGTTAAATCTAATCTTTGTTTCTGTGTGTAGTAACTCGCAGATAAATTTTTAAAAAATTGATCTTCAAGATCAATCAATTTTTTTTGCAGACCTTCAACAACATCCTTAGTTTCAATTTCTTGATCTGGTGTATCACTCAAGAGTTTGTTAATTTCATTTTTAATCGCGGTCATTTTGTCTGAAAGAGCGATAACAGCAAATTCTTTTTTTTCTTTAAGATCAGCAACGAGACTAACCTTTTTTGAAAGTGCGATGAGCGTTTGATTATATTCTACAGTCAATTTTTTGGTTTCTGAAGGCGCATGCTTCTCAAGAGTGTCTAGAGTCAATAGAATACCGTTTCTATTAGACGCTATTTCCCGTGATCTTTCCGCAATGTTTTTCACAGCCTCTTCGCTGAAATGTGCTTGGGGTGATAAGATCCAATCGATTTCTTCTTGTAGCTGTTTGGCTTTGTTAATTTCCGTAAAAACATTAACAGCTAAATTAAATTTACGTTGATACTGCTCTAACTCAATCGTGGTTGTGTTGTAATCAATTTCTGGCGCGATACGTTTCGCATTCTCAATTTTTTCAAAGGCGCTTGTTAAGTTTTGCTCAATAGACTTAAGAACTTGGTCGGTTGATTTTGTCTGTAACGAATCAATGATCTCACTCAGCGGGGGAAGTGACATGATTGCGAAGCGAATTTCAAAATGACTGAGCTCTATTTCGTTTCTATGAAAAAAGTTTTCTGCGATTGTAATAATTTCATTCTGAGGATTGGGTTTTTTTTCTCTAACAATCCCAACGTTCAGCTTACCTAACAAGTTATAAGCTTGAGTAATTTTTTCTTTGAAAATAGCAGTATATTCCGCGTCAAATTTATCCAACGCTAACAATGCTTTTATATCGTCTATCACTAAATTGAGTGGATTGACGATTTCAAAAATGCGAACAGCAACCCCCGATTCTTTAAGAACGGATTGATATTCTTTTTCAAGCGTTGTAATTTCAATAGGTTTTTGCTCGATTTTTTTTAATTCTAAAAAAATATTATTCGCGTTTTTATTTGCAGTAGCTATATTTTTTGCGATGTTTGCGAACTCTTTTAGCGTGGTATCATCACCTTGTAACACGTCCACTGCTGCTTCATGCAGTTTTTTCACATTATTTATTTCATTCAAAATTTTGATGGCCAATGAAAAATTAGCTTGCTGTGTACCTTTTTCAAACTCAGTGTATAATGAATCGCGCGCTATTTTTTCTTCTGATTCCAGCGCGGCGGCTCCCTTTATTTCTCGTTTGCCTTTTGTGAACTCTTCCTGTAAAGCAGCTAATTCAGCGTCGCCTTCACCAACTATTTTTTTTCTGCCTTGTGTTTCTTGTTGAGAAAGGTCGAATTCTTTTTTAATTTTGTCTCTATTTTCTAACTCTGATTGTGTTAATTTTGTTGACTCTTCATGTTGGCTCTCTTGTAGTTTTGCCTGCGCTGCACTGCTTGCACGTAGTTGCGTCAGTTTATCAAATTCTGCTTGTTCTTCTGTTATGTTTGCTTGTCTTGATAGCGTTTCATTTTCCTCAGCAGCGCTTCTTTGTATTTCTTTCCTACATTCTACTAAAACCCCTTCTGCTGCCGTAACAATATCGCTATTTTCTCCAAGTATGTTTTTTGCATTGGCAATTATGTCGGGCGCGGTAGTGATTAAGTTTTGCATTTCCGGTAATTTATTTGCATCGCCCTTCATTGCAATTAAGTTATCGGTGAGGTGAAGAACAGAGAGTAACACTTCAGCTTTTATTAATTCCTTTTTTACCTTCGTTATTTTTTCAAGACTCAAGCCTTTTGCTTCAGAGACAGCTTTATCTTTTTTTAGCAGCGGAGTAATTTTATTAACCGTTTTTTCTAACTCATTTTTTGCATTTTCTAATGTAGGTATAGCCACTTCACCTGACAGCACCAACAAATCCGATAGGATTTTTAAATTTTCCTCAAGCTCTGTTTTAAGAGCTGCGTACGGCTTTTCTTCAGCAGCTTTTTTTGATTGAATCGCTTTTCGAAATTCGCGTTGGTCTGTGGTTGCTGTTGTGATTTGCAATTCGATTTCATTGTTGATGTTGCTTCGTTCTTTTGTGAGGATATCTTTTCGCTCTTGAGGTGCTAACGAACCCAACAATAGTTGAAGTTTTGCATTGATCTTAGTTAATTTTTCGATTTTTTCTTGATGACCACTTAGGATTGCAGTTGCTTGCTGAGAAGAGCTTGCTGCTTGTATCGCTTTTAGGGGGTCTTTGCTTGTTTCTTTTAATACTGTTTCTGCTTCGTTTATTAATACATCAATTTTCGCTTCCCGCACGCCTTGTTTAAATGCAAGGATGAAAGGATCTTTTTCGCTGAAGCCTGATTTTGCGAGCTCACCTTTTGTTCCGAACAAGAAAGGATTTGCTAGCGCATTGTCTAATTTTGATTTTTTATTTGTTTCGATTGCGCAAACAGCGTCAACGCCGTCGTTATCTTTTAGCCATTTTGTAAAGGCGATTAGTTTTTGAAACTCATCTTCATCTTTTTCTTTTTGTGAAGCTTTATTTTTTTCATCTGTTTTTTTCTTGACTTCGCTTATCTCTTTTTTTTCTGGCGTAGTATTTGTTAAGTTGATGTTTTCATCACCACATATTTTTTTTGTTCCAAAACACACTGTTTTTCCAGCGCCAACTGCATGATAAATTTCTTTGAATGCTTCTTGAGATGGGTTGTTGTTTGCTATTGTCCTAATGACACGTACAGTATCTTTCGGTGTTGTTTTTGTGTACGACATATTGACATTTTGCAAAACGACTAAATAATTTTCACTAGAAAAAGCAGGTGAATTCTTTTCGTAAGATTTTAATATGTTAGTACAAACCGATTCATATCGATTATTTTCTTGCGTGCCTAATTGTTCATCTTTAACATGCGATGTTTCTGTATTAACTGCTCCGGTGTAAATAGGAATGGTAAACACCAAACACCCCGGCGCAATCGGACGCGGCGCAGGTGGAGGCGCACTTTGTGCAGCACCAGTAGTAGCACCACTCTGATTGCGTGGCGTGTTCTCTGGTGTGCTACCTTCAGTTCTTTCTTCTCTTGGCATACTGTTCTCGCGCTTTGTTGAATGTCGCACATTGCAAAATTCTCGCGCACGTTCCGTATGCTAAAAAACTTCTATTCCGTAAGAAGCTGGGCTCCCGCTAATTATGGTACAACCTACCTAAAATAGTATCGAAAAAACATTAAGGAAGTATTAATTTTTGGCCTGAGTTTTGAGTAAATGGGGTGGGTGTCAGTGTAACTCATTGATATTCACGACCCGCATCTTCGTTTCCGTTGGGTATATACCCAAGTCGCATAGGGTGAACGTATAAAAATACAGTGACGCGGGTGAAAGAGGGTGTTTATTTTTATAAACAATTACTGTGCGCAACCTTGTGGAAAAACATCGATAAATTCATTCAGCAGCAACCCAGCAGATGAATTTTTTAGATTGTTCAAAAATTGTCGAATGCCGTAATTTGAACAATCAAGCCTTTTTTTTTCTTGAGAAAGGCTTTAGGTGAATTTCTAACTCACACCCAACGGCATGCGCGTATTTTCTAAGCGTGCTAATTCCGGGTGAATGTTTATCACGCGAACTCGTTGCTTCTAGTCGTGCGATGGCGGGTGCTTTGGTTCCCATACGTTTTGCAACTTCTTCTTGCGTTAATCCGGCGTGCTTGCGTGCTTGAAGCATTTCTTTTATGAGCGCGTATTCTTTTTCCAATGCATTATATTCTGATTTAAAAGCAGGATCACGCATCCATTCTTTAACCATCGCATCATGTGTTTTGCGTGTTGGCGCATATTTATTATTTTCTGTGGGCATTTTTCACCTCTTTCATACGTCGTCTTGCAATATCCGATTCTTTATTTGGCGTCTCTTGTGTTTTTTTAATGAATCCATGCAGCATCACAATTTGTTTGCCAGCCATTGTGCAATAAAAAATTCGCGCTATTCCTTCTTTGCCTTTGGGGCGTAGCTCAAATAATCCGCCGCCCATAGGTCGTGAGTGCGGCATTCGCAAGTCCATACCGAAATCTGTCAGCAACTCAGTGAGTTTTGTGTAGGCGGCTCGAATGCCAACCGGCATTTGATCAACCCACTCCTGAAGATTTTCGTTGTAGTATATTATCGTCCATTTCATATATAGACCTCACATTATGAACGTGCACTCACTGACATCTCATCTTGCGTCGCTCTTAAAACGTTCTTCACTCAAAAACGCTTGAAATAGTTACAACTATTCCTGCGCATTTTTTCATTCAGAACGTTTTAATAGCTCGCAATCTGAGCGTCATTTAGTGCACGTTCATAATGTGATGCCTATAGTGTAATAATATAACAAATATGTTAAGTTTGCAACTACAAAAAATGACCACTGACCAAGCAGCGCGTGGAGCAACCCCTATGAGTTATTTCGCACATGTTCCTTGGCTAGATCAATAGACTTCTTTCCAAACCTCGATTAATGGACAATCTCTTCGAAAAAATTTTCTCGAAATGCTCACATACTAACGTGTATGCTCTGCTTTTTTCGACAAACGATCATTCGCTACTTTAATTAGCGCTTAATTCGCATTTATAATCCACGCTCAATCATAAATGTCACGTTATCATTGGCATGGCGATAGGAGATTTCAATTGCGGGGTTTTTGTTTTGAAAAACACGAAACACTTCATCAACAAAACCTTGTCCAACTGTTTCAATGCCGCGAAAATCTAGCACGACACGCCTAAACTTTTCCAACCCGATTAAGATTCGTTTTGCTTGCGAGCGAGAAATATAGCGTTCATCACCAAATCGGGATAATTCGACTAATATTTCGGTTTTGTCAAAATGATAATCGCTGGGGTTGGTGTATTCTTGAAAAATATCTTTTAAAATGCGCGCACATTTATTTCCAATAAATAATGTTATCTTTGTCCCGCTTTTTAGATCTGTTTTTTCATAAAACCAGTCATTTTCAATGTTGTCTTTTGTATATTTTATTTTATTTGCCTCGATGGTAAAACGATCCGCTGCGCGTGAGGAGAAAAATATACCTTCACCGGTGTGATTATTGGAATCGGTTGTTACTTTTCCTTTTGTGAGCATCAGTAATGATTCCTCAAGATTGGCAAGCTGTAATTCAGTTTTCAATTTTTTGAAAATACCGACGCCGTTGTCCCTCACCTGAATAGCAATACCTTTGTTTTCCCATCTTGTTTCAAGATGCAAGCGTGTTCCTTGAGAGTGATCTTTTGCATTATTGATTAATTCAGTGCAACAATATTCTGCAATTTGATATTGATTTTCAGGGAGTGTTTTGAGCTCAGCACCACAATATTTTTGAAACACGGTAAATTCATCGAGTGTTTTTTCAATTTTTAAATCAACTAATTTGTTTTTTGATTCCGCTAAAAAATATCGGGAGTCTGATGTTTTCCCGCTTTTCATTATTTTTTGCTGATCAATTAATTTTGTTAGCTGTCGAATAGCGGTCATTCGGGTAACGGAAAAACGTTTGCAAATCAGTGTCGCGATATCACCAGGGTGTTTTTCAACTTGTGATAAAATGTAAGTTTGCATTTCACGAGATTTATTTTTCATGCTCATATCTTTTAACATGTTATAAGTTGTATAGTAACATGTTATAACAATTTGAGAAAAATGGCAAGTGAACCATGCGTAGTCATGCTCAACTGTCTGTCAGCAACCATGGTTGCGTTATCCGGTTACTTGCCGTATAATTATTTCATGAGGATAAAATGAGTCAATCAGCACACAATCCATTATATTCAGAAGAAAAAGCGGAACGTCTCGAAGCGCGGTTGAGCCGTGCGCAGAAAGAATTATTGCAACATGCTGCGGATTTGTTGGGTCGATCGCTTACGGATTTTGTTGTAACCGTTTCTCAAGAAGCGGCAAATAAAGTGATTCGTGAGCACGCGATTATTACATTGACAGTGAAAGACTCTGAAAATTTTGTGCGTATTTTATTGAATCCGCCGAAACCAAACGTCGCATTAAAAAAAGCCGCTCAACGCTATAAAAAATTCCAAGGAAAAAAACGTTCATGATAGCGGATTGCGATTCACGTTTTTCTATTGAAAAACTACAGTCTTCACATATACGCAAATCATTTACTTGTGGTATTACGTCTTTGGACACGTATTTGCAAAAACAAGCAACTCAAGATGAACGCAGGCATGTTGCGGTAACTTATATTTTGCATGATGCGGAATGTAATGTTGTAGCTGGATTTTATACCCTATCGTCTATGACCATCGAATCACGCTGTTTATCTCAAGCAATAACAAAAAAATTGCCAAATTATCCGCTTATTCCTGCCACGTTAATTGGACGTTTGGCGATCGATAAAGAATATCAAGGTAAAAAGCTGGGTGAAATTTTATTAATGGATGCGCTGCATCGCTTTTGTGAATCCAGTAAAGCGATCGCTTCTTTTGCGGTTGTCGTTGAAGCCATTAATAAAGAGGCTGTGCGCTTTTATGAAAAATATGGATTTATTCATTTGATCGCGCATGAAAAATTGTTATATATGGCGATAAAAGCGATTGAGCAGATGTTGTGTCTTGTCTAAGGCTCTAATGAATTAAGAGCTGACTTGAAGAAGCGAGTGAGGATATGGCTGCTTTGATAAATTTTCAAGCGAGTGGGAAATGGGGTGTGCCTGTTTTTGTGTCATGTTCACGAAAAACAGGTACGCCCCATTCACCCGCAAGCATTCAGATTTTTAAAGCAGTCATATCATCTACGAGCGGATGTAAAGAAATCAGCGCTTAATTTGCATTCTAAGACTATATAGACATCACATTAGACCTCTTGCATAACCTTGAGTAATGTGACGAGGTCACAGAAAAAATTTTCGAAAAAGCGGAGTGTACACGTTAGTACATGAGCATTTTGAGAAAATTTTTTCGAAGAGATTGTCCATTAATCGAGGTTATGCAAGAGGTCTATTATAAACATGCACTCACTTCCCATAATGCGAATAATTGATCTTACATCCGCTCGTTTATTTTTTTAATTTTTGCTATTTAGGCTTGCGGGGATCCGACAGTGGCGCGACCCCTTTGCCTCGCGCGTATGCGCTCAGCATAAGGGGAATCGCACCACGTCACCTCCTCAGCCTTTGAGGAAAAATTCAAAAAATGCACTCACTTCTTTAGAATTATTCGCATTTTTGGCTTGCAATCTGAGCGTCATTTAGTGCACGTTTATAATGTGAGGTCTATAGTTGTTAATCAAACTCCCCATCCCACAATTTTTCTAAAAATAATTTCCAAGGTAAGCACAATACAGTGCCGCAGATTTTTTTAGGTTCGGATTCAAAAGAAATTAGAAGGCTTTTTTTCACGGTGTGTTCTTCTTGAAGCGATTTCAGTGCGCGTGCATCATGATCATGCACACGTTTGGATGTTTTAATCTCGATGGCGGTTTGCATGTCATTTAAAATAAAATCAACTTCGAATCCGCCCGCGGTTCGCCAGTAACTTAATTCGAGCTCGGGATTTTTGTAAGATTGGTACGCCATTAATTCCATTAAAATAAAATGTTCAAATGATTTTCCAAATTCGGGTGTTCCGATTTTTGGAGCGCGCCTTGAGAGATAATTGGCAACACCAATATCAAATAAATAAAATTTTTCTGTTTCAATTAAACGGCGATCAATTGTTTTTTTCCAAGGGGATAATCGAAAACCCAATAACGTATCTTCTAAAATTTGAAAATAACTGCGCACCACTTTTGCACTGACGCCTGACTCACGTGCAATATTGTTGTAATTAATTAACTCGCCGCTCGTAATGGCCGCTACTTTCAAAAACTCTGCAAAAGCAGGGATATTTTGCACAACCGCTTCAGATGCAATTTCAATTTTCAAGTAATCTGCGATATACGATCTCAACTCTTGCAGTGGATCGTGAGATAAAAAATGTGCTGGCAATAAACCCGACACCATGATTTTTTCTAAATCGATTTTCGATAATTCGGGATAACACAACGGGTGCATTGTGTAGCGCCAAGCGCGGCCGCCCAATAGATTGGCATGATGATGGCGTAATTTTCGTGGACTTGATCCGGTTAATATAAATGACAATGATTTATTTTCAATTAACCAGTGCACCTCATTTAAAATATCGGGCACCATTTGAACTTCATCTATGATGATCCGTTTGTTTGCATCAGCATATCGTTCACGAAGCAAAGCTGGTTTTGAAATATAATCGGCAAAAACATCGGTTTTAAGAAAATCAATGACAATGTCATTTTTGAAATGTTCTCGCAACCAAAAACTTTTTCCCACTTTGCGAGGCCCCCACAAAAATGCTGACTTTTCGTGAGGCAATTTCATGTTAAAGACGCGTTTAATGGACTTCATTTGGCTATTATATCATGATAAGACTTCCCGTCAAGGAGTTTTATCATCACCCCAATAAAAAGCGCATACCCATTGTCCTATCCACGCTTATTTTGTAAGATGAGCCACGTTCTTTTAAAGTGCACAACTTAACAAGGCTGTCCATATCATGAATCCAACCGTAGAATCACTCTTAAAACAAGCTATTTTAAACAATGAAGGTGTGTTGAGTCAGAACGGTGCATTGTCCGTGACAACGGGAAAACGCACAGGACGTTCTCCGAAGGATCGTTTTATTGTTAAAGATCTGATCACTGAAAAAACAGTAGAGTGGGGCGCAATCAATCAACCGGTTTCTTCTGATGTGTTTCACGCTTTGTGGGCGCGCGTTGAAAAATATTTTGCAGAAAAATCAGTCACCCATAAATTCACCTCTTATTTGCAAGTCGGTGCCGATGATGCGTTGTGCTTGCCGGTAAAAGTTGTTACCGAAAGTGCTTGGCAACAATTATTTGCACAGCATTTATTTATTTTACCAACCCAAAAACACGATGCAAACAAAACGTGGACGTTGCTGTCCGCACAAAATTTTGTAACGGATCCTGCGCGAGATGGAACCCATTCCGATGCGTGCGTGATGATTAATTTAAATGATAAAAAAGTATTAATTTGCGGCATGCGTTATGCCGGTGAAATGAAAAAAGCGATGTTCTCTGTTTTGAATTACTGGATGCCGGAACACGATGTATTGCCAATGCATTGTGCAGCCAATGTTGGTGAGGAAAATGATGTGGCTTTATTTTTTGGATTATCCGGCACTGGAAAAACCACGTTATCGGCCGATCCTGATCGTTATTTAATTGGTGATGATGAGCACGGATGGAGTGATCACGGCGTATTTAATTTCGAAGGCGGATGTTACGCAAAATGTATCGATTTATCGGAAAAAAATGAACCCGTGATTTGGCATGCCATTCGTGATGGCGCGATTATGGAAAATGTGGTGCTCGATGAAAAAACCATTCCGAATTACAGGGATGGTAGTTTGACGCAAAATACCCGCGCTGCGTATCCGCGTGCACACATCAGAAAGCGTGTTGAGCGCAATCAAGCGGGTATCCCGCAATCCGTTTTATTTTTAACGTGTGATTTGTATGGCGTGTTGCCGCCCGTTTCTATTTTAACAAAAGAGCAAGCGGCGTATTATTTTCTCAGCGGATACACAGCATTGGTGGGCAGCACCGAAATGGGCAGCGGCAGTGCGATTAAACAAACTTTTAGCCGCTGTTTTGGCGCGCCCTTTTTTCCGCGTCCTGCAACCGTGTATGCAGAATTATTAATGAAACGCATCGATCAATCAGGTGCGCAAGTTTATTTAATTAATACAGGATGGACAAATGGTGCGTATGGAGAAGGTGGAAATCGTTTTTCAATTCCAACTACGCGCGCTGTGGTGCAAGCAGCGGTTTCAAATCAATTGATTTCGCAACCAACCGAAATATTGCCCGGATTTAATTTATCTATTCCATTACAAGTTCGTGGTATTGATGCAAAAGTGTTGGATCCGCGAAAAACATGGGCTGATACTGACGCGTATCGCACAAAAACCAATTTGTTGATCGATAGTTTTATCGAGAATTTTAAGCAATTTACGGTTGCTGAGAAAATTAAAAAAGCGGGGCCGGAGAAATTAGTGTGAGTGTGAGTGAGCGTATCCGTCTCGCCGAAAAAAAATATCATCGTGTGCCGCAGTCCGTTGTGTTGTTGGCGGTCAGCAAAAAACAGCCTGTCGAAAAAATGCGTGAATTATATTTGGCGGGACAAAAACGCTTTGCTGAAAATTATGCGCAAGAAGCGCTGAAAAAAATGCCACTATTAACTGATCTGGATATTGAATGGCATTTTATCGGTTCAATTCAATCAAACAAAACAAAATTAATTGCAGTCAATTTTGAGTGGGTGCACAGTATTAATCATTTGGAAATAGCAGAACGATTAAATGCGCAACGTCCAGCGCAATTGCCATCGTTGAATATTTGCATTGAAGTGAATATCGATTACGAAAAAACAAAATCGGGTGTGTTGCCGGAAAAGGTAAAATCATTCGCGAAAGAATTACTGCACTATAAAAATTTACGTTTGCGGGGATTGATGGTAATCCCTGCGAAAAATAATTCGCCAGCCGCATTTGAGAAAACAGCGCAATTGCAGAAAGAATTAATTACGACGGGATTTGAATTGGATACGTTGTCGATGGGAATGTCTGCCGATTTTGAATTAGCCATTGCAGCAGGCAGTACAATGGTGCGAATTGGTACGGCGATTTTTGGAGAGAGATGACAGCGTGAGCGCATTACTTTACAATTAATGCACTTCATCACAGCATTCTGAAGAGAAAATATTATGGGTCCCATTATTTCCGCCACCGCGTTAATGATTCATTTTTTGTTTGATGCTTACATCGTTATTTTACTACTCAGACTGTTAATGCAAAAACGGGGCGCCAGTTGGAATAATCCATTGTCGCAACTCATGTATAAGTTAACAGAAAAAATATTATTGCCCGTTCGAAAAATAATTCCCGAAATAAAAGGATTTGATTTATCCATTTTATTGATAGCGTTTATTTTGCAGTTTGTTGAGGTGATTTTATTGTGGCTGGTGCAATTCGGTGGGATGCCTGGTGCAGTGGGTGTGGTGGTGGTTGCGTTTGGACAAATCTCGGCTAAGTTTGTTTACATCTATATTTACAGTATTTTTATTAACGTGTTGATGAGTTGGGTGCCGTCGCTGCAAGCCAATCCTGTTTCACAATTGGTGTATTTATTGGTAGAGCCATTGTTAGCGTGCATTCGTCGATGGATTCCATTGTCTTTTTCAGGGATAGACATTTCTCCTATTTTTGCATTGCTGGGATTAACGTTATTAAATATTTTACTGGTAACACCACTGATTGATTTTGGTACGCAACTCATTTTGAGATAAATCATTTAATATGAAAAAAATAATCATCGTTATTATCATTGTGATCGCTATTATTGCAATTGTTTTACATCGTTCTGCTGATGCGCAAACGACAATAACAACCAGTACAACCACAACAGCAGAACCCGATGCATTTTGTCCGAATATCAATGATCTTAAAAAAGATCCGGTAAAAGGAAATTGGACAGCAAACAATAATGTCGGCGCTTGGAAAAGTTATGATTTGTCGTTTGCGACTAACCCTATTCAGTTTGTTGGCGCACAATGGATTGGTGAAAGAATAGGTCAGTTGACATGTGTGTATACATCGGAGCAGCGTTTTACCATGCAGGGAAAACCCGTTGTTCAACCTACGTTACCTATTTTGTTGATTTATCATGCGCTCACATTTCAGCCAAATGAAGGTCTGTGGAAGTTAGCGAAAAAAGGTCTTTATAATTGTCATTCGCAAAAACGAGATGATTGTCCTTTTAAAGTTCGTGTCAAACCCATTGTGAAAGATGTGCTTGAACAAGCAGAAGAGCTTAAGTAGATTTTTTTGGAGAATAGTTTATGTTGCGTGCAATACGAGGTTGTATTTCGCTGATATTGTATGCGGCTAATCTGTTATTACTCGCTGCCATTATTATTTGCACGGCTCTTTTTGTTTTGCTGTTGCCGAAATCAATCGCCCTGTTTATTCAACGCCATTTTTTACAAAAAACACCGGCGTGGTTTGCGCATATTAATCGATGGATTTCACTGATTTCAACACGCAACAAATGGAATGTGCTGGGAACCGGTGATTTAAAAAAACAAGGTTGGTATGTGATGATTTCAAATCATCGTTCGTGGTTGGATATTGTGGTGTTGGGAAATGTGTTCAATGAAAAAATTCCGCCGCTGAAATTTTTTATGAAAAAAGAATTACTGTGGCAATTACCGCTTGCCGGAATTGCTTGTTATGCGTTGGGTTATCCATTTATGTCGCGTCATTCGCATGCTGCGATTCGTAAAAATCCGACATTAAAAGGGCAAGATAGTGAGGCAACAAAAAAGGCGTGTAATCGTTTGCGCCATTTTCCATCGACATTAATTAATTTTTTAGAAGGCACGCGTTTTACACCACAAAAAAAATTGCGTCAGCAATCCCCCTTTAATCATTTATTAAAACCACATGCGGGTGGTGCATCGATTGTGATTAATGAATTAAATGATATTTTATCAGGCATTGTGAGTGTCACAATTTGTTATCCAAAAAAAACACCGAGTCTGTGGGAATTTGCTTGTGGCAATTTTGAAAAAATTATTGTGCGATACGATGTGTTGCCCATTACGTCCAATTTATTGGGCGACTATTATAATGATCGTGATTACCGTGCATATATGCAGCAGTATTTTAATGAGATTTGGAAAGATAAAGAGGTGTTGTTGGATAAATTTGACCAAAAAGGAGAATGAAATGCATGATTACAACCGTAGCAGTAGCAGAAAGACAGAAGAAGTACCAGTATCAATAAGAGATTTTAGACTTTCAAGTGGATTGAGAAATATTCCAAAAGCAGAATTTAACATGATGCTTGGACTTCCGCTTTTTTTGATTTTCGTCTGTTTTTCAGACAATGAGGTAGCGCTTGGTTTATTATTCTTATTCGTTATTAATTATTTTGGAAATGACAAACGACATCAAGATGTTCTTGTTGATCAGTATATGAGCCATCCATCAAGAGGTTGCGGCGCAAATTTTTACAAACTTCCTGAGATACAAAAAATTATTAAAGGATTAACACCCTCTTTATTTAGGGAGAGTGGTACGCAAAATAATTTAGACGTCCTTCATAATGCCGTGGCATCGCGCGTGTTTACAAGGAAGTGAAATAAATATATTTATGGTTACCGATGCGAAATGTCAACAGACCCCAACTAAAATAAAAATCGCCACTCGCAAAAGCAAACTCGCATTATGGCAAGCCAATTTTGTTAAATCTTTACTTGAAAAAAAATATTCTGATATTACCGTAGAATTAATCGGCGTGGTGACTGAAGGCGATCAACAATCCACTATTCCATTAGCAGATGTTGGTGGAAAAGCGCTTTTTGTGAAGGCGCTGCAAAACGCATTATTAAGCAATGAAGCTGACATTGCTGTGCATAGCATGAAAGATATGTCTGTTTTTCCAACTGAAAAATTAATGATTGCAGCGATTTGTGAACGTGCAGATGCACGTGATGCGTTTGTTTCAAATGACTATTCTGAAATTGAATCACTGCCGTTGAATGCGATTGTGGGCACAGCCAGTCCGAGACGAAGTTGTTTGCTTCAATCCATCAGACCCGATGTACGTATTGCATTATTACGTGGAAATGTTGACACACGCGTAGCGAAATTGGATGCAAAACGGTTTGATGCGATTATTTTAGCTGCAGCAGGATTGCATCGTTTGGATTTATCATCGCGAATCCAATCTTATTTATCTGATGATATTTTTATACCCGCCATTGGACAAGGTGCGATTGCCATTGAGTGTCGTGAAAGTGATGCGCAACTGCAAGAACGGTTGTCATTTTTACATCACGACATTACTGCGCAGTGTGTGAAAGCAGAGCGCATGATTAATCAAATAATGGGTGGTGATTGTCATTCAGCCATCGGTGCGCATGCAAAAATAATAAAAAATAAAATGCATATTGCCGCGATGGTGGGCAGCGTGGATGGAAAAATTATTTTGCGTGAACAGGCAGAATGTGAAGTAAATGATGCAGTGCAGTGTGCAGAAACCGTTGCAAAAAATTTATTATCACAAGGTGCGGAGAAATTACTGCGTGCATAATATAACAAGCATCACGGTATTAAATACACGACCAGAACATCAATCACAGCATTTAACTGAGTTGATTACACAAAAAGGCGGCGTTGTTTTTAATTTTCCGGTTATGGATATTGAGCCGATTTGTTTTGATACGGCAGAAACAGATAATGTTGATGCGATTATTTTTACCAGCGTGAACGCGGTAAATTATTTTTCTGCGAGACTGATAGAAGCGGGAGTGCTAACGATTGCAGTAGGCCCTGCAACACAAAAAGCATTGCGTGAAAAAAAATGTGAGGCAATTTGTCCTGCGCAATTTAATAGCGAAGGAATATTGGCTTTGCCCGAATTGCAATTGATTGCGAATAAAAAAATAATGATTATTTGCGGTGAAAATTCCAGATTAATATTGAAAGATGAATTGGGTAGACGTGGTGCTCATGTCACCATCATTGATGTATATCGTCGCAAGAAAATAAAATATGATATGAGTGCTGTGTTTCCAAAAATCTTGTCGGCCAATGTGAATGTGATTGTCAGCACGAGTTTTGAAAGTTTGATAAACTTGATGGAAATTTTTAAGAACACCGTGCATCGTGAATGGTTGATTCAACAACCTCTGATTGTGATTAATAATAAAATGAAAATGACTGCGGAAATAATCGGGTTTCACAAAATTATCCAAGCGGACAATGCGACGGATGAGGCGATAGTGGCTGCGTTATGTGTGCTAGTGAATTAGTACGGAACCGCGAGTGTAACGAGCGGATGTGAGCGATGATTCTTTGCTCCGCTTCTGTGCTTTGTCACTAGTGCACGTAACGTCGAAATACATCCGCACCAGTGAATCATTAAGGGGAGTGTAGTAATATTAAGACAATTCAACAAAAGGAATGTAATGATGACAACACCAGAAGCAACAGAACAAGTGAGTCGTAGCGGTAGCGGGAAAGCCATTTCTATTGTGGCCATTTTAATTTCCGTTGTAGCCGTTGGCGCATCCGTTTATTTACACACGCAATTCATGATGATATCCAAAACACTGGCTCTACAATCAACACAATTGCAGCATAGTCGCGATACATCAATGCAACAATTATCCGGTGATCTCAGTGATGTGCAACCCTTATTTTTGCAGCTGAATAATATCAGTCAACACATTCAACAATTAACGGTTGTGCCGACACAGCCCGCAGTGTCGTCTATGAAAAATTTATTTGTGATTCGACATGTTGAAAAAACGAATACGCCTGTTGTAGACCAACCAGTTGAATTGGCAGTAAAACAAAATATTTTAATGCAAGTGAATATTGCGCAATGGAGTTTGTTGCATCACAATCAAACCATTTTTCAATCTGCTATCCAGAATGTTTCAACGTTATTGCAACAATATTTTGCATTATCAAAAGCAACACCGGCTATTGTGAATCAGCTGAAAACATTGCAAAGCGCGACTATTGCGGCGCCAACCAGTCAGTCAGTGAATGTGAATCCTCAACCCGCAGCGCCAGCGACTGAGCCAGCACCAGCACCTGAGAAAAAAATAAATCCCCCTGCTGAAGCAGCAACGAGCGTGGAAACCTAAATGAAAATTTTATTCATTTTTTTACTGGTTTTATTGGCAGCGATGGGTGTCGGATTTTTAATTCATGAAGATCCGGGTTCTGTGGTGTTGTCTTATCATCATTGGGTTATCACCACCACGTTGTGGGTTGCTGCTGTCTCGTTAATCATCGCTTTTGTTGTTTTTTATTTTATTGTTCGTGTTTTTAAAAATATTGCCGGCATTCCTGCTGCAATAAAACGACGAAAAAAATTAGTATGCGCGCAAGAATATCAACATGATATTATGCATGGCGTTGTTGAACTGGCGAAGGGTGAACTTAAAAATTTTAAAAAATCAGAAAAATATTTTTTAAATGCGGCAGAAATAGCGGATAAATCAAAAAGCGTGGATAAAAATAATCGTTATGCAAATTATTTATTAGCAGCAAAAGCAGCGCATTGGTCACGAGATTATCATTCGCGTGATCGTTATTTGAAAACTGCGTTGACAATAAACCCAGAAGCGCGTTTTGACATTGAGTTATCGCAAGCGCAATTTTATCTGGATTCGGATCAAGTAGATGATGCATTGATTATTTTAAAAAGATTGTATCAACAAGAGCCAAAAAATTATTTGCTGTTGAAATCGCTCAAACTGATTTATATCAAAACGCATGATGTGCAGTCGCTGAAGGTGTTGCTGCCGCAGCTAAAAAAACAGGATTTATTGACAGAGCAAGAAATCGCCGGATTGAATATTAGGGTGTAGTTTACGCTATAATTAAGTTCATGGAGGGTACTTTCATGAATATTTTTCGATCTGAACCGACCTCAATTGCTGAATGGCGACAGTTGGTCATTGAAGGGCAAGAAAATGCAGGATTTCGACTGGTGGAACCCGTTGAAAACTATGTGGTTATCACCCTCAATGCACACACGAGCAATCTTGCTATTGCGTCCAGTGTGCTCGCAATGGATTTTCTCAATTACGTGCACGTGAAATCCAATCAGCATTTTCAACTGTTACGCACAGTGGGCGACCAATGCTTAATTTTGGCCGGATTATTTCCTGATCGTGCAAAACGAAAAAATGTTTCCGCTGATTATTTTAAAAACGTGGGTGAAAATGCTTATTATGTTTTATCATTTTCCGCCGCACCCCATCAGTTAGATCGATCGCTGTTTTATCAACTCTTTGAAAATTTTGCCGAGTTGATTGAGGTGTTGAAGGCGATGCGGAAGCTTCCCGCTTGCGCGCATTAATATCCGCTGCGCGTATCCCACAAAATATCCGCTTGCTTTAGTCGTGCTTCGCACTCCCTCGCGCGCGGTTCTGATTAACGTTTATTTGCTCGCTTTGCTCGCGCTTTTTTATTTATCTTTCATGCTATCAAAAAACTCACCATTTGTTTTTGTGAGCTTGAGGCGATCGATTAAGAATTCACTGGCCGCCAATTCATCCATCGGATGTAATATTTTTCGAAGAATCCATATTTTTTTCAGTTCATCGGGTTTTGTAATTAATTCTTCACGACGTGTGCCAGAGCGATTAATATTAATTGCAGGAAATACACGTTTTTCCGCGATACGACGATCTAAGTGAATTTCAGAATTACCGGTTCCTTTGAATTCTTCGTAAATCACTTCATCCATTTTCGATCCAGTATCGACTAATGCCGTTGCGATAATCGTTAAGCTACCACCTTCTTCAATATTTCGCGCGGCACCAAAAAATCGTTTGGGGCGTTGCAACGCATTGGCATCTACACCACCGGTTAATACTTTTCCGGATGCGGGAATAACAGTGTTGTAAGCGCGACCTAAACGAGTAATGGAATCCAGTAAAATAATGACATCTTTTTTGTGTTCGACCAATCGTTTTGCTTTTTCGATTACCATTTCTGCTACTTGTACGTGACGAGAGGCGGGTTCGTCGAATGTGCTGGCAATCACTTCGCCTTTCACGGAGCGTTCCATTTCTGTTACTTCTTCTGGACGTTCATCAATAAGCAACACAATTAAAATACATTCTGGATGATTGTGTGTGATGGAGTGCGCGATGTTTTGCAACATCATTGTTTTGCCGGCTTTTGGCGGAGAAACAATTAATCCACGCTGGCCTTTTCCAATCGGAGAAACAAGATCAATAATACGCGCCGTCACATCTTCTGTTGAACCATTTCCAATTTCCAAAATAATTCGCTCATCAGGATGCAGTGGTGTTAAGTTTTCGAAAAGAATTTTTTTACGTGTGCTTTCAGGTGATTCATAATTGGTTTTTTCAATTTCTAATAATGCAAAATAACGTTCGCCTTGTTTTGGCGGACGAATTTTTCCCATAATGGTGTCGCCCGTACGTAAACTAAATCGTCTGATTTGATTGGGAGAAACATAAATATCATCGGGACCTGCCAAATAGGAGCTGTTCGATGAACGTAAAAAACCAAATCCATCTTGTAAAATTTCAAGCACTCCATCGCCGTAAATATCTTCCCCTTTTTTAGCGTGTGTTTTTAAAATCGAAAAAATCATGTCTTGTTTGCGCATGCTGTTGACGTTTTCAACGCCCAGCGATTCTGCGAGATGACTTAATTCAGCAGGACTTTGATCCCGTAACTCAGTTAGGTTCATAGATATTTCTTACCTTCAGTGTTGTGTTGAAAAATTGAAATTAAACGAAATTGCACAAAAAAATTGGCATGTTGGATTTATAGTGTGGGGGAATATGTATTTCGAATTAAGTCAATTCTAGTGGTTTTGCATCCAAAATGCAAGAAAAAGTGAACCCTGTGCACGTTCCTTAACGCTCATACTATTTATTGATTTTCCTCCAAAAAAGCAACCAGTTGTGATTTAGTGAGTGCGCCCACCTTGTTTGCAACCATTTCCCCATTTTTAAATAACATCAAACTGGGGATGCCACGAACACCATATTTTGCGGGTGTTTCTTGGTGATCATCGACATTGACTTTGGCGAATTTAACACGAGTGGAAAATTGTTGTGCTACTTCGTCGATAACCGGTGCCAACATGCGACAAGGTCCGCACCACGGCGCCCAAAAATCAACTAAAACAGGCAAGTGAGATTCGAGTACATCATTTTGAAACTGTTCATCGCCTGTGTTAATGACTAAATCGCTCATTAAAAATCTCCGTTCGTTGGGTTTGAAAAGAAGTCTAATGCGCTCTATCCTAATCAATATTTTCATAATACGCAAAGGCATGTATCACGATGGCGAAACTTCATTTTTATTATTCTGCAATGAATGCTGGAAAAAGCACAACATTATTGCAATCTAGCTATAACTATAATGAACGTGGCATGGACACGTTGTTGTACACGCCGATCATTGATCGGCGTTATGGTATTGGGAAAATTGCATCGCGAATTGGTTTGCAAAATGAAGCAATCGCAATCGACAAAAAATTTAATTTATTCGATTCCATTAAAAAAAAATTAGCTGATAATCCCAATATCCATTGCGTATTGATTGATGAAGCGCAATTTCTGACGAAAGCGCAAATTGAGCAGTTATCAAATGTGTGTGATTTTTTGCAACTACCCGTTTTAACGTATGGCATTCGCTCTGATTTTCGTGGTGAACCTTTTGAAGGTAGCTCTTATTTGCTTGCGTGGGCAGATAATATTATTGAATTAAAAACTATTTGTCATTGCGGAAAAAAAGCGACAATGAATTTACGCGTGAATGAAAAAGGAGAAGTGGTTACCGCGGGTGAGCAAATTGAAATTGGTGGAAATGAAAAATATGTTGCGACGTGTCGAAAACATTTTCGCTTGAGGCAGACAGGAAAGAAGTAATCTGAATTAATAGACCTCTTGCATAACCTCGATTAATGGACAATCTCTTCGAAAAAATTTCCTCAAAATGCTCATGTACTAACGTGTACACTCCGCTTTTTCGAAAATTTTTTCTGTGACCTCGTCACATTACTCAAGGTTATGCAAGAGGTCTAATCTATCATTGACCGGCAGAAAATCCCTTTCTTGTCAAAGGCTCTACATCTTCTACATCTTCTACATCTTCTACATCTTCTTCATCTTGGTCACAGTTACAGTTGTCAAACCTCTGTGATGAACTGCTGTCATTATTGACTAGTTTTTTAGTGGATTCGGTAGGGAATGGTTGCCAAAAACTATTAATCCTATTTCTTGATGTCAATTCCTCAGTCTCTAACCTTTGTCTTCCATTGTTTTCCCGCGTTATCAGCGTATTTTGTGCTGAGATATTATCAGCGTGCTGACGTTGAAGAGTATCTCTACGCAAAATGGCTTTCGCACATTCAGCATTAAATTGTGCGCTTTCACTAATGCCAGCGTAGGTCTTTCCATTCGCTTGCGCTGTTGTATCAGCACCTTGAGCGATTAAAAATTTAGCGGCATCGATTGCGCCTGCGAGTGCCGCAAAATGCAGCGGTGTCCAATCAATTCGAATAGACATGCTATAGCGTAACACTTTGTCATAGTCGTTTACCCATAATAATCTACGAGTACTTTCTACAAAACCACTGGATAAAACAAGGTGAGTACCTGCTGTTTCTGCTGTTAACGTCATAAAACCAGCAAAAGCCACTCCTGCTGACATAACACCAACGCCCTTTATCAACAAATACGTAGTCCACGCCAACATCTGTGTCGCAATTGGAGACGTTTCAATAAATTTGGCATTGAGTAATGTAGGATTGGTTAATAGTAATTTTTCTAGCTGTGCGATATCGTTGTTGTAAGCGGCTTCAAAAATCTGGTCGACGCCAGCGCGGTGAATCAGTTGCAACTGATTGCGCGCATTCCGATGTTGTGAATTGATAGACAATGCATTTTCAAAACACAGTCTGGCGTTACAGTAATTTTTTTCACAACCGTTGGTCCCACTGTAGTAATGCATGCCCATTGTATTCCACTGATCTGCATTCCAATCCTTTTTTCCCCGCTCTAACGACAAACGGATTCTTATTTCAACATCACGTAATGTTTCATGCATCTGGCATCTCCCTTGCTTTCATTTCCAGTTAAAAACTATCCTCGTTTTTATCGTGAAATACAAGAGATGAGTTTCATCTTTCAATCACTTTCACGCGATGCGCTTGCGGACCATCCTGTCCTGCTTCTTGAATGAAATGCACTGGCATTCCTACTGACAGTTTGTGAAAATCGGGATGTTGCACGTGACTAGCATTAAAATAAAATTCCGTGCCATCTTCACTTTCGATAAAACCAAATCCATCACCATTAAATAAACGCACAATTTTTCCATACATCAGCGATTGATGATGATTAGCATTCGTTAATCGAGTGTGCTCTTCTAGTTGGCGCGTCATGTCATCAAATGCATTACGAATGGAAAGATATAAATCTTCATTTTCATTGTGTGTTGATACCAATTCTTTTCCAGGAACGGTTAGCGTGATTCGCGTGTTGTGTAAATTGCCTTGATGACGATTTTTACTGGACAACTCCAACACCACGTGACAAGCCACGATGTTGTGACAAAATTTTTGTAGATGATCGATCTTCTCGTGCAGGTGTGTATTGACCGCATCAGAATGGGGAAAATCACGAAAAGTGATTTGAACAGGGACTTGCATAACGGTCTCCTTTTTAACTTATTGTTTTTATCTTCAAGTTTTCCATGCGTATTATTAATTATAGTTCCATTTTTTAAAAGCGTTGTCAGCGCGGAAGACTCTGTGTAGAATTCCCATGGGTCAATTATCGGGGAGCGAAAACCAGCATGCCTAGTTTCCAACGCGTTCAACCCTGGATCGTCGTTTTTTCTGCTTCACTTTTCTTTTTTTTTGAATTCATGCAAGTCAATATGTTCAACGCATTGGATCCGTCGTTGTACAAAGCTTTTCATTTATCGAATGCAACACAATTGGGTCAGCTTTCAGCATGCTATATGTATGCTATCGTTTTATTTTTATTTCCAGCAGGCATGATTTTGGATCGTTTCCCTACGCGTCTGATTATTATTATTGCAATGTTCACCTGTGCAACCTGTGCATTTCTTTTTTCATTTACAACCGCATTGTGGCAAGCAGAAATATGTCGTTTGATTACCGGCGTAGGTGGCGCATTTTGTTTGTTGAGTTGCGTACGATTGGCATCGCGTTGGTTTCCACCAAAACACATGGCGTTGGTAGTGGGATTGATTGTGACATTTGCAATGCTGGGCGGCATGATGGCGCAAACACCTTTCACAACATTAACTGAGATGGTGGGTTGGAGAAACACATTACGATTTGACGCGGCAGCTGGTTTTATTATGTTATTAGTGATTGTGGCTTTTGTGCGTGATTTTCCGGCGGGCGAGAGAACATTTTTTGAAGCGCAACATGTTTCGCTGGAGAAAATTGGATTTTGGCGAGCACTGCGTCAAACTATTTCTAATACCCAAAATTGGCTGGGTGGTTTATATACCTCGCTTATTAATTTACCGATTTTCTTGTTGGGCTCAACCTGGGGAAGTTGGTATCTGATGCAAACACAACAATTGTCCGCGGTAGATGCATCGTTTGTTACATCGATGCTTTTTATCGGCATGATTATTGGATCACCTGCGTTGGGTTGGTTTTCCGATTTAATTGAACAACGCAAAATGCCGATGATGGTAGGCGCTGTTGCTTCAATTGGTGTTATTTTTGCAATCATGTATATTCCCCATTTGTCACTAGAGGAATTATTAATTTTATTTTTCGTGTTGGGTTTTGTGATCAGCTCACAAATTATTTCTTACGCATTAATTGCGGAAAGCAATCCCAGTGTGTTAACGGGTACGGCAGAAGGTTTAGCGTCCGTGTTGATTATGGCGGGCGGTTTTTTAATTCCTGTTTTTCCCATGTTATTAAATTTGCATTGGAATCATGTTATGCAAGATGGCATTCCACATTATTCGTTGCACGATTATCATTTGGCTTTTTTAATTATGCCTATTGCTTTTGTGTTAGCGCTTTTTGCGTCTTTTGCGATAAAAGAAACGCATACGCTTTCATATGAAGAATCATGCGATGGTGTTAAATCTGAGGAGTCAATTAATAATGCAGCAGTCATCTCATCTTGATTATTCCGATCATTCATTATCCATTCCTGTGAAAGCCACGTTTCGCGCGTGGTTGGTTGTCATTGTGGCGTCTTTATTTTTCTTTTATGAATTTATTCAAATGAATATGTTTAACTCGATTTCGAGTTCGTTAATGCAAGCATTTCATATTGATGCAGAAAAATTAGGGATTTTGTCTTCATTTTATTTTATCGCCAATGTTGTTTTTTTATTTTTGGCAGGAATATTATTGGATCGTTATGCAACTTGTCGCGTGATTTTAATTGCGCTCGGCATTTGTATTGTAGGTACCGCCTTGTTCTCGTTTTCCCATTCATTTGCGTGGGCTTGTTTTTTTCGTTTCTTAACAGGCATTGGAAGTGCGTTTTGTTTTTTAAGTGTTATTCGATTAGCATCACGATGGTTTCCGCTGAATCATATGGCATTGGCAATTGGTTTGGTTTTAACGATTGCGATGTTAGGCGGTTGGGTTTCGCAAGCGCCGATGGAGATGTTGGCAAAAACAGTGCATTGGCGTGTCGCATTACAAATTGACGCATTGCTCGGCGTCCTTTTCTTTTTCTTAATTTTATTGATTGTACGAGATTATCCGAATGATCAAGCGAAAGCGCATTCCATTGAATTGGAAATAATTCATGAAATGGGGTTTTTAAAAACATTTCGTCTTGCGTTTTTGCGCATGCAAAATTGGTTGGGCGGATTGTATGTTTGTTTTATGAATTTACCGGTTGGTTTGTTGGGCGGATTGTGGGGCGTTTTATATTTAACGAGCACACACAATGTGTCTCGCGTTCACGCATCAGAAGTGTCATCCATGTTGTTTGTGGGAACGATGATTGGTTCGCCATTGGTTGGATGGATTTCTGATAAAATTCAAATGCGTCGTCCGCCGATGTTAGTGGGCGCGTTATTATCGTTGGTGTTAATATCCGTTGTTATTTTTGTGCCAAATTTATCGCTGATTACCTTGTATGGTTTGTTTTTATTGATTGGCATTTGTTCCAGTGCGCAAATTATTGGTTATCCCTTGGTTGCAGAAAACTCGATGCGTGTGATTACCGCAATGTCAGTCAGCGTAGTGAATATTTCGGTGCAAGGTGGCAGTGCGATTTTCCAGCCATTTTTTGGTTATTTGTTAGATAGACATTTATTTTCGCGCCTGCACCATCTCTCAACGCATTTTGCAGCGAGCGATTTTTCGTGGGCGATGTTTATTTTCCCTGCGGGATTTATTGCAGCGATTTTTATTGTCTTTTTGTTGCCAGAGACGCGGTGTCAGCAGAAAGAATAGATTACTGTCATCTAAAATTTCTGTTATTGTTCGCGGGATTAACTGGTTGTGCCCCAGAACTAGGCACTATTTGTTGAGCAAATAGATGCACGCCAAATCCCACTCTTACCGATGGCGGGCATATCGGGCGTTTCAATTCCTCAATTAGTGCCTGTTGGCATCTCAATTTCTCTGTCAATGCGCATATCTGCGCACATTGATCTCTCGATTGCTGTTCCAATGCGTGGGTACGCGCATGTTGTCGCTCAACCACTTGCTTTAATGTCTCATTTTCCATTGAGAGTCGCGCTATTGTCGTTGTTGCGGGATCAGAATTTCTCTTGAAAAGTAAGTGGGATAAATTTAATAATTCAGCATATCCTTCTGCGGTATACCCTGCGCCTGCTATATTACTGCGAGGTGGTGCCTCCGACGTTAAAACATCTAAAAAAATGGATTTGTGTGTTTCAAGCAACAAAGCTAAAAAGTCTTGTATGTTTGTATTGCGTACAGCGGCGTCGAGTAATGCGTGAATGGTGTAAAATCTTTTGCTACTCCGCCAATTAATGTTGGCTGCTATTTCTTGGAGTGCGGCAAAAGCATCTATAAATTGATTTTTTTTCTGAGAAGGGAGGTTGCATGTGTAGTGTTGATCGAGTGTTTGCATTAATTTTGTTCTGATTTCGCATGCAAGCTGCCAATAGTCTTCTGCTACTGGTTGTGCTTGCGCATCATTATCCGTGTGTATACAATAAGAAAAAATAATCCAATCAAGATATTCGATCATTTCATTGAAAGAATTTTTTTGTAATAGCGTCGCTGTTATTTCGTCTACGTCATAGGTGATCGCTGCATTTATGTCATAGGTGATCGCTGCATTTATGTCATAGGTGATCGCTGCATTTGCTGCTGCTATTTGCTCTTTACTACCACCTCTTGGCTCTCTTGGCATGTTAATAATACCCTTTTGTTATTAATACTTGTGTTAAATCCGATTTCAGATCGTCGAACGATTCTATCCCAATTGACAGTCGAATAAAACCATCAGAAATCCCGAGTTTTTTGCGCATTTCAGGCGGAATGGACGCGTGGGTCATAATGGCCGGATGTTCAATTAAACTTTCCACGCCACCCAAACTTTCTGCGAGTGAAAAAATGTGAAGGCGCGATAAAATATTTTTTGTTTCTGTTAGATTCGTTTTTAATTCTACTGAAATCATGCCGCCAAATCCGCACATTTGTTTTTGTGCAATAACGTGTTGTGGATGAGATGACAATCCAGGATAAATTACTTTGTTCACGGCGGGATGATGTGATAACCATTCTGCTAATTGCATCGCATTTTCACAATGTCGTTGCATGCGCACTGCCAACGTTTTTATGCCGCGCAAACATAAAAAACTATCGAATGGTCCTAAAATTCCACCAATGGCATTTTGCAAGTATTGAATTTTTTCAGCCATCTTTTTTTCACGTAGAATGACAGCACCCCCAACCATATCAGAGTGACCATTTAAATATTTTGTCAGTGAGTGCACAACAATATCGAAGCCAGAATTCAGTGGTTTTTGAATCCACGGTGTTGCAAATGTGTTGTCACAAACGGATAGCAAGTTATTTTTTTTCGCAATAGCCGCAATTAATTGCAAATCAATGATGGTTAGCATTGGATTACTCGGTGTTTCAATCCAAATCATTTTGGTATTTTTCTGAATAGCTTGTTCAATGTTTTTTGCATCAGCGCAATCAACAAATGAAAATGATAATCCCGCTGTTTTTTTGCGAACATGTTCAAATAAACGATACGTGCCGCCATATAAATCATGGGATGCAATAATATGATCACCTGGCTGCAATAATTCTAAAACGGTTGCAATGGCTGCCATGCCTGATCCAAACGCATATCCGTTTATGCCCCCTTCTAATTCTGCAAGACATTTTTCCAATGCTTCGCGCGTGGGATTTGCTGTGCGTGAATATTCATATCCTTTGTGCACACCCGGTGAGATTTGCGCATAGGTTGATGTTGCAAAAATCGGTGTCATGATGGCACCGGTGGTGGGATCGGGTTGTTGACCGGCGTGAATGACGGCGGTTTCGATGTGTTTCATGAGGTCACCTTTTTTTGAGGTAGTCGCAATTTGCGACTACCTTGTGAGTGGAGAGTATCACATCATCTGATTCGCGCGCATCCATTGATCGTCTGCAAATTTTGTTAAATAATTGCGAATAGAATCAGGTAAAATCACGACACATTTTTGTCCCGTTTTTAATTCTTTTGCTGCTTGCAATGCAGCCCAAACAGCACTGCCAGAAGATCCACCGCATAATAATCCTTCTTCGCGAATTAATCGACGTGCCATTTGAAATGAATCTTTATCGGTAATTTTAATGTATTTGTCGATGAGTGAATTATCGAGCACGTCAGGAATAAAATCATAACCGATGCCTTCCACCAAATAGGATTTTATTTCTGTGCCGCCACCTAAAATAGAACCGTAGGGATCCACACCAATAATTTTTATGGCTGGATTGAATTTCTTTAATTTTTTAGCAACACCGGTGATGGTGCCACCGGTTCCCGCCGTCATCACTGCCATATCAATTTTTCCATCCATGTCATCCCATATTTCTTGCGCGGTGGTTGCGTAATGAATGTTTGGATTTTCAGAATTAGCATATTGATCCAAAATATGTGAATTGGGAATTTCTGAATTTAATTTTTTCGCGAGTGAAATATGACTCTCGGGAGAATCCCATGCTGCTTCGGTGGGTGTGCGATAAATTTTTGCACCCAGCGCTTCGAGCACCACTTGTTTTTCATGACTCATTTTTTCAGGCATCGTAATGATTATTTTATAACCTTTTACTGCGCCCGCTAATGCAATTCCAATTCCCGTATTTCCAGATGTGGGTTCGATTAACGTATCACCCGGTTTTATTCTTCCCGATTTTTCTGCTGATTCTATCATGGCAGCACCAATGCGATCTTTCACTGAACCGCCGGGATTTAAAAATTCACACTTGGCGTACATTTCGCATGATAGTTCTTTTGCAACACGATTTAATTTCACCATCGGTGTTTTACCAATCACTTGTAAAATAGTTTGAAATAACATGTTGCAACTCCGGCGCTAGCAATGTCAGTAAAAACAAATCGTAGCGAAATCACTTCATAACCACAAGGTTTTAAAAGGTTTTTGAAATTAATGTTCATTTCTTTTGTATTTGCATCATAACTACCTATAATTTCCGCTAGGAAAGAAAAATTAATCTCGCCTTAAGGTTGGTGACGTATGATGTGGGTTACTATGATAAAAATTTAAAGATTAAAAAACTAGAGAATAGTATGAAATGGGTTAAGTTCATTAGCAGTACACTGTTATTTTTTGCAACGGCCATTTTTGCAACGCCTACGCCGAAAACGGATTACTTAATGGTGCAAGTGCCCGCTATTCAAAATAATCCAAACTTTATTGCATATCCTGTTTTTGTTTATAACGGAGGCCCGGGTGCAGGCGATCAGGTTAGTTATTTGTATTCTCCGCATGTGAAAATGACTGTTGGCACTTATGTGTCTGGTCAAACATCAGGAATTTATCAGTTTTATTTTTTTGATATCAATCGCGGATGGCTTTCCTGTCACATAACATTGACAGCGGGTCGCATTGACGCCAATAAACTTGCTACAACTTGTCTTGGGGCGACATTATCTCGAGATCCAAAGTTTACTAATGCTTGGGTTTTGAGCACCAGTTCCTCTAATGTTGCGGGTTGGAGCATAATGAATAATCCGCTACACCCAAGTGGTTACAATAAGCGCCATATTATATTCAATAACAATACATCATTTTGGTTGCAAATTGGTAAATCCTATTGCCCTAATTTTTCAACTTGTGATAATAGACAAACTAACGACAGCTATCAAAAAATTGCTCCGAGTGCTTCTTTTATTGAAAAACTAGGCAATGCCGGACTGAATTCTGCTGTTTATTATCTATCTGGTTACTGTTTTGCAAATTGTGGCAGTCCTCAGAGTTGGTTTCAAGTAGGGAGTTTGAACCAACACTCTTACGCAACCAAAATTGAAATAACGATGTTTCCAGCGACAGAACAGAATGGAATGTTTCTTCCTCAAGGTGAAAGCCGTTTTCGGGCTTCAGTAGCAGGTGGTTTTAGTGGTATTGCAGCGATGACTGTTATTCCGTTCGACAGCAGCAATCAGAGTCGTGGTGCTTATTGTAAAACATTGGTGTCACCCGGTGTCTCCAAGGTGGATTATTATTCACCTGATCATGTGTTGGCAGGAATTTTTACGCCGAATAATGATTCATTATCGTCATTTTGCGCAGCTAGCTCCTATACTTCTGCTAGCGGTCAGTCATGGTCTTTATCGGTTATTGATTCTACCACTGGTGAATTTAATGGCTGCTTAAGTCCTTGCAGTTATGCAAAACTATACTCAACACCTGATCAGAAGGCAGCTTGTTCGGTTCCAAAAGCGTATGCAACAAACATGACGAATTCGCAGCATTCGCCGATAGAAGGTGTGCAATTTAAAAACGTGCATGTTGTTGCGAAAGATCATGCGCATCAACTGTCCTGCCCAGCAGAAACGGGTTTTATAGTTAATTTCATGCCAGCAGCATTACCGAATTCGTTGAGTGTACCCGTGATTAATTCAGCGCAACCCCAAGGATTGGATGGCGCCGTTGTTAGTTGGCAAAGCGCACGAGATTCTTTGCAGCCAAACCAAACAATTAATTACACCTTGCAATTAACATTGCCAAATAATAGTCCCATTTCTCCGACACCGACCATCAGCTATGATTCTAATGAAGCTACCGTAACAGGCTTGGCGTCGGGACAAACCTATAAAGCGGTTGTAGTAGCAAATGATATGAGCGTGTACAACGCGCAACAATCGAATCAATCAGCGCCGACTATTTTTACCACTTATAATTTTACATCACCCACCAGTGTTGCTGCGACTAATCTGATGCCAACCAGCGCTACCATAAACTGGACGCCGTCGATTGATACGCTCCCCAACTCCACAGTGCATTACACAGTGAACATATCAACATCGTCGGGTGCGTTGCCGGGTATATTGACTGTACCTACCGATTCAACATCAGCGACCATTAATAATTTTCCAACACAATCATCGAATCCCTACGTAACGTATTATGCAATGGTGAGTGCTGCAACAACTGATGCGGCTGGTAAAGTTTATACGCAGAATTCAGATTGGATACCGTTTAATATCCCCGGACAACCCTGGTTGTCAGCGCCAGTATTAACAGGTAAATCTGCGGGCAGTGAATTTGACACAATCGATTGGCAAATATCGAGCGCCAAACCGTCTTCTTTTAGTCCTGACATGACGCAGGAAAGTAACTATCAATTTACGCGCGATGGCGCTAGCATCATACCCACCAGCTCCAAATGCAGCGGCGGAATATGCACAACCTTATTTTCAAGACAACGCGGTGATCACAGCATGCATACTTACACAATCACTGGTGTCGCAAGCAGTCAATACGGTCAAGTGAGCAGCGCTCCTTTAACTGTACAGATACAATAGACCGTTTTTATGCTAATTTCTTGAATTATTTATTTTAATCTTTATAATTCCGCTGAAAGATACCATTAACTTTGCTTTAACGTTTGTGGTGTATAATGGAAGTGTCAGTAGATTTTAATAACAAGGTATTAACACTATGAAACATAAGTGGCTTGGGTTGATCTGCGGTGTGCTGGCATTATGTTTTTCAAGCGGAATGTTGGCGGATACCGATTATCTTTTTTTGGGTGTGCCAGCCCAAAGCTCGGGTAATTATCCCACTTTCCCGATTTATGTATACCAAACTGACCAAACTGGAAAGGAAACTCAGATTGATTATGTTGCCAATACCTACGAACAAATTTTCTTAGGTTCTTATGTTAGCGGCGTAACCACAGCAACCTATCAATTCTACTATCAAGATACTGTGAATAAAGGTTGGTACCGTTGCACGTTTGCGTTGTCAGATGGCAATATTGTTGCTGCAACCACTTCTTGTCCCGGCCCTGTGTTGGTTCAATTTACCCCTGTTATTTTTAATGGACAGAGCATTCAGCCCAATGCCTGGAAATTGGGGTTTGGCTCCGGCGGAGTGGAGTGTCAACAACCGAATTGTACTGATCATAACGGAATTGGATGGGCGCCTGTTCCTGTACCAAGCCCAGCGCCAGTTGCACCCGCCCCCAATCAAAATCGAACGATTACTTTTATTAATAACACCCCATTCAAAACGATTACCTTGGGAGAAAGTTGCACGACTAGCGCGGCACCACCCTGCGTTGTGAACAACAGTCTTGCGACGATTGATCAAGGTGCATCATATGTGGTGAACGTTGGATCTGCTGGATTAAATTCAGCTAATTTTTTCATATCAGGTTATCAGAATGCACAGGGAGAGCAGGTGTCGACCGGTGGATACAGCGACGGCAAACCCTACGCCAATCTGATGGAATTTACTTTGTTGCCCATCACTAACGATGGAGGTTTTGTATCATTCCAAGCGAGCAATGCAGACACATCAGCCGTAAATGGTTTTAATTTTGGTTTTTCTTTATATCCTGCCGAACCCACTTATTGCACCTACACTGCAGGACCTGAAAATTCGAATGCGTTGGGCGTGGGTTATTTCAGTGTATCGCAACCAATCGCTCAGCTTGCGCCAATGGGTAATTTAACGTTCCAGCAATTGTGCGAAAACAGTTCTCAGTTGTCTAACGGGGGTAGTAGCGCTCCCGGTGCTTGGAATTTATCAGTAATATCACCGGAAGGGGATTTTCAAGGTTGTTATAGTCCATGTCAATATGCATCTGTGAATGGTTATGCCACCAGTAGCGATAATTCCAAAGTGCAATTACAAGCTCAATATTGTTGCAGTAAGTTGACAGCACCATCAGATGGCAGCATTTTTGATTACAGTACACCTGAGTTATGCAATGCTGCGCCTGCTCTCGCCATGAACTCAACTTACGTGAAAAATCTCCATGCGAATTCTAATCACGTTTATACCTTTGCTTACGATGATTCAACGGGAGATTTTGCTTGCCCGGGTCTGACTAATTTTGTAGTCAGCATCGTTTCAACGGCACAAAATCCCAATACGTTGTCTGCACCCGTTATTACGACTCCGGTCACAGCTGTTGGTACGACGGCAAATATTGCTTGGTCTGCTGCAGTCGACAGTAATCCAGGCACGCCAATTACTTATCAACTGGTGTTGACTAGCGACGATCAACCTGTTCATGCGCAAATTAATTACGGAACTGATTCGGCGTCAGTGTCTGGTTTACAGGCTGGCTATAGCTATAAAGCCATCGTGACAGCAACTGACAAAAATGGCGCGGGTAGCCAACAATCTCAACCATCTCAACCCGCTTACTTCACAACAACGTTCTTCACCGCACCAACCAACGTTGCGATAACTCCAACGCAAACCAGTGCTGCGATAACGTGGACGCCATCACAAGATACCTATCCTAACGCAACTATAATGTATGCAGCGACGGTATCATTAACACCTGGGGGTGATCCTGCGGTTCCTGTTGTATCGTCAACCAGTCCGTCAGCAACGGTGAATGGTTTGACAAGCAGTACGCAATATTATGCGACTATCAAAGCGACTGACACGGTGAATAATTTAGTGGCCAGTGCTTCGCCAGTGCCGTTTACAACAACAGCAGCAGCAAGCTTATCGCAACCGCAATTGAGTGTGGTGGAGCATAATTCAGAGTTGGGGACTGTGTCTTGGCCGCACGTTACCGCAACTGGTTTCAATCCAGGTCAGTTGGGTACGGGTAATTACACTGTTTCAATCACGGGCGCTCCTGCTGTAATCACAAATTACAGTTGCGATGGTTCTGGATGTACTGTCACATTCTCAAGACGCAGCACGCAAGGTGATACGGTAACCGTGACGGCGCATGCGGGTGATGTGACCAGCTTGCCGGCGTCTATTTTAGTGAGATAATGTCAGTGGGGTTTTTAAAATACGGTATTTCGTTTTTTTTTAAACTGGTTATAGTGTGGGTTATCAATAACAAATAACCCACTCCAGAGCCATCATGATCGATCCAAAAAATATCAGTGAAATTATTCAAAACGTTCTCGACGAACTGCCACCGGGTTTGAAAAATATGCCAGACGAATTGAAACATAACTTTCGTGCTGCGTTACACAGTGTTTTTGAAAAACTCGATTTGGTCACGCGTGAAGAGTTTGATGCGCAGTGCAAAGTATTATTACGCACACGTGAGAAGTTGGAGAGATTAGAACGCGAAGTGCGGAGTAAAAGTGAAGGCGTGTAAAATTATGTTGATAACGGATAACGGATAACGGATAACGGATAACGGACACATGTCCCTCGCCATTATTAATAGTCGCGCCAATTTGGGCATGTCTGCACCGCTAGTCACTATTGAAGTGCATATTTCAAATGGATTGCCTGGTTTGTGCATTGTTGGATTGCCTGAAAAAGCGGTAAAAGAAAGCAAAGATCGCGTGCGCAGTGCGATTGTAAACAATGGTTTTGAATTTCCAAAACGTCGTGCAGTCATTAATTTAGCACCCGCTGATCTACCAAAAGAAGGTGGGCGATTTGATTTGCCCATTGCATTGGGTGTGTTAGCCGCATCTGATCAAATTCCAAAAACGTGTTTAGATCAATTTGAATTTGTGGGTGAATTAGCATTAACGGGTGAATTAAGGCCGGTGAAAGGCGTTTTACCGATGGCACTGGATGCACAAAAAAATAATCGTGCAGTTATGTTACCAAAACAAAATGCACAAGAAGCATCGCTTGCGACGGGATTAAAAATTTTTGCAGTCGATAATTTACGTGCAGTATGCGCACATTTAACCGAAAAAGAATTTCTTGCTGAATTTGTGTCGCACTCATGTAACGTTGCACCATTACAACAGTATCCTGATTTAGCCGATGTGCGTGGACAAGTTTATGCAAAACGCGCATTAGAAATTGCAGCAGCAGGCGGACACAGTATTTTATTTACGGGTCCGCCCGGCACTGGAAAAACCATGTTATCGAGTCGATTACCAGGTATTTTGCCGGCAATGACGAATACAGAAGCGCAAGAAACTGCAGTGGTTTATTCGGTGAGCGCAAGAGGATTTGATGCACAGAATTGGAGTCGCAGACCGTTTCGCGCGCCACATCACACCGCATCCAGTGTTGCGTTAGTAGGTGGTGGTAGTCCACCGAAACCCGGTGAAATTTCACTCGCACATAATGGCGTTTTATTTTTAGATGAATTACCGGAATTTAATCGAGCTGTTTTGGAAGCATTACGTGAACCACTGGAAGCAGGTGTGGTCACCATTTCGCGCGCGGGAAGACAAGCGCAATTTCCATCACGTTTTCAATTTATTGCTGCGATGAATCCGTGTCCTTGCGGATATGTTGGTGATCCGAGTGGTCGATGTCAATGCACAGCGGAACAAATTGCGCGATATCAAAATCGATTATCAGGCCCATTATTAGATCGCATCGATATGCATGTGCGCGTACCTCCATTGCCGCATGAATTATTATTATCGCAACAAACAGAACAATCAGAATCGAGTGAAACCATTCGTGCACGCGTGATGGCAGCGCGTGAAAAACAATACGCGCGATCTTCTTTTATTAATGCACAATTAACGAGTGAATTAATTACGCAACATTGTGGCGTTGAAAAAAGTGATTATGCTTTTTTAAATCAAGCGATGACAAAATTGGGATTATCCGCGCGTGCCTATCATCGCATTTTAAAATTATCGCGCACGATTGCTGATTTGGATAGCTCAGACAAAATAAAACAAGCGCATTTGCAAGAAGCGTTGGGGTATCGACAGGTGAAGGTGTGAAAGAGTAATATGTGGGCGCGCGCTCGTAGCTCAGTTGGATAGAGTGTCGGTTTCCGAAACCGAAGGTCACAGGTTCAACTCCTGTCGAGCGCAGAACCCACATTTCTTACAATTGCATTCGCTCAACACATCAAACAACAACTCTGGCAACTGCAATAATTTTTCCGCATTGTGCGGCCAATCACGCATTAATTTTTTCAACAGAGTGCGCGGACTTTTTTGTTTTCGCATCCATCTGGTCATCAATGGTTTTGCAGTCGCCCACAAATCTAGCTCGGGATATAATTTTCTGCCCAGGCTTTCAATATAAAATAATGTTTTTTGTAGCAACAGTAATTGTGGTTGAACGGTCATGTTAAATCGTTCTGCGGTTTGAAATAATTTTAATAATAAACTACCAAACGAAATTTGCGATAACGGTTTTTCAAAAATGGGTTCACACACCGTGCGAATGGCTGATTCAAATTCATCGACGCGGGTATCTGATGAAACCCAGCCGGAATCAATATGTAATTCTGCAACACGTCGATAATCACGCGATAAAAATGCCAACATATTCTGTGCTAAATAATTTTGATCAACGGGTGAGAGTGTTCCCATGATGCCAAAATCAATTCCCAGATAGCGTGGATTGAGGGGATCGGTAATATCCACAAATAAATTCCCCGGGTGCATGTCCGCATGAAAAAAGGCATCACGAAATACTTGCGTGAAAAATATTTCAACACCAAACGAAGATAATTTTTTTAAATCAACCTTATTTTTTTTCAGCGTATCAATATCCGAAATGCGAACACCATTAATTCGTTCCATTGTCATCACGCGATCGCGTGTGAATTCCCAATAAATTTTGGGAACATACATCATGGAAGAATTGTTAAAGTTGCGGCGCAATTGTGATGCATTGGCTGCTTCGCGCATTAAATCTAATTCATCAAATGTAGTTTTTTCAAATTCTTTTACGACCGACACTGCGCGCAGCCGTTTTCCGTGTTTCCAATATTTCTCAATTAATGTGGCAGCCAACTTTAAAACGGCAATATCATGATGAATTATTTTTTCAATGTTGGGGCGAATAATTTTGACAACAACCGCTTCACCTGTTTTTAAGGTTGCGGCATGCACTTGCGCAATGGATGCGGATGCCAATGGTTTTTTATCAAAATGAGCAAATAAATCATGAATATTTTTTCCCAACTCAGATTCAATTTTTTCAACGGCAATTTTGCTTGAGAACGGCGGTACGCGATCTTGTAATTTTTCTAATTCAATCAGGATGTCGTCTGGCACTACATCAAATCGCGTTGATAATAATTGTCCGAATTTCACGTAAATCGGCCCTAATTTTTCGAGTGCGATGCGAATTGATTCGCCGCGCGTGTGATGATTATTTGTAAAACTAAATGGATTAACATAACTGAGTAAACGTAATTTGCGCGAACGTTTTCGAATCACACGACGATTGAACGTGTGACGTAGCATGATGGAAAAGATTTTAACTGTACGGATTAGCGCGGTAATCATAGTGCGGATTCTATACCCAATGACATTTTCGCTTCCAGCCGCTCCACATCATCTCTCAATTTCGCACTATCAGTATAAAATTTCTCAACTTGTCTTCGTGTGGGAAAATGTTTTGCTTCAAAATAAATATATTCTTTGGTTTGATACATTAACTTTTCATTCGTGTTTTTCAGTGTTTTTTGAGCTTCTTTCGCGCGAAAACAAATTTGGTGAGCAAGCGCATCGCCAATAAAATGAGATAATTTTTCTTCGAGATCCATATCGAGATTTTTAAAAGCGTCACGTAATACTTCGATGTTGTGGGTGTTGCCGTCAATATCAATCGGATAAGTGAATAATGTTTTGGTATCGGCGCCTTTGATAAAAATAAGTAAAAAATTGTTTAACGTGCCTGTGATGGTTGTATTGGCTGCGCGAGATATTTTTTTTTCAAATTGTAATTCATGATCTGTGCACACAATATAAAATTTTATTTTCCAGTCAGTGCAATTGATTTCAATTAGTTGATTTTGAATGGATGCGATTTTTGCGCGTGCATCGGGATCAGTGGTTAAGGCGTGGTTGATCATTTTTTCTATCGCTGGTAATGCTAAAGTCAGTATCATTTTTCCACGCTCACACTTTATATCCCCGGTGCACCGCTACAATTCCGCCCGACAAATTATACACATCGCAGTTTTCAAATCCTGCATTTTGCATCCTATTTTGCAGAGCTTTTTGATCAGGGTGCATGCGAATAGATTCAGCGAGATAACGATAACTGTCCGCATCATTTAAAACGGTTTTGCCCAACCAGGGTAATAATTTAAATGAATACGCATCATAAATTGGTTTTAATCCCGGCATAATTGGTTTTGAAAATTCTACAATTACTGCACGGCCGCCAGGTTTTAACACACGATACATCGAACGCAATGCCGCCTCTTTATCGGTGACATTTCGCAAACCAAAGCCGATTATCACGCGATCAAATGCATTGTCTGCAAACGGTAATTTTTCTGCGTCAGCGAGTGCATACGTAATATTGTCGAATAAACCTTTGTCGATCATGCGATCACGACCAATGGATAACATGCTGCTGTTAATGTCAGATAAAATGACGCGTCCGTTTGCCCCAATTTTTTCGCTGATTTTTGCGGTTAAATCACCTGTGCCGCCGGCGATATCTAAAACGACATGACCGTTTCGCACACCCAAAAAATCAATTGCCGTTTTTTTCCAGAAACGGTGAATACCAAATGACATCAAGTCATTCATCACATCATATTGTTGTGCGACAGAATGAAACACGCTTGCAACGCGATTGGCTTTTTCGGACACCGTAACGGTTTCGTAACCGAAGTGTGTTGTATTTTCGCTGTCAATTGGTTTTGATGTGCGTTTTTTCACACTCACACTCACAATATCGATCGACTTAAATCTTCATCTTCCGCCAATTCATTCAGTTGATCATTCACGTATTGTGCATTAATCGTAAAGGATTCACCGTTTTTATCGGTGGCTTCAAATGAAATCACATCCAATAATTTTTCAAGCACAGTATGCAAGCGCCGCGCACCAATGTTTTCTGCTTTATCGTTTACATGTGTTGCCATTTCCGCAATGCGTCTAATGCCATCTTCGGTAAACTGTAATGTAAATCCTTCTGTGCTCATCAAAGCAATGTATTGCTCGGTCAATGATGCTTTCGGTTCTGTTAAAATACGCACAAATTCTGCTGTTTTGAGTGGTTTTAATTCAACACGAATGGGAAAGCGACCTTGCAATTCAGGAACCAAATCAGACGGTTTGGCCAAATGAAAGGCGCCGGATGCAATAAACAAAATGTGATCGGTTTTAACAATGCCATATTTGGTTGTGACCGCGCAGCCTTCGACTAGCGGTAATAAATCACGTTGCACGCCTTCGCGAGAAACATCACCGCCGTGTTCGGAGCGTTTACAGATTTTGTCAATTTCATCGAGAAATACAATGCCGTTTTGCTCAACACTGTCGAGTGCTTTGGTGCGAATTTCATCTTCGTTGATTAATTTAGACGCTTCATCTTCTTGTAATAATTTTAGCGCTTTTTTAATTTTCAAGCGGCGTGATTTGATGCGCTTATTGCTTAAACTTTCCATCATGCTTTGTAATTGCCCCGTCATTTCTTCCATACCAGGTGGTCCCATGATTTCAATATTGCTTGCATTCATGGCCAAATCAACTTCAATTTCTTTTTCATCTAATTCACCGGCCTCTACTTTTTTGCGATACAGTGTTCGTGTTGCTGAGCTCGCTTTTTCTTCTGTTGGATTTTCCGGTGGCTGATCTACAAATTTACCTTGTGGTTTTGGCAATAATGCATCGAGCACGCGTTCAATTGCTGCTTCGCGTGCCGTCGATTCTACTTTTATCATTGCCTTTTCGCGCGAGCGTTTTACAGCGATATCAATTAAATCACGAATAATCGAATCAACATCGCGACCTACGTAACCCACCTCGGTAAATTTTGTTGCTTCGACTTTAATAAAGGGTGCATCAGCTAAATGCGCTAAACGTCGCGCAATTTCGGTTTTACCAACACCCGTTGGCCCAATCATTAAAATATTTTTGGGTGTGATTTCAGTACGTAAACTGTCGGGTAATTGCATGCGACGCCAGCGATTACGCAATGCAATCGCAACAGAGCGTTTCGCAGCATCTTGTCCGATAATAAATTTATCCAGCTCTGAAACAATTTGTTTTGGGGTGAGTGTTGCGTTTAAGGTGGTTAGTTCATTCATATGTTTCTCTTAAATTTCAGAATCTAATTCTTCAATCGTAAAATGGGTATTGGTATAAACGCATACACTTGCTGCAATGGCTAAACTTTTTGTAACCACGTCGCGCGCGGATAGTTGTGTGTTTTCGGTTAATGCAATAGCAGCAGATTGTGCGAAGTGTCCACCCGAGCCAATCGCGATGATGCCGCGTTCCGGTTCAATCACATCACCATTTCCTGTCAGAATTAATGACGCCTTATTATCAGCAACGGCCAATAATGCTTCTAATCGACGTAGCATTTTATCCGTGCGCCAATCTTTCGCGAGCTCAACTGCTGCGCGCACCAAATTACCCTGGTGTTTTTCAAGTTTGCCTTCAAAGCGTTCGAACAAAGTAAATGCATCCGCCGTGCCACCAGCGAAACCCGCGATCACGTGATTGTTGTACAGACGACGCACTTTTTTGGCGTTGCCTTTCATGATGGTATTGCCCATCGACACCTGTCCGTCACCGCCAATGACGACTTTGCCATTGCGACGAACACACAAGATGGTTGTGCCGCGATATTGTTCCACACGATTTCTCCTGTTGGGATGTGTCAACAGTAATTGGGGGCGTTGCAGAGAAAATTCAACAGAAGCTTAGCGAGGTTGTTCATCACCGCTTGCCGGAATGGACACTGTCATTTGCGGCAATAATTTGTAAAAATCAAATGTGGGCTCGTCACTGGTGGGAGATTTTGATTTGATGACAACCCCCGTTTTTTTCTTTTTTACCCGTTTTGGTTTTGGTTTTTGAGATGCCACACGCACGAAATGCTGTTCGATTTGTTTTTTATGTTCAATGAGTTTTGATTTGATATTTTGTGTGGGTAAATGATTTTGAATAAATTGATAAACGGCAACGCTGGCAAAAATAAGCGCCAAAATCAGCATAAAATTACTAAACCATCGTCCACTGGCGTGATCTGATTTTTTTTCAGATGAAGGAAGTTTTCTGGCGTAATCTCTCACCGTTTTCTCACACACGTCCCATTGTATATAGCTACATTCTATCTGGCGCTGAAACGCCTAGCAACGATAAACCATTTTTAAATACGTGTTGAACACTACTGATTAATGTTAATCGCGCATTACGTAAATTCACTTCATCCACAATGAATTTATGTGCATTGTAATAAGCATGAAAATATTGTGCGAGCGTTTGCAGAAAGTGCGCGACGCGATGCGGCGCATAGTGTTGTCCCGCTGACATTAATAATTCTGGAAAGCGTGTGACGGCTGACATTAAATTTTTTTCATCCTGCGTATTCAGTAACTGCAAATGTGCAAAACCATTTTCTGAATCCCACGATAATTGTTTTTCAGATAATTGACGCCACACACTGCAAATTCGTGCGTGTGCATATTGAATGTAGTAAACCGGATTTTCATTGGAAGTGGATTTTGCTAATGCTAAATCGAAATCTAAGTGTTGATCGGGTTTGCGCATGATGTAGAAGAAGCGTGCAGCATCGTTGCCCACTTCTTCGCGCAATTCGCGCAACGTGACAAATTCACCTGAACGTGTCGACATAGAAACGCGTTCGGTGCCGCGATATAAAATGGCAAATTGCACCAATAAAATTTTTAATTTATTCGTTTCTTTTCCAAGACCTTGTAAAAATGCTTTAATTCTCGGTAAATAACCATGATGATCTGCGCCAAATACATCAATTATCTCATCATAACCCTGATCATATTTGTAAGTGTGATAGGCAACGTCTGAGGCAAAATAAGTGGGAACGCCATTTGCACGAACCAACACGCGATCTTTTTCATCACCTAACTCCGTTGCGCGAAACCACAACGCACCTTCTTGCTCGTAAGTGTAACCGTGTTTTTTCAGCACCTCAATTCCGGTTGCCAACCAGCCTTTTTCAAATAGCTTGCTTTCAGAAAACCATTCGTTGTAGGTTACGCCAAATTCTGCCAAATCATTTTTAATATCTGCGGTGACTTCATCTACACCCCATTGGCGAATCATTTCAAATTCAGTCGCACCCACCGCAGCAGAAATATTTTCGATTAATTGATCAATAAATTTATCTTTATTGTCGATAGTATCTTTTAGCGCTGGAAAAACAGCATTAATTTGTTCTTGTGATAATAAAAAACGCTCGGCATGTTTTTGTAATACTGTTTTTGCGATATCGATAACATACCTGCCGCGATAGGCATTTAACGGAATCACTATTTTTCTATCGAGTAATTCAACATAGCGTAACCAAATACTCGCACCTAAAATACGCATTTGACGACCCGCGTCATTCACATAATATTCACGATGCACCTGATAACCGATTGCATCGAGTAAATTTGAAACGCATGCGCCATAAGCAGCACCGCGACCATGCCCAACATGTAATGGTCCTGTTGGATTGGCGGAAACAAATTCGATGTGAACACGTTTATTATTTCCAATGGTTGCGCGACCATATGTTTCGCCTTGTTTTATCGCTGAAACAATGGCGTTGAATTCGCTGTCGGTAGTGAGAAAAAAATTAATAAAACCGGGACCTGCGATTTCAACTTTTTTGATCATAGAATTGGGTGGAAGATGGGCGATAATTTTTTCTGCTAGTTCGCGCGGTGCTAATTTTGCTTTTTTGCAAAGCAGCATGGCGATCGTGGTCGCGAAATCACCGTGTGTTGGGTCTTTTGTACGCGTGAGTTGAATATCGCTTTCTGAAAAGTCTGAAATGAATAAATCAGAAAGTGCTTTTTTCAGCAGCGAAATCAGTGTTTCTTTCATACCTGTACAGCCAGATAAAAATAGGTGAATTATATTGTACGCATGTCGGAATTGCGCGCAAGTGTTTACGCACACGTGCACTCCCGCTCTTGCGCATGTTATCCTTCGCCCATGAACATGCAAGCTACTCTTTTAATTGTGGATGACGATGTTGATATCCGTAACTTACTCGGAGCATTTCTACGTCCACACGGTTATGAAACACACCTAGCATCAGATGGTGTCGAGATGCAGCGTATATTAGCATCTCATGCTGTTGATTTAATTATTTTAGATATTATGTTGCCAGGTGTTGATGGGTTGACTTTGTGTCGTCAATTGCGAACGCATTCTGCTGTTCCCATTATTATGCTCACGGCAATTGGTGAAGAAGTGGATCGCATTGTGGGTTTGGAAATGGGTGCAGATGATTATCTCAACAAGCCATTTCATCCGCGTGAATTATTGGCGAGAATTAAAGCTGTTTTGCGTCGTGCGCAAAATTCTGCATATGAAAAAGTCAGCAATAAAAATCCCATTTATCATTTTGCGGGATGGAAATTAGATACAGGCGCGCGCCGTTTGATTTCACCTGATCAGCTTGAGGTCAGCGTGACATCGGGAGAATATGATTTGCTGATTGTGTTTTTAGAGCATCCGCAAGCCGTGTTGAGTCGAGATCACTTGTTGGATGCAACCAAAAATCGTTTGGCGGAACCGTTTGATCGCAGCATTGATATTCAAATTAGTCGATTGAGACATAAAATAGAAGAAGACATTAAAAATCCAACCATACTCAAAACCGTTCGCAGTGGTGGTTACGTGTTAGTGGCGCCGGTTGAAACGCACCATGACTAATTTTTTTGAAAATATTATTGAACGCACCAGCACAAAAAAAGCAGCATTGGTTTTGTATTGCATTATTATTTTTCATATTGTTTTTATGATGTATTTGATTGAAAGCAATCGCACTGCAGCGCAGGTTGAAAATCGCAGTAAATTATTTCAAAAAATTACAAATGTGATTTATTTAGCAGAAGCCACTCCGATTAAAAGTCGCGAAGCAGCGATTAATGCCATTGATGATCCGGATATTCACGTTGCGCTGTCTGCGGAGCCGAATTCAACGGATCAATTCAAAGCAACCTCATTTTGGAAAATTATTCATGCGCTTGAAAAAAATACTAATGCATTTTCTATTTCTATCCAGCTGCGAAATCAGCAATGGCTTAATATCAAAGCGAAATATTATTCACGTGTTTTTCTCAATCAATTATTTCTGATTATTATTGAGATTGTTGTTTTTGGTGCTGTTTTATTGGCGTTGTGGTCTATTAATCGATTTACCAAGCCACTGAAAAAAATTCAGCTGTCTGCAGAACAACTGGGAATTAATTTAGAAAAATTACCATTGGATGTGCGTGGCCCGAAAGTGGTGCAAGAAATATCGCATGCGTTAAATCAAATGCAGGATCGTATTTTTCAATTAGTGCGTAATCGAACGCAGTTGCTTGCTGCGATTTCGCACGATCTTCGCACACCAATCATGCGCGCACGATTACGCGCGCAATTTATCGAGAGCAGTGAATACAAAGAAAAATTATTAGATGATTTAACGGAAATGGAAAACATGATTTCAGAAACGCTGGCATTTGCATTAGCAGAATCACAACATGAAGATCAATCGCACATTGATTTGGTATCATTGCTAGAATCTATTTGTAATGACGCGGTTGATATGAATCAAGATGTCATTTTTCGTGCGAATACACATCGTTTGGCATTTGTTGGCCGACCCATTGCACTGAAACGCGCACTGACCAATATTATTAACAATGCGGTTCGTTATGGTGATGGTGCTGTGGTTCGTCTTGTCAAGCGCAGTAAAATAATTATTATTACTGTTGAAGATCATGGTCCTGGTATTCCAGAATCAGAATTGGAAAAAGTATTTGAACCTTTTTATCGCGGCGAATATTCGCGCTCGCGTGATACGGGTGGGGTTGGTTTGGGTTTGGCTGTGACGCGCGGTATTGTTCTTGCCCATCAGGGTAAAATTAAATTAAAAAATAAAAAATCAGGTGGATTAAAAGTGTTGGTTGAGTTTTTGGTGAGTTTATAATTTTTTTAAAAAATTTCATGCTCGAATCACTTCACCCGTCAATGCATCACGAATTTCAGAAGGACGCATGCTGCCGCCGAGTTTACCCCCAATCACACAATCGACTGTATCGTGTAGTGTTAATTGAATGCTGCGAATATCGCGCATGGGCGGATCACCGCTTTTATTACAACTAGTAGAAATAATCGGTCCACCAAATTGTTCACACAACGCCCGCGCAATTGGATGCGCAGTAACACGTACCGCAACAGAATCATGATTTCCACGAATCCAGGATGGAACATGTTTGCTCGCTGGAAATAGCCATGTTACGGGTCCGGGCCATGTTGCAAAAACACGTGTTAATAAATCGGGCGTTAAATACATCACAAGTGGTTGAATTTGTTCCCAGCTCGCTGCAATTAAAATAAATCCTTTGTCAATCGCGCGATGTTTAATTTGCAAAATACGAGAAACGGCATCGACATTGTCAGGATCGCATCCTAAACCAAAAACTGCCTCGGTGGGGTAGGCGATGACTTTGCCTTTTTTGATTTGCTCGACAGCTAAGTCGATTTGATTTGCATTTAGGATTTCCATATTATCTCCACTCCCACTCCCGCTCACACTGCTTCATACGGTACAGAATACCCGCATTCTTTTTGCGGGCACATTTTTTCAGCACCTTTTGTTTTGGTTGTTTTAATCATTAAAATCGGCCATTCACATTGCGGACATTTTTCAGCAACGGGTGGATACCAAATAGCATAATCGCAATCAGGATATTTGTTGCAAGAGAAAAATATTTTTCCACGACGCGATTTGCGTTTTACAATTTGTCCCGCGTTGCATTTAGGACAAGCGACTTTCGTATCTTCGGGTTGTTCGAGTGATTCGATGTGTTTGCATTTGGGATAACTGCTGCAACCAATAAATTTTCCATATTTTCCATGACGAACAATCAAAGGCGATTCACATTCTGGACAAACGCGTCCCTCAACCGTTTCAGTGGTGCTTTCTTTATCATCCGATAAATTACGTGTGTAATCACAGTCAGGATAACCAGAGCAACCAATAAATCGACCGCGTTTTCCCAAACGAATTGATAATTGTTTTTCGCATTTTGGACATTTTTCATCAATGGGTTCTTGTGTGACATCGCTGCGTTTTACATTTTCTGCAACATCTTCCGTTAATGCTTTAAATGGCGTCCAAAAATTTTCTAACACAGGAATCCATTCTGCTTCACCGCACGAAATAGAATCGAGCTCATCTTCTAGTTTTGCAGTGAAATGATAATCGACATACATCGTAAAATATTTGGTGAGAAAATAATTTACAACGCGACCCACATCCGTTGGTTTGAATCGTTTGTTATCCATCTCAACATAGTCGCGATTTTTTAAGGTTGCGATAATCGATGCATAAGTGGAGGGGCGACCAATGCCAAATTCCTCGAGTGATTTCACCAAGCTTGCTTCCGTGAAACGGGGTGGTGGTTCCGTGAAATGTTGTTCGCCCGCGATGGATTCAATGGGAATAGAGTCGCCTTCTTTCAGTGGCGGTAATATTTTTTCGCTCTCTTCATCCGATGATTTTTTGTCATCCAGACCTTCTTCGTAAACAGTCATAAAACCAGGATCAACTACTGTCGATCCATTGGCGCGAAACAAGCCGTCTTTTACTTCAAAATCAATTGCAACGGTATTTAATGTTGCATCAATCATTTGTGAAGCAATCGTTCGTTTCCAAATTAAATCATATAATTTAAATTGCTCTGGCGTTAAAAATGATTGAATATCTGCGGGAATGCGTGATGCCGATGTGGGACGAATCGCTTCGTGCGCTTCTTGTGCATTTTTAGATTTGGTTTTATAAATACGCGCTTCAGTGGGTACTAATGCTTTTCCATAGCGTGCCTGGATGCAGTCGCGCAAATCTGTTAATGCTTCTTGCGCCAGTGTGACAGAATCGGTACGCATATAAGTGATTAAACCGACTGGGCCTTCGCCACTGTCAATCCCTTCATATAATTGTTGTGCGACTTGCATCGTGCGTTGCGCGGAAAAACCTAATTTACGCGATGCTTCTTGTTGTAAGGTGGAGGTTGTGAAGGGCGCTGCAGGATGACGTTTGCGTTCTTTTTTTGTGACCGCCGCAACGCGACATTTTCCATTGGCGTTTTTACTTAATGCATCACAAATTGTTTTTGATTTTTTTTCATCATTAATATCAAATTGCTCAAGCTTTTTATTTTTGTAATGTGTGAGTCGCGCAGAAAAAGATTGTTTGTGTGATGTGAGCGCTGCATGAATCGTCCAATATTCTTGTGAGATAAATTTTTCAATTTCTGCTTCGCGCTCACAAATTAATCGTAGCGCAGGACTTTGCACGCGACCAGCGGATAAACCCGGACGCACTTTTCGCCATAACAGTGGTGATAAAGTAAACCCCACCAAATAATCGAGTGCGCGTCGTGCTTGTTGTGCATTGACCAAATCCATTGAAATATCGCGTGGATTTTTAATAGCATTTTGCACCGCATGTTTGGTAATTTGATGAAATACAACGCGCGCAATTTTTTTATTTTTCAATGCATCTTTTTCTTTTAATATTTCTTGAATATGCCAGGCAATCGCTTCTCCTTCGCGATCTGGATCGGGTGCGAGATAAAGTGAGTCGCAATTTTTCAGCGCTTTTCGAATCGCATCAACGTGTTTTGCATTTCGTTCAATAAGTTGATATTTCATTTCAAAATCGTGATCAGGATCGACAGCGCCTTCTTTGGGTATGAGATCACGTACGTGACCATACGATGCCATGACGTGAAAATCTTTTCCTAAATATTTTTCAATGGTTTTTGCTTTTGCTGGGGATTCTACGATGACAAGATGTTTGGGCATTAAGTTGGTTCCGAATTAGTTTTGTTTGGCGAATTATTTTGCAAGTATTGCGATTCTGACACTCTTTAATGCACACTATCAAATGCATCTGACAGCACTAAAAATTCCATGTTTGATAATGCATTTTCACAATTGGGCATATTAAATAAAACCATTAAGGTTACCCATTTTAATAAATGTAAATCCACCCCTTCATTAATTAATTCCAATATTTGATGAATCACAATTTCGCGTGTTTGCGGCGTAAGAATATGTTGTGCTTCGAGTGACAAAATAAAACTACGACAGTCAGAATTGATTAGTAAGCGCTCTTCTTCACTGAAAACACGAAATGAATCAGGTGAAATGGGTGGGCTTTGTTCTGCGAATTTAACCAAGTGATGCAACCATCGAAATGCTTTACCGATATTATGCGCGTGAAACCCTGCCGACTTGAGTTCATCTACTAGCTGCATATCGTTTAAGTTAAGTTGATTATCTTTTTCCATGTGATGATGAAACAAATACATTAACACGCTTAACACTGTTTCTTTTTCTCTCATTTTGTATATCCACCAAAACGTACTTTTACGACACCATCGAGCTCTAATGGTAATAATGTCGATGTGACAACTTGGGGTGATAGTTTACTGCGTGCACAAATTTGGTCAATAGTTGTTACGTTATCGTCGATACAGGCTAGCACCTGCTGAGATGTACAATCAAGAGATTGCACATCACCTTGTTTTGAAATGCTGTTTTTCTCAAACAGTGCGCTTTGAAATTCGATTAGAATATCATTTACACTCGTCACGCATTTCGCACCTTGTTGAATCAGTGCCAAACAACCTTTTGATAGCGGATTGCGAATGGATCCAGGAATAGCGAACACGTCGCGATTTTGTTCTGCAGCAAATTGTGCCGTGATTAATGATCCGCTACGCAGTGCTGCTTCAATAACCAGCGTTCCTAAACTTAATCCACTAATGATACGATTTCGTTTTGGAAAATTTTCTGCTTGAGGTGGTGTGTTGAGTGGTAATTCAGAAATCAAACAACCTTGCTGAGAAATGATTGTTGCCAGCGCCTCATTTCGTTTGGGATAAATAAACTGTAATCCACTTCCCAATACCGCAATGGTTTTTCCATTTTGTGCGAGCGCACCGGTATGACTGGCAGTATCAATTCCCATTGCTAATCCACTCGTGATGCAAAAATCATGTTGTGTTAATTCACCGGCAAACTCAGTGGCCAGTTCTAATCCGGTGTGTGTCGGATTTCGACTTCCTACTATCGCAATTTGTTTTTGGTACAAAACAGTGATATCACCTTGTATGTACAATATCGCGGGATGACCGACGGTTTCCAATAATAACGGAGGATAACGCGAATCCGTAAAGGGAATAATAAAATGATTTTCTTGCTCAGCCCATTTTACTATTGCTGTTAGTGTGGTCTGATCAGGATTTTTAATGTGATTAATCTGCAGCGCGTTCAATTGAAATAATGTCAATTGTTTGGATGATGCTTTGCATATCATCTCGACTGTTTCAAACTGCGTGAGTAATTTTTTGATGCGTGCGCTGCCAATTTGTGGCGCGAGCGACAAAGTGATCCAGTATATTAATGAATTTGATATGGTATGATTCATTCCTTTATTGTATTAGGATGCGCAAAATCTGAAATACCGTATTTAGGAAAAATATGTCACTCAACATTGTTTTTGCCGGCACGCCTGAGTTTGCTGTGCCGACGCTTGAAAAAATAGTACAGTCTGAGCATCATATTGTGGGTGTATACACACAACCTGATCGTCCCGCAGGTCGTGGACAACAATTGCATGCATCACCCGTCAAGAAAACAGCGCAGGCGCATCATCTCCCTATTTTTCAGCCAAAAACATTGCGTGATGCGACGGTGCAAAATCAATTGCGCGAATTAAATCCTGACATCATGATTGTCGTTGCGTACGGCTTAATTTTACCGGAAGCAATTTTGCAAATTCCACATTATGGTTGTGTGAATGTGCATCCGTCTTTGTTGCCACGTTGGCGAGGAGCAGCACCGATTCCGCGAACGATTGAAGCGGGTGATGCTGAAACAGGCATTACCATTATGCAAATGGATAAGGGCATGGATACCGGTCCGATTTTAAAACAAGAAAAAATTATTTTGCAAGGCAATGAAACCACGGCGCAACTGCATGATTTATTTTCTGTGCGCGGCGCAGAGTTGGTGATAGAAACAGTGCGTGATTTTGACAATAATCATATTCATCCCATTGCGCAAAACCATGCACTTGCCATTCACGCTGCAAAAATAGAAAAACAAGAAGCGTTGATCAACTGGAAAGAATCAGCTGTGCAAATTGACCGTAAAATACGGGCTTTTAATGCTTGGCCAGTGGCGCACACGATTTTTTTGAATGAATCACTGCGTATTTGGGAAGCCAGTGTGCTTGATGAAAAAACCACTGCTGCACCTGGAATGCTGACGCGTGTTGAAAAAGAATTTTTTGTGGTGGCGACGGGAGAGGGATTATTGGCAATTCAATTTGTTCAGCTAGCAGGAAAAAAAAGAATGTCCGCTGCTGATTTTATTAATGGAAACAGTGCGCAGTTGATTCCAGGAAAAACAAAACTAGGATAAAAAACTGATGTTTATTATTCTTGATCGTGATGGCGTGATTAATTTTGATTCCGATAATTATATTAAATCGATGGATGAGTGGATTCCGATTCCCGGCAGCATCGAAGCCATTGCATTGCTCACAAAAGCGAAACACACCGTGGTGATTGCAACGAATCAAGCGGGCGTTAATCGCGGATTATATTCACTGGAGATTTTAAATACTATTCATTCAAACATGATACGCTTGATTGAATCCGCTGGTGGAAAAATTGCGAAGATTTATTTTTGTCCGCATCGTCCCGATGAATATTGTCGTTGTCGAAAACCCAACATTGGTATGCTTGAAAATATTAAAAAAGATTTTGATATTCATTTTGCGGATGTGATCTATATTGGTGACAGCGAAAAAGATTATCAAGCCGCACAAACAGCGGGTTGTCACTTTATTTTAGTACGCACGGGAAATGGAAAAAAAACCGAAGCGGTATTGCCAAAAAATACAGCCGTAAAAATTTTTGATGATTTGAGTGCAGCGGTGGATGAGCTAGTGAATTAGCTTCGCTTATCTTAATACCACAAACTCCCCCTGTTTTTCTTCCGGAGCTTCAGACCAATCCACTTTTTCCACGCGTGCAAGCAGCGGTCCTCTCCATAACCACTCAATTAAGTTTTTTATTTTTTCACTATCGCCGCAGGCAAATAACTCGACCGTGCCGTCATCATTATTTTTTACCCAGCCCGTAATATTAAGCGATCTCGCTTTTTTTCTCGTGCCTTCACGATAAAAAACGCCTTGTACTTTTCCGTGCACGGTTGCTTTGATGCAAATCATTGTATCTCTCCATCAATGAAGCGCTATAATACAATTTTTATATATCAATACCAGGAGGTATTATGGGTTTTCACGGAAGCATGGGTTCACTATTATTAATTTTAGTGATCGTGGCTTTGTTGTTTGGTACAAAACGCATTAAAAATATTGGCGAAGATTTGGGCGCAGCAGTGAAAAGTTTTCGAAAAGGTATTAAAGAAGAAGAAACACACAAATAACTGATAACTGATAACTGATAACGGATACCAATCCATGGACTTCAGCTTCGCCGAAATAGCTTTAATTTTTCTCGTTGCCTTTCTTGTTTTTGGTCCTGAGCAATTACCAACACTTGCGCACAAAGTAGGTCGCTTAATTGGAAAAGCAAAATCGATTTGGCAATCCGTGACGCGTGAAATTGAAAATAGTCATGAAAAATAATATTCAATTATTAATTGAATTACGCGCGCGAATTTTGCGCGTGTTAATTATGTGGGGCTCAATTGCCGCACTTTTCTCCTATTTTTCAAATGCCATTTACGAAGGATTTGCGCTGCCTGTTTTACATCAATTAACACCGCACGAACATTTGATCGCAACTGAAATCACATCGCCTTTTTTTGTGCCGCTGCAGAGCGCGATTGTGCTTAGCGTGTATGTGTGTATTCCGGTTTTGCTGTATCAGTTGTGGCAATTTGTTTTGCCCGCCCTTTATCAAAAAGAAAAAAAATTGGTTTTTGGTTTGATGTTGTCAGGCGCCATTTTATTTTATGTTGGCACCGCATTTGCTTATTTTATTGTATTGCCCATGATGTTTCGTTTCTTGGCGCATTTTTCTCCTGCGCAAGTGGTATTAATGCCAGATATCAGCGCGTATTTTAATTTTGTATCGCGGATGTTGTTGGCATTTGGTTTTGCATTTGAAGTACCGATTGTGATCATTTTGTTATTGTGGCTGCATATTTTGTCGCAAGAACAATGCAAAAAAATGCGCCCGTATGTTATCGTTGGTTGTTTTATTGTAGGAATGTTATTAACACCGCCCGATGTGTTGTCACAAACATTGTTGGCTGTTCCATTGTGGGGACTGTTTGAGTTGGGTGTGTGGGTGGGGAAATTTTTGGAGTGATTTTTAATGATGCAACAATATGCAATTACCTTTGATGATATCTTGATGGTGCCCAGCTATAACCACTATGAATCACGTCGTTTGGTTGATATTAGCATGACAGATAAAGCGGGAAAATTAACCTTAAAATTGCCGGTGATGAGTTCCAACATGGATACCGTTACCGAAAGTGCGATGGCGAATTTTATGTCATCAAAAGGGGGCATAGGTGTGTTGCATCGCTTTATGTCCATTGAAAACAATATTGCAGAATTTAAAAAATGTGTTGATACAGTATTTGTGTCAGTGGGATGCACAGACGCAGAATTAGAGCGCGCGAAAGCATTGAGTGATGTGGGTGCTCATTATTTTTGTATTGACGTAGCACACGCACATGCAAAATATGTGGGTCACACATTAAAACAATTACGAAAAATGTTACCGAATGCCTGCATTATGGCTGGAAACGTAGCAACGTATGCCGGTGCTGATTATTTAGCATCGTGTGGCGCTGATATTATTAAAGCGGGAATTGGTGGTGGTTCTGTTTGCAGCACGCGAATTAAAACCGGTTTTGGTATTCCCATGTTAACGTGCATTCAAGATTGCGCACGCTGTGATCGCTCGATTGTTGCGGACGGTGGCATTCGCGCGCCAGGTGATATTGTCAAAGCGCTCGCGTTTGGCGCTGATTTTGTGATGATTGGCGGCATGCTGGCAGGCACTGCTGTGACACCAGGAGAAATTATTACCGCAAAAGACGGTAAAAAAATAAAACAATATCGCGGCATGGCATCACGTGAAGCGCAAGAAGATTTTATGGGCGCGATGAGTGATTGGAAAACCGCAGAAGGCGTTGCAACGGAAGTCGCGTATCGCGATGATCAAGAAAATATTTTAGCGGATATTATTGGCGGTTTGCGTTCTGGTTTGACGTACGCAGGTTCAAGCACAATTAAAGAATTGCAACGCAAATTAGATTACGTGTTGGTAACGCAATCTGGTCGCATCGAAAGTTTGCCGCATAAGACGTTGTAAGAAAGTGGGAGTGGGAGAAAAACTTTTTCTGTACAGTTTTAATTTTATTGCTAATAGTGTTGACAGTGCGCAGCGATATTGGATAGCGTGTCAGTATCGACAGTGACGTTGTGTCAAGGAATTAAGGAATGAGAATGGCAAATAAAATTTAGTAATCAGTAAGGGGAAATTAAGATGAGTAGAGATAGCGCAGTAGCACAAGCACAAGCACAAAGAATTGGCGATAAAAAAAACAGGGGGAGTTTAAGTAGTAGTGGCTCTGCTATTACTGTTGATCCAGTTTCTGCTATTACTGTTGATCCAGTTTCAGAAGAAAATCCAGCGAAACCTTTATTGTCGCCAAAGACGACAGCAGTAAATGATGATCCGACAACGCTAGCACCAGCAAGTGTGCCGACGAAGAGGAGCGCAACGACGCCATCTCCTTCACGCCTTAGCCTTGCCGCAAAAACATGTTATGGAGTGTTCGCAACTATAGCAAATGGATTGGTTTTTGTTGGTAAAAAAATAGCTAATCCTGTATCGAATCATCCAAAGAAGTCACTTGTAGCTGCTATGTTAATTGCAGAGACGATGTTTGAATTGGCTTATACTGGTAAATTGGGTAGTGCGATGGAGACAGGAAGTAAGTCAACGGCTAACAATCTGGGCAACCCACACGTGGCGTCTACGTTGGCGTTTGGTGCGTTAGGGTTTGGAGCCAAGACAGCCTATGATGGAATTAAAGAATGCTATCAAAGAAAACTACCGATGTAGATTTGTATTTTATTTGAAAACCAAAAAGACCAACATCACATTGGTCTTTTTATTTTCATTATCATGAGAAATAAAATGAAATTTTTTACGTCACACTCTAAATCAGCATTAAAAAAATCATGCTCAGCAATATCGCTTGCAGCTGGAGCCTTTGGACCAGGAACAGTATTGTTTAGCGTGTGTTTGTGGCCAGATGGTCAACACCCTCAAAAAATACCATCACAAGACAGTTGTCGTCCGCGTTCGTCTTAGTGATTCTGTTTGCACCAGTGAATCATTACAGATGGTATGGACCCCGCCCCTTACTAAAGACTTCTAAGTGAGCCAGAATGAAGGTGTTA
>MGXZ01000025.1 GCA_001802455.1 Gammaproteobacteria bacterium RIFCSPHIGHO2_12_FULL_39_24
TAATAAAAATTAAACGCACTGTTGAATCGCATTACGAAAAAACGGGCGATTCTTTACCCGATAAAAAATTACATCGGTAGCTGAATAGTTACGCATGAATGGAAATCAGTTTATGGCGCACTTCCGGTATTGTAACTTATTGAACAAGTGATTTGAAATGCCAACGGGTATATTGTCAGGTGTTAAGCCAAAAATTATCCTCTTCTAAAATCTTGACTACATCATATTGACGTTTAAATTATACATAATCCACAACGAACCGCCAACCAAAACGCCGACGATGATAAATGTGAAAATAAATGGCATGGTATTCCACTGACCTTCTGATGAAACATTGAGTCGTAAAAAACAAATTACCTGCGCGAATAATTGTGCAACAGCCAATACCGTAATCGCGATATATAAACCGGACGTATCTAGCAAGTGTTCACCGACTAAAGCAAAAGCAATAAAAGTAAAAATGAGCGACAAGAATAATCCCATCAAATACGATTTTAATGTTTTTATTTTTGCGCCATATTTCATGGTTGTTGTTGCATGATCAGACATAGTTAACTCCTAAATCGCACCCATCAAATAAACAATGGTAAATACAAAAATCCACACGATATCCAAAAAATGCCAAAATAAGCCTAAATACGTGAGTCTTCTGTTGATTGCTGATGATGTGCCATATTTGGCAATTTGAAATATCATCAACGCCATCCAAATCAAACCGATCGAAACATGTGTTCCATGTGTTCCAACCAAAGTGAAGAATGCAGACAATGCAGCACTCACATGCCAACTGTGACCATCCGTATACAAATGAATAAACTCACGCACTTCCATAAATACAAATGAAAAACCAAAAATAAATGTAACGAGCAACCACAATAAAGCGAGCGGTTTACTTTTTCTGTAAAAACCCAACATCGCAAGACCAAAAGTAAAACTACTGGCTAATAAAAACATCGTCTCACCCAAAACATAAGGCAAGCTAATTAATTGTTTCAACGCAGGGCCAGAAGCAGTACCACTTTCTAATACGGCGTAGGCTGCAAATAATGTTGCGAACAAAATACAGTCCGTCATGATATAAATCCAAAAACCAAAAACATCGATGCCATCGTTGTCATGATGATGGTGGTGATGATCCGCTGTGGATATTGCTGTCATAATTAAGTTATCCGTTATCAATTATCTTTAATGAATTAAGAGCTGAAAATTCGCATTTTACGTTAAAACCAATTCTTCTTTTTCAAGACTACTCAATGGCGATGATGTGAATGAACGCACACGTTCATTCTCTATTCGCACAATCTCATCTGATTTTAAATAATAATCTGTGTTTGCATTAAATGTGCGCGCCATAACAGTAGCGAAAATACCCACCAAACCTAATCCCATCATCCAAAAAATATGCCAAATCAATCCGAAGCCTAAAATACCGCTAAAAACAGCGATAATAAAACCAGTTGCCGTGCTGTGTGGCATATGAATGTCATCATAATGCGATTGCAACTCTATATTGGGATTAACTGCTTTTTCTTCTTTCATTTCCCAAAACGCATCTAGACTGTGCACAGAGGGGGTAACTGCAAAATTATAAAATGGCGCAGGTGATGGAATTGACCATTCTAACGTGCGACCATTTTCCCACGCGTCTCCCGTTACATCGCGATACGCATGACGATTTTTAACGCTGACATAAACCATCATCAATTGACACAAAATTCCAACGCCAATAATGGCAGCACCCACAGCAGCCACGATTAATAATGGATGCCAACCCAATCCAGCAGTGTAATGATCTAATCGACGTGTCATGCCCATCAAACCCAATGCGTATAACGGCATAAAAGCAACATAAAATCCAACAAGCCAAAACCAAAATGAACGCTTACCCCATTTTTCATCGAGACGAAATCCAAATAGTTTTGGAAACCAATAAGTCACGCCAGCGAAATAACCAAACACAACGCCACCAATAATAACGTTGTGAAAATGCGCAACTAAAAAAACACTGTTATGCAATTGGAAATCCACTGGGGGCAATGACATTAACACACCCGTCATACCGCCAATGGCAAAGGTGCTGATAAATCCAATCGTCCACAACATGGAAGCAGAAAAAGTAATGCGTCCACGGTACATCGTAAATAACCAATTAAATATTTTTACGCCAGTGGGTATGGCAATAATCATGGTGGCAATACCGAAAAACGCATTGACATCAGCACCCGCGCCCATCGTGAAAAAGTGATGCAACCAAACAACAAATGATAAAAAAGTAATTGAAATGGTTGCATACACCATCGACGTGTATCCAAATAATTTTTTCTTAGAAAAAGTTGCCACCACTTCAGAAAAAATTCCAAACGCAGGCAATATCAAAATATAAACTTCAGGATGTCCCCACGCCCAAATTAAATTAATATACATCATTGCATTTCCACCGTGTCCTGCAGTGAAAAAATGCATTCCCATAAATCGATCTAAAAACAGCATCGCCAATGTTGCGGTAAAAATAGGAAATGCCAGTGCGACTAAAATCATCGAACACAATGCAGTCCAAGTAAATATTGGCATTTTCATCAGTGTCATACCCGGGCAACGCATTTTTAAAATCGTTACCATGAAATTAATTCCAGATAACAAACTACCGACACCTGAAATTTGTAATGCCCAAATAAAATAATCGACCCCCACGCCAGGACTATATGCAATGCCTGATAACGGCGGATAAGCGAGCCAACCTGTTTTTGCAAATTCACCTACAACCAACGATAGGTTCACCAACATCGCACCCACGAATGTTAGCCACAAACTCAGTGAATTTAAATAAGGAAAGGCAACATCACGCGCGCCAATTTGTAGCGGCACCGCCATATTCAATAATCCAAACATCAATGGCATTGCAACAAAGAAAATCATAATAACGCCATGTGCTGTAAAAATCTGGTCGAAATGCTCCGGCGGTAAATATCCGCTATGTGAACCGACTGCAATTGCTTGCTGTGAACGCATCATGATGGCATCAGAAAATCCACGTAACAGCATCACGCCCGCTAGAATTAAATACATGATGCCAATTTTTTTGTGATCAATTGACGTAATCCATTCTTTCCACAAATATCCCCATTTTTTATAGTACGTAATCGCACCCGCAATCCATAATGCAATTAATCCCATCATGCCGCCTGCGCCCATGATAATCGGATTGTGATACGGAATGGCTTGCAGTGTTAAATTTCCGAAAAGAATTTTTTCAAATGTCATATCAATTCCTAAAAATTACGACGTGTGTTGTTGATCACGCAAAACAGACTGATAACCCAGCACCATTCCAGGCATTGGACCCATGTATTTAATGACCGCTTGACTGAATAATTCTGATTGTGTAGATGAAAAATATTGCACCGAATTATTTTCACTGGGTTTTGTCAATTGATTGTAAGCTTGCAACGTTAAATGATGAGGGGATTGTTTTACTGCTTGCAACCACCCGTCATAATTTTTTTGTGAAACCACTTTGACAGGAAAATTCATACCCGAAAATCCATCACCACTGAAATTGGTCGACAACCCCATGTAATCACCTGTTGCCGTCGCCATTAAATTTAATTTCGTCTGCATGCCAGTCATCGCATAAATTTGACCAGCCAATTGCGGAATTTCTAACGAATTCATCGGTGCGTCGGAAGTAATAAATAATCGTACCGGTTTATTAACAGGAAGTTCTAATAAATTAACCGTTGCAATATGTTGTTCAGGATAAATAAACAACCATTTCCAATCCATCGCGATCGCTTCCACCATCACGGTATCTTTATCGGCAGCAAGCGGTCGATAAGGATCAAGGCGGTGTGTATAAATCCACGTCATCACCGACAAAATAGCGATAATAATGCAAGGAATTGTCCACCAAATAATCTCCATGATCGTACTGTGTGACCAATTTGGCGTATAAGTTGCTTTCGTATTACTCGCACGATATCGCCATGGAATAATAATTGACATCACAATAACGGGAACAACCACCACCAGCATTAATAAAATGGATTCAATTAATAATTTTTTCTCAGTGGCTGCAATCACCCCTTTCGGATCGAGAATCGTATAATGACAACCGGCTAACAGAAACGTACAAATTAATAAAAAAATAGATCGGAATTTTATCACTGCTATAGTCCCTGCAATGTGCAAAAAAATGTAGGGAGACTCTAAAACTGATGAACGAAGATGTCAAGGATCGTGCACGAATTAACTTGTCGTTACCAACGGTGACTGCTTGGAATCATTATTATCGTAACAGCCTAATAATTTTTGTTGAAGATATCGAAACCCGGATGAAAAAAATCCTCCCGCTGATTTTATACACAAACGGAAATTACTGGGAATATTTTTTATTGTTGTTTCCATGGCGCAATTTTTTTCATAACTATCCTTAAAATCATAATCTGTTGTTGCCGCTGCATGAGATGCTAATGCCAGCGCAACAAAAAAAGAAACATGCGATAAAAAAAGACGTGCAGCGTAATTCAAACACATTTGTTGATCAGAGCACCAAACATAAACCGCCAACAAACTAAATAATCCTGATAATGCCCTATAAATCAGTGCACATTCTTTCGATAATCTCACCATGGCAAGATAAACATAAAAACATTTGGGATGCCGTGTTAATTCATAGCCCATTTTAAAAGCAGGAATTAACAGCAACCCCAACAATTCTTTTAACCATAAATCCAGTGGGCCTGTATGCTCAGCAAGTTCTCGCGTCACCGTCAATGACACAGCCAGCATCGCACTACCTGCTATACCAGCAGAATATAATCCATCCGAAACGCGTATTAAAGTTGACGCATTTGGAAATCGTGGCAAAGCCAGATTTTCCAATGCATCAAAAGTAGTAATCAAATGATTACCTGATTCAGATCGTTTGAATTTATACACAAGGTATAGCACAAAACCCATGCTAATCGTAGTAAGCAAAAGAAAGTATTGGAGCGGTAAACGATCGAATGCACCTGTTGGTGAAAATAAATCAAGCGCAATAAAAACATAGGAACTGGAAAACAGTGGCGCCAGATGAAATCGATGCCGATAATGAGTAACGCTTAATGCTAAATTGGATACAGCTGAAACTGCGAATATGACGAAACCAATCCATGCTTTTTTTATAATCTCATCAGCATTCAATCCAAAATTTTCTACTTCTATCGCTTCATGCGTCCATATTCCCATTAAAGCAGCCGACACAAAGGTATCTCGCAAAAAACCCACTACAGAATGCGCTTTATCCGCACAATCGCGAGGATTGAGTAATGCAAATGAGTTGTCTTCCTGCTCGCCGCGTGTCGGTAACATAATCATCACTCCTTGATTTTTTTAATTTAACAAAAAATACAAACACAACATGCATAACTATTAGCAGCAACCAACAACGCCAACAAGATGCAGATAACAACAATGCCGATCGTTTTCATAACGACCCCCACAAAAACTACAACGTCACTGTAGTTGAGATCGTCCCTGAAATAGAATTTAATTTTAGTATAGATTTTTAAAAATGTTTGGCAATACAAGACAAATTTTCTGATTCTCGTTATGATGGACAAAATAACGCACGGAGGTGTCTATGCCAGGATCATCAGAACCAGCAGATGAAACCGCCTTAAAACACACTATCCTGCTGGTTTTACATACGATTTTTTTCCCAGGACTAATAACACTCAAGGACACCGCTGGCGTTTTAGTTAGCTATGCCATCTTTCAATCACAAGATTGGTCATTTTCAAAGGAGCTTTCTGAAAATGATTGCATGGAAATCACCGCCAAAAGCACGGCCATCTTTGCATTTATATTGTCACTCGGCTGTTTGATACATAATACGCACCAACATGATAATGCAAAACAGCGATTCGAAAAAATAGGGATGTACAGCAACATTCAATCCGGCTGCAATCTGGTATCATCATTTTTGGCTCCATTTTTATGGAAGGTACGTCAAAATATCGTGGCAGCGACTTTTGTTGGCACATTGGCTTGTACAGGCGCTATCTTTTTCACTGCCTTCATTTATCTCATCATCACCATTGCAAAACTGATCGCAGGTTGTTATGAGCCCGCACCACTCACACCCCGCAGAAATAGCATATTCAATTCACCACCAACAGTAACAACGACAGCAGCGTCTCTACCCAACCCTCTATCACTTTCGCCTTCGCACTAACTAGCGTAGAATGTGCCCGCTCAACTGATTCACTTACTTAGGAAATCACTATGTCATTTTTGGTAGAATATGGTCTTTTTCTCGCAAAAACTGTCACGCTTGTTATCGCCATTGTGGCAATTTTAGCAACACTATTCACACTCAAAGCAAAAGCCAAAGCAGAAAAACAAGGTGTGCTACATATTAAAAAAATAAATGAACAATATGATGAGATGTCCGAAATTATTAACGACGTCATACAAACCAAAGCAGAAAAAAAAGCGCTGAAATTAGCGCACAAAAAAGAAGTCAAAAAAACAAAAGATAAAAACCGGATTTTTGTTATTCATTTTGATGGAGACATCAAAGCAACGGCGGTCGATGATTTACGCGAAACCATCACAGCCATTTTATTAACCGCAAAACCAACGGATCACGTTTTACTGTGTTTAGAAAGCGGCGGCGGCATAGTCAATGGTTATGGATTAGCCGCATCACAATTGCAACGGTTGCGTGATGCGAAAATTTATTTAACGATTGCGATTGATAAAATTGCAGCGAGTGGTGGTTATATGATGGCATGTGTTGCCAATGAAATTATTGCAGCGCCTTTTTCAATTATCGGCTCAATCGGTGTCATTGCGCAATTACCCAATTTTCATCGTCTATTAGAAAAAAATAATATCGAGTTTGAACAAATCACAGCGGGTCAATACAAACGCACACTCACGGTTTTCGGAAAAAATACCAGCGAAGGTCGTGAAAAATTACAAGAAGAAATTAATGATACACATGATTTATTTAAAACATTTGTAAAAACACAGCGCGCACAAGTAAATATTGATGAAGTAGCAACCGGCGAACATTGGTTTGCAGCGCAATGTGTTGAGAAAAAATTAATTGATAAGTTGCAAACGAGTGATGATTATTTATTATCGAGAAAAGATGAATTTGATGTTTACGAATTGGAATTTAAAACAAAACAATCATTGATGAAACGATTGAATATTTTTGTGCAAAATAGCTTACATCAATTATTTTTAGCCAAGAGCATCTAACAAATGAGTCACGCGCATTCGCATTCGCATGGAAAAAATACATCGTTGCGTGTTTTGTTTTTTTCACTTTGCGTTATTTTATTTTATGCTGCAGTAGAAGCCATTGCGGGATGGAAATCAGGATCGCTTGCATTATTAGGTGATGCGGGTCATATGATTTCAGATGCGTTAGCACTGTCGATTGCCGCCACCGCAGCCTGGATCGCCAAAAAACCAAAATCAAAAACCCATAGTTATGGCATGGGACGTGCAGAAGTGATTGCTGCGTGGATTAGCAGCTTGATGATGTTTATTATTTCTGCGGGCATTATCGTTGAAGCAGTGGAACGCCTGCATTCACCGATTAAAGTGCACGGTGTCATTGTCATGATTGTTGCCTTTGTCGGCATGTTGATTAATATATTGATTGCTGCAGTATTGTCAAAAAGCGAACGCACCATTAATATTCGCGCAGCGTTATTACATGTTTTTAGCGATTTACTCGGCTCTTTTGCAGCATTGATTGCAGGTGCGGTCATTTATGAGACGGGTTGGTTTCCCATTGATCCGATTTTATCAATTTTAATTGGCATCTTAATTATCGCATCCAGTTTTCGTTTACTGCGAGAATCCATGCGCGTTTTAATGGAAGGGGTTCCAGCACATATTGATTTGGAAACTGTTTCGGAAGCACTTTCAACAATTCATGGCGTATTGCGCGTGCATGATTTGCATATTTGGACATTATCATCCGGCAGTATTGCTTTATCTGCACATGTGAATATTCATGAAATCAGCAGCTGGCAAATGATTCTAAAAAAACTAACTCATTTGCTGGAACATGATTTTCATATTCATCACATCACACTGCAACCGGAACCGGATGTGTTTGATTGTAGGCCTTGTCGATCATGACCAACGTCGACCCAAACGAAATCGCCAAATTCAGCGCGCTCGCCAAAACGTGGTGGGATTCTAATGGTTCTATGAAACCATTACACGAATTAAATCCATTGCGATTACAATATATTAAAAAATACGCTGAATTAGAGAATAAATACATACTCGACATTGGATGCGGCGGTGGCATTTTAACGGAATCACTTGCACACTCTGGCGCAAACGCCACTGGAATTGATCTGAGTGAAGACGCCATTGCTATTGCAACAGCACACGCAGAAAAATCAGCGCTGAATATTCAATATGAAAAAATAGCGGTCGAAGATTTTGCGCAGAAAAATCCAAATGCATTTGATGTGATTACTTGCATGGAAATGCTAGAACATGTCCCCGATCCACTGTCCATTATTCACGCTGCAACGCACTTGTTAAAACCACATGGTTTTATTTTTTTTTCTACCATTAATCGCAATATGAAATCTTTTTTTGAAGCCATTCTGGGCGCCGAATATATTTTAAATTTATTACCAAAAGGAACGCATCATTATCAAAAATTCATTCGACCATCTGAATTAACCCGATGGGCAGAAAAAAATAATTTGGTAGTAACTGGTATTCAGGGTGTTACTTACCACCTTTTAACAAAACAATTCTCGTTCTGCGATTCGGTGGATGTGAATTATTTAATGGTGTTTCGAAAATGTTCATTACGCCAACTGCGCAGCCCGAACGGTTGAAATGTATCGATGGCCGCTCGTGCGATATTTTGCATAGACTGCATCACCCACCACGACTAATGCCATCGTCACCACTGTCAACACAATAAGCAATTTTGAATATTTATCCATTTTAAAGTCTCCCTACTTCCATTACACTTTATGCGAATAGGAGTTTCATACTTTAAAAAAATCCTGATCTTGCATCCGCTCGTTGGATGCTATGATCCCGATATTTCTCGAAAAGACGCCGTAAATACGTCCGTGTAGGCTCGTCAATGTCATCCGTGACATTCACGCTTTTTTCGAAACACCGGGATCACAGCATCACTCGCTGCCTCAGAGTATTTTTTTTAAAATGTGAAACCCACGCTGAAAGCTTAAGTCATTCAAAAAAAGTCTGCAACATGATAAAAGAAAAAACGAATCCAACACAAACCATTTTTTTTGATCTCGATGGTACGTTGCTTGACACGGCACGCGATTTTGCATTTTCCATTAATTTACTATTAGCGCGTGAAAAAAAACCCAAGCTTAATTTTGATTTATTTCGAAAAGAAGTTTATGGTGAAAGCAAAAGAATGATTTCTTTTGCTTTTGGAATTGAAGAAATACATCCTGAATTTGAACCATTGCGGCAAACATTTCTAAAAACCTATCATCAACATTGCACGCAACACACAATCTTTTTTCCTGGCATGGAATTATTACTAGACTCATTAGATGAAAAAAATATTCCCTGGGGAATTGTGACAAGCAAACCCGCCTGGTTAACCGAACCCGTGGTAAATTATTTTGGATTAGATAAACGTGCTATTTGCATCATCATGGGTGACACATTATCCAAAGTAAAACCCGATCCTGCGCCGCTTTTGTATGCGTGCGAATGCGCAGCCACTTTACCTGAAAATTCAATTTATGTCGGCGATTTACAAACTGATATTGTCGCCGCAAAAGCAGCTGGCATGAAAAGTGTTGCAGTCACTTATGGATATCATCCGCCGGAAACGGATTTTTCAAATTGGAATGCGGATTGGATTGCGCAGACACCAGAAGATATTTTGATTGTGCTAACATAAATATTAGCAGGGGCCGCTTGATTTTCGAGAACTATTGTCGAGATCGGGGGCGGCAGTGGGCGTTGAATCATTCTGCGTTCTGCTATTCAAACCAGGAATCGGATTGGGTGTCGTTACCGATTTTGATAGTGATCGTTGAAACTCAGAACATCTTGTAACCATCTCCAATGTGTTTTCCATCCACTTATACTCATCAGTAAAGCGCGCGAAAACAGAACTCTCTTTAATAAGCCGACAAGAATTAGTAAGCAACGTCGTGAGATCATCAAAAGAGCGACACTCATTGATTGCTTGCTCTAGTTGAGGAACCATGTCTCGTTTATCCTCTTCTTTAATAAGACGACGATAATCGTGCAATTGCTCTGATAAATAATTTTTTAATTCTGCTAAATTCGTCGGTGTTTGCATCATCCGAATGAATTTTAGCGAATCTGTCACCAAAGTATTTTCTGTGGAAAAAAAAGCTAATCGTGTCGATGCACGCAAACTTTCTTGTGCTGATAAAATCACTGTCTCGATCTCTTTAAGAGATGTTGCATCGCTCAGTTTCTCTTTCGCCAAACGCATGTTATTTACTTTCTCATGATACATTTTGTCTGTTGGCAACAATTTTTTTTCATGCGATTCAATACGCGCGAGCAATATTTCTTTAGCCCAAGCCAATTTATCATCTTTTGCCAACACAATGGATTGCAACAATGTCTTGGCGGCAGAACCAGTTGGATTTTCTGCTGCTTGGCGCACTAAATTTTCTCGCGCCGTTTTGTAATCTGGGTTGCCATTAAATATTTTGAATAATTCTGGTTGTCGGCCGCCATTCTTTTGATACGCTGTTTTCAACGCAGTGACTTTTTCGTGGTCTGCATAGAAGTTTGCTAACTCTTTTCTAAAATCATCTGGTGCCTCTTTAGTTGCAGTTAATTTTCCATTTTTTTTCTCAACCCAACCCAATTTAATCAAAGCGGATTCTGTTTTTTCATCGATGTGTGCGTGCGTTATAATTGCATTAACGGTTAATTTATTTTGTCTTGACTTCCAATAATTGGTTGCAAAAATTAATTTTTTTGATTCTTGATTATATGCATCAAGAAATGCTTTTTCTGTTGGTCCTTTTGCATGCTCTTCATAATATCTTCTTAAATTTGTATCTAGATTCCAAGGGAGTATTACGCGATCAGTACTATTTAGATCTAATGCACGCAGCACTCTGGCGGTTGCAGAAACACAATTTTCTCCTTTAATTCCAAGGACACTATACTCTTGACTACACGCCAATTGTGCTTCCTTTTTCGTTTTGTTATACAACTTAATCTGATCTGGTGATGGGTCAGATGGCAATCTAACTTCAACGGCTCTGTGTAGCCCGTAAGTATGAACCACCACATCCAGTCCGTTGATACGATAGTAAGATTGGCTTATAGGGTTCCTGTATTTTTCTACACAGCGAATTTTTGCGCCATCAATTTCATTGACACTGTACGTAATTTCTTGGTTTATAGACCCGGGTCCACCAAAACTTACAAAAAATGACTCATCTCCGCTTATATCTCCCATAACCCCCTCCCAAAAAAACCTAAAATTCTTTAAATTCTTTGTGGAATTATAGTCAATAATCACGAGTATTTTATCCCATAAAATACAAAATCAAAAAAAATTGTTTGAAAAAATATCAAAAAATGGCTAATATAACCTTGTGTTTTAGCCATTATATGGCTAAAATGACATAATTACGTCGAACAAGGTGAGATATTACATGTACCGCGATATTGAACGCAATCTGCTGCAATGGAAAAACAAACCAGATCATATGCCACTTTTGTTGCGTGGCGCGAGACAAGTCGGAAAAACATTTGTTATTGAAAAGTTTGGGGTAGCGCATTTTGAAGCGGTTGTAACGATTAATTTTGAGTTGCAACCTGAAATGATTCGCTGTTTTGACAATCTTGATCCTATCAAAATTATTAATGCCATTTTTTTAGCAACTAATCAAAAAATCATTCCTCAAAAAACATTATTATTTCTCGACGAAATTCAAGATTGTCCGAACGCAATTCGATCACTTCGTTATTTTAAAGAAAAATGTCCGCAGTTGCATGTTATCGGTGCCGGTTCATTATTAGAATTTATTTTAAATGATGCTGATTTTCGTATGCCGGTGGGTCGCGTGCAATCACTGTATTTAAAACCACTTTCATTTAAAGAGTTTTTAGTGGGTGGTGGTAATGGGCAATTAAGAGAATTCATCGAACAGATTAATATCGACACCTCAATTCCAATAGTCGTGCACGAAAAATTATTGCAATTATTGCGTGATTATATGATTTTGGGTGGCATGCCCTCTGTTTTAAAAAAGTATTTTTCAACACAAAATAATGCTGAATGCCAAGAAATTCAAACCATATTGCTCAATACGTATCGGCAAGATTTTGGGAAATATGCAAAAAAAACAGATCATCGCTATTTACAACGACTGTATGAAAAAATTCCGGGATTGGTTGGCGAGAATTTCAAATACAGTAAAGTTGATCCTGACATGCGATCACGTGACATAAAAGATGCTTTGTATATGCTACAAAATGCAGGGATAATTTATCCTGTCTATTGTACTGCTGCATCGAGTGTTCCACTCATGAGCTTTGTGAATGAAAAGAAATTTAAAGTTTTATTTCTGGATGTTGGTTTAATGACACGCGCGGGAAAATTGGATACGGAAATTTTATTTAAAAAAGATATTTTGTTGGCAGATCGTGGCAAGCTCGCTGAACAATTTGTCGGGCAAGAGTTATTGGCATATGATTCGCCTTTCGATGAATCGAATCTCTATTTTTGGTCACGAGAACAACGCAGCAGCATGGCAGAAGTTGATTTTGTAACAACAGTTGATGCAAAAATTATACCTATTGAAGTAAAAGCAGGTACAACAGGCCGATTAAAATCACTTCATTTATTTATGGAGGAAAAAAAATCTTTGTGCGGCATCAGGCTATCACAACACATCCTGAGTCGCGTTAATGCTGTTATATCTTTGCCGCTTTATCTGACCAGTGAAATAAGTAGGTTAATAAAAAGCGACACGGATATTGCCCCGTAAAATACAAATCAAATCAACGCTATTTTGACGCAGGTACAACAGAAGACAAATTAGCTGCACATAGTCCTGCGTAATAGGCAGTAGTTCCAGTCGCGGATAAGGATGGTACAGACACACTATAGTTTTTTTGGGAAATTGTGTAATTAATAGTCTTGTTGGTGAAGTTGAAAGCGCAGGATATGGGAGCGCACCAGAAAGTATCCCCACTAGCATACCAGCCGCTTGGACCCACTTCTGCCGGCGGAAGGCAGGCTGCTGGGAATGATGCCAACACGTTGACTGCCCAAACACAGAGAAAAAATAATGATAGCGCGTATAGCTTAGTCATTTTCATTTTACACCCACCTACCGTTGTTTTTATTTTCTTACTAAAATTATAGCACTAAAAAAGTATTTGTCGCGCCGCACTGTAAAACCCCTCTTAAGATTTTTTCTTGGTATATTAGACCTCTTGCATAACCTTGAGTAATGTGACGAGGTCACAGAAAAAATTTTCGAAAAAGCGGAGTGTACACGTTAGTACATGAGCATTTTGAGAAAATTTTTTCGAAGAGATTGTCCATTAATCGAGGTTATGCAAGATGTCTATTGAATTTTATAAAAAAAATTCTGCTACCCCACACTCTTCGACACAATCTCAAACAAATTATCTGATAATTTGTTTGATTGAGCGAGTCGTTGCAATGCTTGCTTCATTAACGCACCACGCACTGAATCCATTTGCTTCCACTGTGTTAACGGCTGAACAACGCGCGTGGAAACTTGTGGATTTTTTGCATCAATCAGCAATACTTGATCCACCATTAATTGATAACCTTCACCATTTTTCGCATGAAAACGCAGTGTGTTTTGACCAAACGTCACGAGCAATGCATATACATTGTTCGGATTGTTAATATCAAACGCAGGATGATGCAATAATTTTTTCACTTCATTAATGACAGTGGGTAACGTAGATGATGCTTGCAGTGAAAACCATTTATTAACAACTAAGGGTTCGTGTTGATACCGTTCGTAAAATTGTGCAAGCGCTTTTTCACGATGCGAGACAGCCAGATCATTGAGCGCACCCAGCGCACCAAATTGATCCGTCATGTTATTCGCTTGTGTTGCTTGTTCGAAAGCCAGTAAATGATATTTTTCTTTATCATGTTTTAACAAATAGTATAGTGCACAATTTTTAATTCGACGATGACCGCACTCAATAATGTTATAAACATAATCATGAAACAATATATTGTCTTTCAGCAACTTTTCAAACGCTTCTTTCAGTGTCTCCGCAACTGTTTTTTCAATCAACGTTTTAGCTTCAAAAATCACATCCAATTCAATTTGCGGCAGGTGTGTCAATAAATATTTTAATGATGGGAACATTAACAAGCGGGATAATAAATTTAAATCGCGCATCGGCTTGCTAATTAATTGATGAATGCCATTAATTAAAATGGGATCAACGACCGGATTCTTTCCAGCCGCTATTGCTTCTGCAACGGCTTTAATAACATTCATCATGAGTCGCTGACCTGCTTCCCAACGACAAAATGCATCTGAGTCACACCGCAATAATAATGCGAGCTCTTCATTAGTATAATCATATTGCATTTCCACCGGTGCTGAAAAATGCCGCAATAAAGAAGGCGCTGGATTTTCAGCAATATCCACAAACGTAAATGTTTCTTCCAGTTTTTTTATTTCTAAAATTTTTGTGCCTTTCACAGATTTATTTTCGTCCTGCAATTGCAGCGTCAAATCTTCGCAGTTTTTTCCGATCAACCCAATCGCAAAAGGCAAATGCAATGGTAATTTATTTTCTTGTCCCGGCGTCGGCGGACAACTTTGTTTAATAATAATGGTGTACGTTTTTTTATTCGCGTCATATTTTGTTTTTACGCGCAAAACAGGTGTTCCTGCTTGATGATACCAGCGTGAAAATTGCGTTAACTCTTTTCCCGATGCTGCTTCCATCGCCGCAATAAAATCTTCTGTTGTTACCGCTTGTCCATCGTAATGTGAAAAATAGTAATCCATTCCCTTACGAAAAATGTCGGGCGTTAATAACGTTCGCACCATACGAATCACTTCAGCGCCTTTTTCATAAACCGTTGCCGTGTAGAAATTATCAATTTTTAAATAACTTTCTGGACGAATGGGATGCGCCATGGGACCTGCATCTTCAGGGAATTGATGATTGCGCATCGTGTTTACCACGTCAATTCGCGCAACCCCTTGCGATGTCATATCCTCTGTGAACAACTGATCACGCAGAACAGTCAATCCTTCTTTCAACGTTAACTGAAACCAATCGCGACACGTAATGCGATTACCAGACCAATTGTGAAAATATTCATGGCCAATCACACGCTCAATATTAATGTAATCAGTATCAGTTGCCGTTTGTGGTTTCGCTAAAATATATTTGGTATTAAAAATATTGAGTCCTTTATTTTCCATCGCACCCATATTGAAATCACTCACAGCAACCGTCATGTAGCGATTCAAATCATATTCACGACCAAATTTTTCTTCATCCCACTTCATCGATTTTTTCAGCGCCAACATCGCATAATCACCTTGATCGCGAAATCCTTTTTCCAAATACAAATACAAATCAATGGTACGATTTGACAACGTGATAAAAGTATCTTGGATCAAATCAAAATCGCCTGCGACCAATGCAAATAAATAACAGGGTTTTAATGATGGGTCTTCCCAATGAACCCACCGACGATTATGTTCCAATTCTTTTTCTTCTATTAAATTTCCATTGGATAACAAAATAGGATATTTATTTTTATCAGCAGAGAGGGTGGTTGTGAAATGCGACATCACATCCGGGCGATCCAAAAAATAAGTGATACGACGAAATCCTTCTGACTCGCATTGCGTACATAAATTATGACGTGATTGATATAACCCCATCAACGTCGTATTTTTTTTGGGAAAAATCACCACCTGCGTTTCCAGTATAAATTGATCAGGCACGATTTGAATCGTTAAATGTTTTTCATCTACTACATATTCATTTTTTATCAATGCTTTTCCATCGAGAAAAACGGCTTGTAAATGCAATTCCTCACCATTCAACACCAACGGTACTTTTTGTGTTTTTGTTTTGGGGTTGCGTTGAATATCTAAAATAGATCTCACCACTGTTTGATCATCTTGAATATCAAAATGCAAATGCACTCGCTTAATTAAAAAATCGGATGGACAATAATTTTTTAAATACGTTATGGTGTGATTTTGTTGTTGCATAATCAATCTCAATAAAAAATTTTAATCTACGCGATAAGCGACACGTAATATCCAATACCCCAACAATCCTGAAAAAATAGATCCAAAGATAACACCCATTCGTACATACGCCGCATAAGGTGGTACTGAGTGAAACGCCAATGTACCGATAAACAAGCTCATTGTAAAACCAACACCCGCGATTAAACTCATACCATACAATCCCAGTGGTGTTAAATGCTTTGGTAATGGTGAAATACCGAAACGCACACTCAACATCGTCGTAGTCCAAATTCCAATCTGTTTACCAAAAAATAATCCACACGCAATTCCCAATGGAATCGCTTGAAAAAAATGTTCCCACGTTAACCCAGAAAATGAAACGCCGGCATTGGCAAAAGCAAATAACGGTAAAATTCCAAATGCCACCCACGGATGTAATTTGTGCTCAAGTAAGTGTAGTGGTGATTTATCTTCTGCACGCGCGCGCTTAATCGGAATCGTGAACGCCAAAATAATACCCGCCAATGTTGCATGCACACCTGATTTTAAAACACACAACCACAACACAACACCCACAATAAAATAAGCACCCAGCTGTCGCACATTCATATAATTAAACAGCAGCAACAGGCACACCAGCATAAGCGCACACAATAACATCAGCAATGACACATGTGACGTATAAAATACTGCCATCACAATAATGGCGCCAATATCATCAAAAATAGCGAGCGCTGTTAAAAATATTTTTAAACTCACCGGAATTCTATTGCCCAACAAATACAAAATACCCAACGAAAATGCAGTATCCGTTGCCGTTGGAATCGCCCACCCTTTCAGCGCGTGTGGATTATGCCAATTTAAACAAAGATAAATAAATGAGGGCACCACCATTCCACCCACAGCCGCAATTAACGGCAATGTTGCTTTTGAAACAGAATTTAATTCGCCTTCCATCATTTCACGCTTAATTTCCAAACCAACCAATAGAAAAAAAAGCGCCATAAAACCATCATTGACCCACAACAGTAATGGTTTTTCTAATTTAAATTGTCCAATGGAAAAACTAATTTTAAGATTAAAAAAAGATTGATATCCCGCTGAAAAACTACTGTTATCAACCAGTATCGCCAATGCCGCCGTTAAGAATAAAATCACGCCGGCACTCGCTTCCAGTTTAATAAATTGACGAATAAGTCGTAGTGCCATGGATCAATTCAATTTTACTATTTTAAAGAAAGAAAAACTCGCCACGCATAACATGGCGAGCCAAGAATTATTATTTGGAACAGGTGGAGTCACAAGACTCTTTTGGACAGAAACAACAATTGCAACAATTATAAATCCAAACAACCAAGATTCCAAAAAGAAACATGTGTAAAAATCCCCAGAAAAATCCCCACAACCCACCAATCAGGGTGGGCGCTAAGTGATTATACACACTGCTCATGGTTTGAATTAAAGGCAAACCCCAGGCAAAACGAGCGCCTAACCAGCAGGTTATCATCCAACTCAATCCAGAAATGACTCCCAATGCGAAGCCAAAACTAACCGGATAAATTTTTCCATATTTACTCATTACGCTTTCTCCTATGCATCGATTCACATTCGAAAATTGAATGCTATTCAGGATTATACTGAAAATTGACAAAGTTATCCAAATGTACAGATTCCAGCACCCACCCCCGCTCTCACAATTGCATTTTCAGAATAAAACCATTAACATTGCCGGTCTGTCGCTTTAATGGAAAATACAGGTAAAAGATCTATGCCAACAGTTGATATTCAAGAAACCGGTTCATTTGACGTTGCATTACGTCGCTTTAAACGCGCTTGTGAAAAAGCGGGTATTCCAACCAAGCTACGTCAAATGGAATACTATGAAAAACCCACCACAAAGCGCAAACGCAAACACGCAGCAGCGGTGAAACGTTTCGCGAAAAAACTGCAAAAAGAGCAAGAAATTCTCGAAAAAGAACGTATTCGCTCTTAATTTTTCGAGCAGAAAATACCGCGAGGATTGTCGATATGACTGATTGTGCACTCAAACTTCGCATTCAAGAAGATATGAAGTCGACCATGCGCGCAAAAGAAACTGTGCGCCTCGGCACCATTCGCATGCTGCTGGCTGAATTGAAACAAAAAGAAGTAGATGAGCGAGTCACGCTAACCGATATCGATGTTATCAATATCCTCAATAAAATGATCAAGCAGCGTCGCGAATCTGCAACACAGTTTCGCAATGGCAATCGAATTGAATTGGCTGAAAAAGAAGAACAAGAAATCGCGCAATTAACCGTATACTTACCACAACAATTGAGCGATCGAGAAATTGAAACGCTCATCGAAGAAGCAATACAAGCCACTGCCGCTAAAACCATTAAGGAAATGGGCGCTGTGATGGCCATCATTAAGTCAAAAGCGCAGGGTAGAGCTGATATGGCGAAAGTCAGTGCGAAGATTAAAGAAAAGTTGCAATAAATAATAGTTATCAGTTATCAGTTATCAGTTATCAGTTATCAGTTATCAGTTATCAGTTATCAGTTATCTGTGTTATCTTTTTCTGACACCGATAACGAATAACGAATAACTTTATAATGAAACAACTAATCCCCAAATCCTTTATTCAAGACATCATTGCACGAACCGATATTATCTCCATTATCGAATCGCGTATCGAATTAAAAAAACGCGGCCACACCCATATCGCTTACTGTCCTTTTCATTCAGAAAAAACACCCTCGTTTACTGTCAGCTCAGCAAAACAATTTTATTATTGCTTTGGTTGTGGCGCGCATGGCAACGCCATTGGTTTTTTGATGGAATATGATCACTTAACGTTTGTCGATGCTGTTACTGATTTGGCGAATCAATTGGGCATAACCATTCCAATTGAAACAACCGATGCCGACTCTACCAACAACGACTTATTTTTTACAGTGTTGCACAACGCACAAATGCTTTACCAAAACGAATTAAAAAAATCACAAATCGCTATTGATTACTTAAAAAATCGCGGATTAACCGGTAGTATTGCAAAAAAATTTGGAATTGGATACGCGCCCAATGCATGGGATTTTTTATCTAAACAATTTCCACAGAAAAAAGAAGCTCTGATTTTGTCTGGTATGTTGATAAAAAAAAATGACGGGTCACAACCCTATGATCGTTTTCGCGATCGCATTCTATTTCCCATTCGCGATATTCGCGGACGTACCATTGGATTTGGCGGACGCACACTCACCAACGACATTCCAAAATATTTAAATTCACCAGAAACACCTGTTTTTCACAAGAATCAAACGCTTTATGGTTTATACGAAGTCAGTCAACATCATCGCAAATTAAATCGCGCACTGGTTGTTGAAGGCTATTTAGATGTAATTTCACTCGCACAACACGGCATTCATTATGCTGTTGCCACACTCGGCACAGCACTTAACACAAAACATATTCAATTATTATTACGTTACACATCTCATGTTATTTTTTGTTTTGATGGTGACCTAGCGGGGCAAAAAGCGGCATGGAAAGCATTAACACTGAGTTTACCATTATTGCGTGATGGCATTAATTTTCAATTTTTATTTTTACCTGAGAAAGAAGATCCAGACAGTTTAGTACAAAAAATCGGATGTGATGCATTTGAAAAATTAATTGATCATGCTACTGCACTACCCACTGTATTTTTTGATCAGCTTGAAAAAGAATATCCGCTAGATTCTATTGCAGGAAAAGCAGCATTTGCAAAAAATGCAAAAGAATATTTGGAAACCATGCCGCACGGTATTTATAAAAATTTATTATTGGATCAGTTGGCAGAAAAATTATCTATCCAGCGTAACAAATTAAATGAGGAAGCACGTTTTATACCGAAAAAACCAGCACGAAAATTAACAGCACGATTATCGCCCGTTGAATCAGCCATTCAACTTTTATTGCATGAACCAGCGCTTGCAATTCATGCAAAACCAACACCTGCCTTAACAACCAGTGACGCCTCTCCCGAAAAATCATTGCTGATCGATTTAATAAAATACTGCGCTGATAATCCAATGATTAATATGAGCGATATTTTGACGGAATTAAAAGATGATATGCATCGTGAATGTATTGCCATGATTGCTGTACACCCACTTCATGTTCCGGTCGAAGGAAGAAAAGCGGAATTTATCGGCGCACTTAAAAGGATGCATGAACAAGATCAAACACAACAATTATCGCATTTAATCTCAAAAGCAAAAATCAGCGAGCTCGATTCTGAAGAAAAACAATTGCTGCAATTGTTGTTGGCCAAAAAGCATGCTCAGAAAAACTCGGAAGGGCTGGAATAAAATAGCCCCAAGCGCTAGAATACGTGGTTTGTTGAGAGCACAGATCAACTTTTGTTTTCTGTAAGGTTATATTCCATGGCATCAAAAATCATTACCCCACAACCACCCTCTCCAGCAACGCAAACCACTTCAGCAACTGGTTTTAATGCGCTAACACAAGAAGCGAAACGCAAGGGTTATCTCACGCATGAAGATTTATTGAACTTATTACCAAATGATTTTGTCGATCCCAACCAAATGGAAAGCATTATCGACAGATTGAACGAAATGGGCATTCGCGTTTACGAAGTGCCGCCCGATGAAAACGAACTCTTACTCGATGACAGTGACGATGATGAAATTACTGAAGTCATCGAGGCAATCGCAACCGAAAATCGCACGACCGATCCCGTTAGAATGTATATGCGTGAAATGGGTAGCGTGGAATTGCTCACGCGTGAAGGCGAAATTGAAATCGCAAAGCGCATCGAAAGCGGCATTCGTCAAGTGATGTCTGCGCTGGTTTATTATCCTGAAATTGTTGAATCATTTATCAAACGCTATCGAAAAATTGTAAACACAGAAGGACGTTTGAGCGATATCATCGCCGGTTATTTTGAATTAGATGAAGCGCTCATTGCAGCAAATGCGGACGCACTCAAACTCAGTAAAGAGATTGAATTGGCCGCTGCTACAGCCGCTGCTGAAGAAGCAGAAGAACTGATTATTTCCAAAACAAAAAGCAAAACAAAAGATGTAAAAGGCGCCGATAAAAAAGAAGGAGGCGACGATGAAGAAGAGGATGATGAAGACGATGAGGGAGAAGGTGGCGAAGAAGGTGTTGTAGGCAGCGATCTTGACGAAGCAGAAGATGCATTCGGCGACAATGGTCCTGACCCGATTTACACTGCAGAACAAATGAGAATTCTTGAAGTACTGCATGAAAAATATATCGCTTCAATTAAAAAGAATGGGAAGCAACATAAAACCACCGCAAAACATCGTGACGCAGTCGCAGAGCACTACGCAAAATTCAAATTGTCCATCAAGCAATTTACGCGTCAAACGATGCGTCTACGCAATTTGTTGCGTGAAACACGTGAACAAGAACGCATTATCATGAAACTATGTGTGATTAATGCGAAAACACCGCGAAAAGATTTTATTCATTCTTTTTCGGGACATGAATCAGATTTAAAGTGGGCAGATAGTTTTATCAAGATACATCCAAAATCAGCCACACAACTTGAACACGGTAAAAAAGAAATTCATCGTGCGCAAAAAAAATTGGCACTGATTGAAGAAGAAAGTAAATTAAATATTCATGATATCAAAGAAATTAATCGTCGCGTTTCAATCGGAGAAGCAAAATCACGTCGCGCAAAAAAAGAAATGATTGAAGCCAATTTACGCTTGGTTATTTCAATTGCAAAAAAATACACGAATCGCGGTTTACAATTTTTAGATTTAATTCAAGAAGGTAATATCGGCTTGATGAAAGCGGTCGACAAATTTGAATATCGCCGTGGTTATAAATTCTCAACCTATGCAACCTGGTGGATTCGTCAAGCAATTACGCGTTCGATTGCCGATCAAGCACGCACCATTCGTATTCCGGTGCACATGATTGAAACGATCAATAAACTAAATCGCATCAGTCGACAACTCACGCAAGAAACTGGCTTGGAGCCAACACCAGAAGAACTCAGCAAACACATGGACATGCCTGAAGATAAAATTCGCAAGGTGTTAAAGATCGCAAAAGAACCTATTTCGATGGAAACACCGATTGGTGAAGATGAAGATTCGAGCTTAGGTGATTTTATTGAAGACACCAATATGGAATCGCCCGTTGATTTTGCAACCTCGTCGGGATTGCGAGAAGCAATGCGCGAAGTATTATCCAGTCTCACGCCGCGCGAAGCAAAAGTGTTGCGTATGCGCTTCGGAATTGATATGAATACTGACCACACTTTGGAAGAAGTGGGAAAACAATTTGACGTGACACGTGAACGCATTCGTCAAATTGAAGCAAAAGCGTTACGCAAACTGCGTCACCCTACTCGCGCTGAAAAAATGCAAAGCTTTTTGGATCGCGAGGGGGAAGATTAGTGGGAGTGGAAATAAAAATTGCAACGAAGTGTAAAAGCAAAAGATGGAGATTATACGAGAATCGAGTATTTTGTTTTTAGACGAGGCGCAATTTGAGCGAGCAAGGGAGTGTACACAGAAGTACATAACCGAGTGAGCGAAAATTGCAACGAAGTGTAAAAGCAAAAGACGAAGGTTCTGCACGGGCCCATAGCTCAGTTGGTTAGAGCAGAGGACTCATAATCCTTTGGTCCTAGGTTCAAGTCCTAGTGGGCCCACCAAATTTATATTAAAATTCAGTAAATTATGAATATGGTCTTAGGACTGAAAAATTCAAAAATTTCTGGTGCTACCTCGGTGCTACCAGAGAATCGAGTTTTTCTAAAGAAATCTCGTAAAGTCTACGCATGACAAATATCAATGGAATTAAAAAAATATACTGCAAAATTAAAAGCACCCACACACTACGCAAGATAACTTGCACGAGATAGCTAACTGAATTTCAATGAAAAATTTATTTTTCGGTATTTTTTTAAAAAATATTGGTGACGCAAAAATGAGTCATGAAAAAACTTATTGATTATGCAGGTGTTTTTAATGATGCGAGTCATGTCTGAGTCGTCTGTGAGTCGTGTACGAGTCGTGGGTGAGTCACATGTATAGCGGAAATTACAACGGTGGCGGATGATATTTTGCGCGAGCATTTTGAGCAGTATCCCAGGGAAAATAATTGGGCAATAGACAATGAGACCAAAAGCTAGATTATGAGGGGAGTCGACATCTTATTTCTTTCGATGAAAGTGTTCATCATCACTTTTAACTTGTTTAGCAGGATGATCTAATTTTTCTTTCTTATCTTTGTGAGCGCGAAAAAAATTGTATAGGGTTCGTGCGGCTGCACCATAAATAGGATTTTGCAAAACATCAGAGGAAATATACCAAGAGCCGTCTTGCCATAATTTTCCAGCCGCTTCAATGACGTCGCAACACAGTGTTTTTTGATAAGAAAACTTCCTATTGGGATCCATATCACGATACACCTCTGGACCTGATGTATCACAAATTAGCCTTATATTTATCCCAGTAAAATCCATAAATAATTCCCGAAATTGATCGCCATTTTTTGGATTTCCGCTGAAAGCCAAGTGATGATTTATCAAATTGATGAAAAAATCAATTTTTTCACGCAATTCCAAGACCGGAATATTGGAAAATTTAATCCTAAATTTTTCCGGAAGTTGAATGCCTAAGTGCGTTTCCAGAAATTCTGGTTGATTTCCGGCTTCAAAAAATCTTTTTAAAATTATTTTAAGTTCATTTATCGGTTTTTTTAATTCGCCAAATAAATATAACTGTAAATTTTTTTCAAAAATAACATCAATCATCTTATCATTAACATATTCTAATAAATATTTTTTTGGTGCGGCAGAATATCTATGCACTATTTCATTTTGTAGATTTTTTAGTGGTTCATTTTCAGTAGCATCATTTGCTACGATAATAACATCATTACAATACATCTCTTCTTCTGGAGAATTAAATAAAAGAGGTTCAGGAATTGGGGTGATTCCTTTTCTGGATTTGATTACGGTATCAAAGTCTGAATATATGCCGCTCTTATACGACGGAGATAATAATCTTACTGCATCACTGGCTGCAGCAACATTGCCACCCCGATATAAGCGGGTTAATTCATTTTCCGCAATACGATATAATTGCAATTCACATTTCTCGGTAATTTTTTCTTTAAATTCAGGGCTAGAAAAATCTGAAAAAATAATATTTGGATGCCGTTGTTTTAATTTTTCAAAATCAGCGCGCCCATGATTATTTAACAATGCTGAACTATATATTATTGTTAGTGTGGCATCTGGATTGTTTTTACAAAACTCGACAAGTCTTGTTTTATTTTTTAACGACAAAAATTCATTTGGATTTTTGGTAAACCAAATTTTCACAAATTTATCTGTGGGAACACAATAAGTTCTCACGAATCCTGCCTCTAAAAAATTAAACTAATTTAGCTAAAACTAAATATAGCTCATGATGGGACAGATTTTTGTTATTTTTGCAGTGGGCTGTTTTAGAGCTGTTTGATACCATTTTTTTGATGCAATTCAATCACCTGTAAAGAGCCGAACAACCGGAAAATCTCAACTATAATTGATGTATTGGGCAGTGAGTTTGTAGGGGATATGCCGTGCGAATAAATAAAATGCCAGAACAGTTATATTTTGAAAGAGATCCAACCACAGAATTTGGTGATGCTGTTTTGTTGCGTGATGATGGAATGCAATTGATTGCGCAATATTATAGGCACTTCTCCGGTCTCATGAGGTAACCCAAGCCACTTTTCTATAAAAAATCGATTTTTCTTCCGGAACTGAAAGC
>MGXZ01000026.1 GCA_001802455.1 Gammaproteobacteria bacterium RIFCSPHIGHO2_12_FULL_39_24
TTACAAGGAGGGGGAATTATGGCTTAATTTTGATGGAAAATTTATCCGAAATTTTGTCTCAAATCCGCTGACACATTCCGTTCAATTTCGGCACTGATTCACCAAATTTTATTTTTAAATTGCTCATAAAATCTTTTGCTACTTTTTTACCTGTCTCATATGTCTTGTGAATAATACCAGCTGTCACTGTTAATCCAGTTTTTGTTTTTGCAGATTCAATTCTACTTTTTGCTTCGTCAATTGTATTTAATGGTACGCCGGCGAGTGCACGTGTAACATGTGAAAATACACGGTGTTCGATGGGATTCCACTTTGACGTGTACGGTGGGTAATGTACTATTTTTATCGGTATATTTATCTCGTTCACAAGATTTTGTACTTCCGATTTAAAAATGTGATGCCGATATGAATTTGCACCACCCGAATCGCAAAACATTAAAATCTCAGTCGCTTTTGGGTAATCATTTTTTCCGATAGTAAGCCACCAATTTTTTAGCGAATCACAAACAAATTCTGCTGTTTCAAAACTGACGCCGATATTAATATGCGCTTTGTTTTGTTTGATATCGTATATTCCATGCGGCGCTATTTTTAAATCAGCTAAATGCGCGTAATCATGATCACTGACTTCAATTGCCTGCGTGCAATAGACACTGCCATCTCGATGTAAATTTCCACCAACCTGTTCTTTCTTTTTGGTGTCAACACTGATGATTGGGTTGTCAGAACGCATAAATTTTTCTTTTTCGGAAATTATATTTTTAAATTGCTGTTCGCGATCAACGCTTTTTCCAGTACTTCTTTTACGTTGCATTTTTCTTTTTACAAGATCGTTTTTTCTCATTAATTTTCTAACAATATTGCGGCTCACTGATATGCCAAGTTGTTTCATTTTTTCGCTAATTTCAGCGCGCGTTAGCTTCACCCAGCGAATATTTGGATTCATCGGATCGCCAGCAATGTGCTCAGCAATCACATTTAAAAATACTTCATTGATATCAAGATGATTTTGAACAGCCGATTTTCTGCCGCCACCCGTGTTGCGTATCTGATCAGAAATTAAGAGGTCTTTTTTTTAAATTCATCTAAACCATCATGTATTGTTGGTCTGGTGCAATTAAATAACTCTGCAATATAAGTTATTCCACCGTAACAAAGTTTTTTTGCTTCCAATGCTGCATAATGTCTTTGATCCTTTTCATTTAGGCTGTTATAAAACAGCTTCATGTCTTCTTCAATGTCAGGTCTAAATGGAAAGCCGATTGTAACTTCCGCTGTCATATAATTATTTCCGTATTAAGGGGGTGTGACAAGTGGCGGTATTTTACGACGGACAAGTGAATCTGGCTAATGATTATTTACTGAAGTTGTAAAAGTTATTTCGTGCACGTTCCAAAAAAAAGGCCTAGCGTACGCATAAAAAGATGGGGAATTGCAATTTATCAGATAATCAGTTATACTTACATTCAGAAATACAGATATTCAGAGGTATGATTATGACAAATGAAATTACCAAAATAGGCAAGCGGGGCACTGTGGTCATTCCAGCAGAGCTTCGAAAACAAATGCACTTAAAGGAAGGGGATCTTGTGATCGCAGAAAACCATGGTGATGGGATATTGTTAAAACCAGCGATAGCAATGGCAGTTGAAAAATACACGTTAGAGCGTCAAGCCGAGTTTATTTTATCTAATGCCATTGATGCAGAAGATTATCAACATGCGCGTGATGCGGTTAAAACAATGGGATTAAGTCCAGACAAAATTCCGCATATGAAGCCAAAGACGAAACATGTTGCGAATGATTAAATTATTTTTAGATGCCAACATTCTTTTCTCGGCTGCGTATAGAGAAAATGCCGGGTTAGCGAAGCTGTGGAAATTGAGCCACATAAAACTCGTTAGCTCGGATTATGCAATCATGGAGGCCGAACGTAATTTACGTGAGCAACATCAGTTGCAGCGATTAAAAATGCTCACTCATTCGCTTGACGTCATCACCTTCGCTTACAATGATTCACTAATTCCCAATGATATAAAACTAAGCGCAAAAGATCGCCCAATTCTTGCGGCAGCTATTGCTGCAAAAGCAAATTTTCTAATCACAGGTGATCGTGACTTTGAGCACTTATTTGGCAAAAAAATACTCGGGGTTACGATTCTCACGCCATCAGTTTATTTTTCTGATTGTCAATAACCAGCCTCTTTTTGAGCTTAGGAGGTTTTTAGATATCTCATCATTTCTTCTACCAAACCATGAAAAAAATCTCGCCCCCACAGCTCCAGTGAGCGCTGCTGAAATGTTTTGACAAATGGAGCGACATCGAGCGTTGCACGCCCCCAATCAATCGCATCAATTTTTTGATTTAATGCATCACCAATCCATTTTACATTAACATCACAATATTGATTTTTCCACGGACCATTTTGATATAACGCATTTTTCAGCAACTCATCATTAATTTTTGTTTTTTGTGCGACGTACCAAATAAAATCAAACCAATCTCTTCCTTTAATATAAGGACGACATAATAATGCATGACATTTTCCTGCAAATGAACTTTCAGGATTTTTAACAGTAATACTGAATGGCGCAGGAAAAATAAGCTGTTTAATTTCTGTGACTGCACCCAGCGGTGGATTAGTATCCACTTCTAATTTAATCATCATTTTTTTTTGCGCGCCCGTATTTTTTACAATCAGTATTTTTCCCAGAGAATCATCTTTCAAGAATGCTTTTTTAACAGCACTATTTGCTTTTGAGCGATCTTGAATTTCAAGCTCATAACCAAACACACGCAATCCATTTGCCACATGATTCAAGTAAGGTAACAATGAAAAAGTAGCGTCTGGTTTCAACAATGCAAAATCCAAATCCTCTGAAAAACGCTGCAAACTATATAAAATCCTAAGCGCTGTTCCTCCATGAAATTCTGCTTTTGAAAAAAAGTCATATCGACTTAATTCCATTAGAATAATTTCTTGCGTAATTTCTCGAAGCGCTTGTTCTTTTTCAACTTCACTTTCGCAACGATAATTTTCTAAACGTTGTTTAATGATTTCCACGGCGCCTTCATAATGCATCTCCTTCAGTATCGTTTTTATGATTTACAATTGGCTTGTGCCGATTGAATAATACTCTAAATTTTGGCAAACACAGAGTGCCTTGCAAAAAAAACAGTACTTCATCTCAGCAGATAATAATTTGTCGTATGTTGGTGGTTGGAATTACAGCGCGGTTAAATTCAAGATTTTTAATCAATGGTGGTCATCGATCATCAGAACAAATCTGAATGTGTCCCTGTGCGTGTGAATATCACGGTTTTGTTATTCGATGTTATTTCGTAGATCAATAACCAATCTGGTTCGATATGCAGTTCACGAAATCCTCGCCATTCACCAGTCAGTGGATGATCAAGCAGCTTTTTTTCTAATGATTCTTCGTTCGCTATTTTTTCCATAATGTCTTGGATTTTTTTCAGTGATTTTTGCCGACGTAAAGCCCGCTTCAAATCCTTTTTAAATTGCGTTGTGTATTCAATATCAAGCACGATTAATCCAGATTATCAAAAATATCTTTGACCGTTTTGGCGCGATGCGTTTTTCTAGCTCGAGCTTCTTTCATGGCCTGTTGTGTCGCTGCATTTGGCATTGAAACCTCAAATGGCAAACCCTTGTGCAGACAAATTTGTTTATAAAACAAACGCACGGCCTCAGCGGATGACAAACCAACTGCATGGAGAATATGCTCCGCATCCGCTTTCAGTTTGGGTTCTATTCTGGCGTTTACAGTTGCTTCTTTATGCATAATAATACCTCTAGTAATATGTATAACACACGTTATACATATTGTCAAAGAAAGAAAGCGGCAGCAAAAATAACGGACGGTTATAACTTATTGAATTGGATGAGTGATTTCAGCAGTCATCATAACTAATTGAATTTGGCAAATTTATGCTATTTTTCGCGTATTTTTTGCACCCTTATTTAAGGAAGTTTTAATAACAAATCTGTACAATTCCCTTTAAATAACGTTATCAAGAGGCCAATAATAGTGAGCCGCAGACCTGTCACTACCACTGAATTTTTGCAGGATTATCAATGTAGCATTACATTTGAATATCCTTTTATTGATCCGGTACAAGTTAATCCTTGTGGACACCTTTTTGATAAAAAATCATTTAATACTTATCTGCAAGGTAAAACTCGTCTGACTTGTCCTTGTTGTAGAGGTGATATTGTATTAAGTGGTGATGCGCCCAGCATCATTAAAAACGCATTATCTTTTGGACTTTCGCAATCTCCTGAATCATACAAAGATGTTCATTTTGATCTTAATCACTTCGCTGATGTTGTACGAAAAAATGAATTGAATACCGCAATTGGGGAGCGCTTTATTTTAGTGCTTGAACATGCTGATACTTACCTCAATGAAGCAATTGGTACATTAGCCACTACTCTCGCGGGTCGCGATTTACTCAGACAAAAATTAAACATTGATGCAGCATCAGGAAAATTTAAATTTGGTCGCGCTGAAATATCTGCTGAATCTTTACAAATTGAAGTCAATGGTAAAAGTATTCGCGAATGGTTATCTATGACCACTGCAATGGAAGTAATGCAAGACGAAGAGAAAAATGTAAGACAAGCAATTGGAACGGAAGCGCAAACAATCACGTTACAGTTAAAAGAAAATTTTCAAAGGATGTTACGTTCACAGGGTCTTTTTAGAAGTGGCACAGCTGCTCCCACAGATCAACGCCCCTCGCATCCGGCTGTAAATGAGATACTGCAAAATGTGGTCTATGGCAATAAAGAAGCTGTCAGAGTAGCGCTGGAAGCCTTAAGAACCGAAAACCCAGTTCTATTGAGAACAGTGTTAATTGCAACAGCAACACAACCCATCACAGATTATTCAAATAAACCCGTTGTCAACCAAACATTACTGCAAGCGGCAGCCTGTGCTGGCGATGTGGCGATCAATCCCGGTGAAAAAGAAATGTGCGAGATGATTGCCTCTTATCTTCCTGCTGATGAGGTAGCCACTCAATTTGTTGAGCTTTTCCCGGAAGGTATTGAAGCACATGAGGAAGCTCAAAAAAGACAATCTCAAACTGATTTTGAACCGATGCTTCAGGCGGTGAAACAAGCTATTTTAGCGGAAAACAGTCCTGACCCACGCAATCCTAACGATCCCAATAACAATCTCAATGCAACACTGAGTAAAAATGTAACCAATGAACTCTATTTAAAAATAGAGACTTTATTTCGTCAACCATACACTGCATTGTCTCATCGAGAAAAAATATTTAATCCGTATCACTTATTGCGTGCATTTGAAGTGTATAACGAATTATGGAACCAATTAGAAAGTAATGGCAGTAACCGTGATTATAAAAAACGTGATTTATTTTGGCGTCAAATTATAGGCTTTTGCCAGCGCTTTATGCCAGCTTGTTACACGCAGGCGTTTTCTCAAGGTTTACATTATCTTGTGAAAGTAGATCAGTCTGATTCATGGCGTCCTGAAGTCTTCAGGCGGGATTTAAAATTGAGATGTGATAATTTTTCTTATTTTCCTTTATCGCCTGATTCGCGTTCTGGTCTTGGTTTCGATTTTGCAATTTATGGCTCGTTCTGCATTGGCGCGCGCGCCTGCGCCCTTTGCCGGCCTTGTCCCCCTCCGCGGTTCTTTTCAAAAACTTATGTCGAGCAAAAACGTCAAGCTTTCAGAACATTACGCCGCGAGTTCGAGTAAAGCGGGCGAACTTTTTAAACCAATCTGTACAGAAAATAAGATATAAAATCTCAACCCTGTTTTTGTTAATGAACCAGTTTAGTATGCACCATTGCAGGTGTTTTGCCTGCTAAAGACTGATGCGGCCTTTCATAATTGTAAAAGTAAAAATATTTTTGTAAAGCAGATTTTATTGCTGCAACATTTTCCCACTCCTGTAAATAAACACATTCATATTTCACTGTACGCCATAAGCGTTCAACAAATATATTATCCAATGCACGTCCTTTACCATCCATGCTGATTTTTATTTCGTGATCCAATAATAATTTTGTAAAGCCATGACTCGTAAATTGAGCGCCTTGATCGGTGTTAAAAATATCACATTTTCCAGCATGCAATACACGTTGTAGCGTTTCAATACAAAATTCAGACTCTAATGTGTTGCTAATTTGCCAATCCAAAACATATCGACTGTACCAATCAATAATTGCAATTAAATACGCAAATCCCTTTTGCAACCGCAAGTAAGTTATATCAGCGCTCCACACTTGTTCTGGTTTAATGATTGCAATGTTACGCAATAAATACGGATAAATAGGATGTGAGGGATGCGGCTTGCTTGTGTGCGGTCCCGGCGCTGTTGATTGCAATCCCAGCTTTTCATACACAAAACGAATTTCATGACGTTTAACAAGAATGATGGTGCATGGTGATGTAGTCACTCATTTGTCTGGTGCCAAAAAATGGATATCGTGTGTAAATTTCATCAACCAATCGCATTAACAATAATTGCTCATCTGAATATATTTTTTCACGAGGCATGTAATAAATATTGGATCGATTAATATTTAATATTCTGCACTGTTCTCGCACAGATAATAGCGAATGATTCGGCTCAATCCAGGTTTTTAGTAACTATTCAGCCTTCGAGGCGCTTTTATAAAAAATCAATGACATGTACTGGACTTTGGCCATTTTTAATCTCTGTCAGGTCAGTATCGTTATCCTTACTGATTTTACAGTTATTCTTGTTGGGTTAATGTTAATGAAGCTGTTCTCATTAAGCGCTGTAGTCGATTGAATTTTCATTTTTCATGTCGATTTTTACGTTTTTTTAGTGTATTTTCCGCATCCCAACCCCCACTGTAATACTTCCTTAACCTCCATCCCTCATAATTGTTTCATTATTAAGCAAATCAACATGGAATCATGAGAATGAGCCGAAATTCTGCCGCAACTTCCACGCAATTAACAGCAAACCTAAGTCGCCATATTTATGTCACTCCCGTTACCATTAATGGTGAAAAAAAACAAGTTATCACCTCAAAACCGCTCACTAACCAATCCATTCGTTTGAATGTGAATGCCAAGCAGGATGGATATGATACATCGCTAGACCCAACAACAGGAAAAATCATTTACACAAAAAGATCAGCTCAAACACAAACTTTAAGTGGTGCGTGGTTTTTGATGAGCACTTTATTTAGTCACGACAATATTTGGTGTCGTGGCACGACGCCCGCAGATGGAGTGCAAGAGCATATCACATGGATGGTCCCTGACGTCTGGAAAGTCATTATCCAATTCACGTTTGGTATTTTTCAACACGATCAAGTAGAAGAATTAGGTTATTACGCCATCGCCATCAATAGACCATCTATTTTTGCACAGATTGAAATGAGCCTTGATCAAGTGACGACTGGTGCGGTTGTCCGTGCCGATGAAGGCAAGGCAAGATACATTTTAAATGGCAATCTACTTTATTTATTAAGAAAATTGGATTTAAACAAAAATCCTGGTGTGCTTCTCGCGCACAACTCAGTTGGCGCTCCATTCACTGGTCTCTTAGCTGCCGCACGTAATCAAATTCAACTTACCCCCTTTCAAGCCGCACTCGCTTGTGGTGATGATGATATGTGTAAAATGATGGCGGAACAGTTTGCGCGTTTAACAACAGATTTAGAAGGTAATCCCATTGATGGTATTGCCGAGATGAAACAACAATACACAAACATGATTATCAAAAGCTTACAACATTATTTGAATAAAAATGAACTCAGAATCATTCAATTAATTACTCTTCGATCAGAATTACAAAAAACCGATCCCAACTATACCACTACATACAAAAAAATAGGGGAACAAATCCAAACGGCACAAAAAAATGTTCGTGCTTACACAAAGGCCTTTATCGCAAGCCGCAGTAAAACAGATGAAAATAAAAGTATCGACATCATTGAGAAAGCCCATAGCCAAGCCCAAATTGACAACAAATTTGATGCAAAACCTTATTTTGAAGCGATTGAATCAGCAACACCTACCGAAATCGATGCATTGCATAGAATCCTTACTGCCACCACACAACAAGAGCTCGATGATGCAATTCTCGCCACTGGTACTGAATTTACACAAACCGATGCGTGCCGCAACAAACCATTCGATCAATTAAATTTATTTGAAAAAATGAATCGCTATCGAGAAGAGTTATGGTTACACATGCAAGACGAAATCATGTTGAATCCGAATCATATTCAACATGCACTTGATCTCGACTATGAAAAATATTGGGCGATACAGGATGCCGGTACAGATATAAATTTTAAAAAGCGCGATATCATCTGGGTAATGGGTGTTGGTGCGCCACAACGCTTCGCCTCAGAAACTTATCGGCAGGATATACGCCAAGGTACTTACTATTTGGTAGAAAAAAAAGAACCTCGCACGCGTCAATTCTGCTTTAATGCCTGTGATCGCCATGGCATGTGTACTCGTCCTGTTCTCGCCGACGTTTCTCTTACTGATTCTTCTCTCGTTGATGGGTGGGGATTTAAATTTGCCCTCAGCTCGCCCGCCGTGCGCCCCACCCTTCCTCCCCTCGACGGCTCTGGCGCAGATCGCCGCGCGGCGGCTCGCCTCCATTGTTTTTCAAAACTTATGTCGAGCAAAAACATCACACTTGGCAAACTTACGCATGCGCCGCAGCGAGCGCAATCTTGTATCCCGGCGCGAGAACATAGTCGCTGTTCGATGATGTAAGATAACGTTGAAATACAGCCTTACCCATTTCTGCAAATGCTGTATTCCAACACGACCCAACATATTGCTGCGCCAATGTCTCATGTTGCCAAATATCTGATGTTCTCACCCACCAACACAACCATCGAACAAGATATTTTCTGATCTGTCGGCGAGAGACGCCATCTTCGACCATCGATTTAACTTGCTCGCGTGCTTTACGCAATGTTCGCGCATGCGGAACAATGCGTGAAGACCCCTGTGTTTGATAAAAAATACAACCCCCCCCACTTGATTAAAACAATCTGGGTTTGAGTGAGAGATGACGTTATCATTCACTGGCGTTACGTTGATTTTATCCTCCCTTTGCGTTGGAAGATATGCGATACCCAAAAAATGAAAACCAGCATCAATAGTCCCAATGCGTGTTTTCCTTCGAGATAAACTTAAATACCTTTCATGCAATACATCCATCATGCGACGCTTGCAGCGATTTAATTGTCGTTTCGTGTTACACAAAATTAAAATATCATCCTGATATCTCAAGTAAGTTACATCCATTTTTGAAATCACATCATCAAGCGGCTTTAAATAAATACCGCTGAAAAACTGCGATAATGGACCGCGTAATGCAATACCATAATCAGGATTTTTGTAACCGTAGGGTGTATCAATCGGGTTGTTAATAATATTTTTGAGCATATCAATTAATTTTGGATCGTCATAATATTTTTTGATGTCTTGAATTAATTTGTAATGCGGAATTGATTTGTAAAATGATTTAATATCGGTGCGAATAAAATATTTCGGATTGGTGTCTTGTATTACTTCGCGGATTTTTTGTGTTGCATTTTTAACACCCGTTGGTCCATCCAAATGATAGCAATTTGGATTCATCACAAACTTGAATGTGGGTTTTAAAATGCGCAGTAAAATATGCTGGAAAATACGATCTGAAATATGAAGCTGATCAACCATTTCATCAGTGAAATAATAGCGCTTTAAGCAACGCGGCTCATAATTACCATCGACTAAGGATTGAATACCTTGTGGCAACCATTGTTTATCGCGTGCCATAAAATGGATTTCATGATTATGATGACTATGCATTTTTTTATGATGAATTTTATCAATAGAGCTTGGCTCCGATATCGTTCATCGTATTAGCATTCCAGCGTTGCATCGAAAACTCATCGCGCTTTATCCGGTCATTGGCTGATCATAACCTAATTTTTGTAGTATCACATGCATTGCGTTGTGATCATCAAATGCAATTTGAAAAAATCCGCTGCCATTTTTATCGTTCAATGTAATATTGATTGGATATCCAAATTTTTCTGAAATTATTTTCTCGACTAAAGATATAGCGCCATGAGTATCACTTTTTATCGAGGATTCCGACTGGTTTTCAATAGAATTACCGGTTGCACTTTCTGAATTACCGTCTGGTTTTGAATTGACATGATCCAATATTGTTGGTGAGAAACTGGGTAACGTTGTTTGTTCTATTTTTACAGCTGCCCCTGTTTTTGCAGTTTGTTCTGCTTCTTTTGTGGTTAACGTTTTTATCGTCGATAAATTATCTTTATCCAATCCCCATTTTTTATTTCTTCTTTTTTGCATATGTTCTTTAATATGTTTATCGAGCATATGAACAGTCCATGTTTTTTTAATAGCATGGTAGGCCATTGCATATTGATCTTCATAAGGAACACCAGCCAACAATTTTCCATGACCAACACTGAGATTTCCTTGTTTCATCCAATGTTGCACTCGTCCTTCAAGTGTCAATAAACGTAAATAATTGATGACTTGTGCTCGACTCATTCCCAGCAACAGTGCAATCTCATTATGCGTGTATTTAAACTCTTCTGATAACCGCCGCATCGCAATAGCCTCCGCAATAGGATTTAATTCTTCGCGATGTGTGTTTTCAATCAGCGCAATCTGAGCTGCTTGCTCATCAGAATAATGTGTCAGTAAACAGGGAACCATTGTTAATCCTGCGAGTTTTGCGGCTCTAAAACGTCGTTCACCTGCAATGATTTCATAGTGATCTGACTGAATGGGTGAGTGTCGTATAATGAGCGGTTCCAATATACCCAGATGCTCAATCGTTTTTGAAAGCGATTGTAGTGCTTCATCTGAAAAAACATCACGTGGTTGATAGGCACCGCTATGCAATTGCGTGATCGCAATTTCTTTTAAGATTGCTTTGCCAAACAACGCATGTACAGTTATCGTGTCGTTCATTTTGTACACTCATCAATAAGGATTTTTATGCAATTGTCACGCACGATATCTTCTGTTTTTGATGCATTTAGTATTTTATTTACAGGACCCACTTGGGAGCATGTACAACTGCTTTTAACTGGCGCCATATTATGTCAAGGCGCGCGTCGTGTCAGCTCTATTTTGCGCGTCATGGGTTTGTCGCAAGAAAGACGATTTGAAAAATACCATCGTGTATTAAATCGTGCACAGTGGAACTCAATGATGGGTGCAAAAATTTTGCTGGGGTTATTGGTAAAGCTATTGCCAGAATCTTGGCCAATATTAATTGTTGTTGATGATACGATTGAACGTCGATCAGGTAAAAAAATAAAAGCAAAAGGTTGTTATCGTGATGCTTGTCGATCCACTCAAAAATTAGTCGTCAAATGCTTTGGATTAAAGTGGGTTTGTTTGATGCTGGTTGTGCCACTACCTTGGTGCACGCGTCCTTGGGCATTACCTTTTATGACAATATTAGCACCATCGAAAAAAGCCAATGAAGCACGTAATCGCGAACACAAAACTGCGGTTGATTGGGCAATTGTTTCTGTTCATGTGATATCACGTTGGTTAAAACGCAAATGGATTATGATTGGCGATGGTGGATTTGCCTGTATTGCCCTGGGACATGCGTGCAATAAAAATAATGTGACTTTAATTTCACGATTACGTTTGGATGCAGCATTATATGATTTTGCACCATCGCCTATCGATGGACAAAAAGGTAGACGTAGAGAAAAAGGCGATAAAATCATCTCACTTAAAAAATTATCGCAAGATACTACACAACCCTGGGTTGATGCAGAAATAGATTGGTACGGCAGCATCAAGAAAAAAGTAAAATTATTAACAGGCGAAAAACCACTGAAACTGCGTTGGGTGATAGTGCTTGATCCAATTGATAATATTGCCGAAGCATTTTTCAGCACAGATACTGATGTTTTTTCAGTGCAAATTGTGAATTGGTTTGTTCTTCGGTGGAACATTGAAGTTACTTTTGAAGAGACTCGTGCGCATTTGGGCGTTGAAACTCAGCGTCAGTGGTCAGATAAAGCCATTACAAGAAGCACTCCATCACTGATGGCGCTCTTTTCATTAACGTGTTTATTTGCGCTAGAAATGCTCAAAACAAAAACATTATCTGTTGCATCAACCGCATGGTACAACAAAAAGGATCATGCAACATTTTCTGATATTTTAGCATTCGTTCGGCGGGATATTTTGGTGTCAAGTCATTTTAATGACTCACCAAATTCACATAACTTCGCGAAAAATGATCATGCGTTCTGGGAGGCGTTGCTGGATCAGGTTTGTCATGCTGCGTAATTGGTCAAAGTCCAGATGTAGTGATTCTGCTGGCAGAATGCACGGACTATGGAACGTCCAGATCTGACAAAACTAACAGAACAGCAAAAAGATA
>MGXZ01000027.1 GCA_001802455.1 Gammaproteobacteria bacterium RIFCSPHIGHO2_12_FULL_39_24
TCAACGATGCCAATGCTACTGTGAATGCATTAGCTGCGGGTGCCACACTCACTGATACCTTAACTTTCCGTGCAACGGATAGTAATAGCGCAACCAGCAATGCCAATGTGGTAGTCACAATTACGGGTGCCAATGATGCGCCAACGATTTCAGGACTTGCAACATCCGCCAGTCATAATGAAAACACTATCAATGCCGCTGCATCGATTATCGACAGCGCGGTTGTACTAGCTGATGTGGATAGTAGTAACTTTAACGGCGGTAATTTAACGATTACTTATGCCGCTGGTGGTGGATCAGAAGATCAATTAACGGTTGCGAATCAAGGATCGAGTGCTGGACAAATTGGTGTATCGGGGTCAACAGTTTCTTATGAAGGTAATAATATCGGTACGATTTCAACTAATGGTGCTAATGGCGCCAACTTAGCTATTACATTTAATACAGTCAATGCAACCATTGCAGCCATTGATGCCTTAATTCAAGCTGTAACGTATCAAAATACATCGAACGCACCAACAAGTTCGCGCACATTGCGTGTAACAGTGAATGATGGTGATGGTGGCACTTCTGCCAACAATGATATTACTGTGACAGTGAATGCAGAAGGTGATGCTTTTACATTAACCAGCGGCACAGATACTTTTGTGAGTAGCAGCGGTAGCGACACCTTTACAACAACAGAAGCTAACTTTGCCGCAGCAGATACACTAACGGGTGGCGCTGATACTGATACTGTAATCTTTAGTGATGCCGCTACTATTACCACCGCAGAACTCGCGAATAAAACAGGTATTGAAGTTATTCAGTTTGGAGCAAACAGCACTGCAGCAATTAGTGATGCTTTTGTAGATGCATCGGACAGCGATTCACTTGAGTTAAATAATCAAACTTACACACTCAGTTTAAATGCCAGTGACGTCAGCGCACCACAAGCAGTTGTGATTAGCGGCACCGGCACTGTCACACTTAGTGCGGCCGCCACTGTATCTAGCAAAGCAGGTGTTAATACCACAATCGTTGGTAGCACGGGTGCTGACACCATCACGGGTGGCTCTGGTGCTGATACATTAACCGGTGGATATGGTGGTGATACCATTTCTGGTGGTGCGGGTGCTGATACAATTTATGCGGATAACCAAGCCTTTACTGTTAACAGCATTACCTCTGGCACCATCAAAATGTGGTTTACAGCGGACTCCCTTACTGGGTTGAGTGATGGTAGCGCAATTACGACGTGGGCCGATTCTGCCGGCGGTAATGAAAATGCAACACAAAGCACGGTTCTCAACAAACCAAGCTATGAAACTACTGTTTTTTCTAGCGGACGTAGTGGCGTCTATTTTGATGGTAGTGACTGGATAAATGCCACCGCTGCAAGCACCGTACAGAATAACTATTCTGTATTTGCGATTGCACGAACTGACATTGACACAACGGGTCCGTATGCCATTTTAAGTACACGCGGTGAGAGTACTCTTACCTATTTTGATTTAAAATTCCAAGATGGTACTTACATACATGCTGATATTGGCGGTGCCGCTGGCTGGATAGACACCTCATCCGATCTTAATCCATTTAATTACAATACATCCAATGATTATTTAGTTAATTACAACGTATCTCAAACGGGTTACAACGCCTCGGTAACGGGATCAACTACGGGTTATGCAACCAACTCAGAATCATGGGCATCTGCTAGTCCAAGGCTCTACGCGTCCGGCGGTATTGTGCGTATGGGTACGTTGATTAGTACTGATGAAGAACTAACAGGAACGATGGGCGACATGATTATAGTAGATGGTTCACTTTCTACCGCAGACATAACTGTTATTAATGAATATTTATCCCATCACTATGGTATCGCCATGAGTGGCTTAAGTTTCGGATCAGATACTTTAACTGGTGGCACCGGTGCAGACACATTTGTTTGGAGTAATTCATCTTACTCTTCCGGTGATGCATCAGCGCGTGATGTGATTACCGATTTTAATTCGAGTAGCGGTAGTTATAATGCCAGTGAGGGGGATTTTATTGACATTAGTGGTCTCATATCCGCTTCTTACACTGTTCTAGACACAGGTACTTTTAATAGTACGCAGAATCAATTACGTTGGGCGCAAAGTGGATCTGACACGATTGTCAGTCTTGATTTTGGTGGCGATAACACAGCGGATTGGTCAATTAAATTATCTAATTTTACGGCGACTAACTTAGCGGCAGATGATTTTAAATTGGGTAACTGGATTGGTACGAATGCTGCAGATACCATGGTTGCAGGTATTGGTAATGACACTATTACCGGTGGTTATGGTGGTGACACAATCACTGGTGGTGCGGGTAATGATACGATTTATGCGGATAATGCTTCTCTTGATTTGAGCGCTCTTTCTGGTTTAACTCTGCATGTTGATGCAAATGACACATCTGCATTGTCATTGACAGGATCTCTGGTGGACTCGTGGGCCAATAGTAACGGTGCTTTAGGTGCTTTTTCAGGTTCGGGTACTGCTAGACCCGCCTACAGTGCAAGCGATGGTTCTGGCGGTCGAGCAACAATTACATTTGATGGATCTAACGATGTGTTAACGTTGGCAAACGTGTTGGGATCAACCGTGTTTAGTGCAGATGAGGCATCTATATTTTTGGTGCAAAAACAAAATGCGAGTGCTTCATCTAGCTTTTACTGGGAAAGTACTTTTGCTTCAAATCGGGTCAACCTGCATGCCGTTTGGGGTGATGGTGTGCTATACGCTGATTATGGTAACGTGAGTGGTGGCGGTAGAGTGAGCAACACACCCAGTGATTTTGTTGGTAATTGGCAGCTTATTAATTTTTTCAACAACACAGGATCAGACTATAAAATCGCTCTCAATGGCGCTACACAATCCATGTCTGGTAGTTTTTCCGATACGTTAGATGTCACAAAAACTTCCGACCTTACGATTGGCGCTTCCACAATATCATCGAATTATCTCAACGGTTCTATCTCAGAAATGTTAATCCTCAATCGCACGTTAACCGCCGCAGAAGACACATCAATCAATCAATATTTGTCATACAAATACGGCGTTGCCTTGAGTGGATTAAGTTTTGGTGCCGACACTTTAACTGGTGGCACCGGTGCAGACACATTTGTTTGGAGTAATTCATCTTACTCTTCCGGTGATGCATCGGCGCGTGATGTGATCACTGATTTTAATACAAGCAGCGGCAACTTCAGTTCATCCGAAGGAGATACCATTGATATTAGCGGATTAATTGGTTCTACTTATACGCTGTTAGGTCTTGATGGAACTTTTTCAAATGGCGTGATGAATCAAATGAAGTGGGTGCAAAGTGGTTCTGATACGATAGTTTCTATTGACTATGGTGGTGATTCATCGGGAGATTGGAGTATAAAGCTTGCGAACTTTACCGCAGCCAATTTGAAATACATTGATTTTAATTTTGGCGTAGCAAGCTACAGAATCTCCGATGGCGGTTCCGGTGGCGACACCATGAATGGTGATGGCATAATCGATATCCTTCGTGGTAATGGGGGTGATGATACCATCAGTGGTAATGATAATGCCGACGAGCTGTATGGCAATGTTGGTAATGACGTATTAAACGGCGGTGCTGGTAATGACCGGTTAGTTCCTGGTACCGGTGACACTAATGACACAGCTTATGGTAATACAGGTGATGACGTTTTGGTGGTGACTTATGGTGACAATAATGACACCACTTACTATGGCGGCTCAGGCAGTGGCGGCCAAGGTAGCGACGGCGTGCGTTTACTCAGTGCGGGCGGCGGTCCTGGCTCAGCAAATTGGTTAACGTTAACTGATGGAGACAGTGGTGCCGGTAACAATATCACCGCTTACACAACCTCCACTGCCGGTAGTGCCACACGCTTGACTTTTAATTCGGCAGATCAATCGGGTTCTATCGTACTAAACGATGGCAGTACCATTAATTTCCGTGAAACGGATTATATTGAGTATACATAAAGCAGTGATCAACGATCCGTATTCATGGTATCCTGTTAATTATTTCTCGAGATTTTTGCATGAAGCACGTGAAAGGGATTTTACAAATTGTTTATTGCGTTGGATTGCTGAGCATTCCCATCGCGCATGCCGAAGATTTAATACAAGTCTATTCTCAAGCCGTATCAAACGACCCTGCTTTTGCAAAAGCACATGCTACTTGGTTATCACAAAAAATGAATTTTCCTATTGCCCGATCCAGCGTGTTGCCATCCATTGCATTAACGGGAAATGGCGCGCGCAATTATAGTTACGTGACACCGCCCTCGCTGGCGGTCATTAATAATTACAACTGGACCTATGGTTACAGTCTCAGCTTGAATAACGCGATTTTTGATATGGGCGCATGGGCTTCCATTCGCAATGCAGAGGCTATTGTTAAATCGGCCACAGCATCTTACATTGCTGCGCAACAATCTTTAATTCAGCGCACCACGAAAGCATATTTTGATGTCATGGCAGCATACGAAACACTGTATTTTACACTCGCCAATAAAAAAGCAGTAACACAACAATATGAAGTGTCGCAGAAAAAATTTAAAACAGGTTTGATTGCAATCATGGATGTTTATGACGCACGTTCTCGACTCGATCAAGTCAGCTCAGAAGAAATTACAGCGAAAAATAATTTAGCGGTTCAAATTGAAAATTTACGCTCCATCACAGGACATTATTACAAAAAATTAAAAGGCTTAGACAAAAAATTAACCTTGTTAAGACCAACACCCAACAATATTGATCAATGGATCACTAGATCAGAAAAACAAAATTACAATATTGAAGCACAATTTTACAACGTGATTGCTGCGCTAGAAAAAATTCGACAACAGTCGGCAGGCTATGCACCCACGTTAGATTTTTCAACTGGTGTTTCAGAAGCACAAGGAGTTGATAGTGGCGGCGATAAAACTCGCAATGACAACATTATGATGGGACTCAATTTATCTTATCAACCAATACAAGGTGGACTGACATATGCTTCTGAAAAGCAAGCGCGATACAATTACACTGCGGCATCCAGCGAATTAGAAGCAGTGTATCGACAAGTGCATAATCAAGCGCGCACCAGTTACATCAGCATTGTTGCGGATATTAATCACACTGAAACAGACAGAAAACACATTGTTTCCTCACGACAGGCATTAGCCGCAACGGAAGTGGGATTGAAAGTTGGTACGCGTACCATGGTCGATGTGTTAAACGATTTAGGCACAGTTTATCAAGCGCAACGTCAATACATTAATGATCAATACACGTATTTAAATGACATGATAGATTTAAAAATTGCAGCAGGCACACTCAGCCCCAATGATGTTGCAGAAATCAATCGTTGGTTGACAAAAAGTGTAACGCTGCCGGCGCCGACGTTGTAATTACTTTCTCCTAATTTCACTCAACGGAATAATCACTTCATCCTTATTTTTTTCATTTAACTTTACTTTCCATCCATGCCCAAAGATGATTTCTACCGTAACTGGAAAATAATTTTCTGTTTTAAAATGTTCGTATTGCGTTACCATTTTTTTCCATTGTCGCGGCGTCATCACACTTTTTCGTCGCGTAACATCACGATGTGAAAAATGCAGTTCTTGTAAATCATTAAAAAACAAATTCGGATCATCATACGTAACTATCATTTCTTCTCGATCAACCACCGGCTCTGCAAAATGCAATCCCTGCAACCAATCACCCATGTGATGCATATCTAAAAATGGAAATACATGCGAAAAAGAATCTACCGCTGAAAAACTTTTTCGTAATTCTTGAAAGGTATCAGGACCCAAATCAACAAACAATAATAACCCATCATCACACAACCGTTGATTTAATTTTTCGAATAATGGCACAATCTCTGAAAAAGACGAAACCCATTCCACTGGAAAATAAGCAATAATCAAATCAACAGAATAATTCGGTTGTGCATTCAGCGCGGTTAATTCACCGCAATATTGAATGGTGGCAAGCGGATAACGCTTCTGTAAATTCTCTGACGCCTCTTCCCAGTACCAACCCACTGTTAAAATTGTTTTGGGTGAAAGACGAATATAATCGAGTCGATTTAGCAATGGATATAAAATGTTGTGATAAACTGTATTTTTCATGCGATTTTTATAACACATAGGGAAATATCATGCCACTGCTCAACACAGATGACACGTACGGTTCACTAGCCAAATTTTTTCATTGGTTCATTGCAATATTGGTTTTGTTGATGTTATCCATTGGCGTTAGTTTCAATTATTTACCCAAAAGCAATTTTGTTATTTTCTTGGTGCAAGTACACAAATCATTGGGAATTACGATTGGTGGTTTAATGCTGATTCGATTACTGTGGCGTTTGATTAATCGTCGCCCACCATTGCCGCTTGCTATGCCGCAGTGGGAACGTCTTTTGACGCAGTGGACACACGCTTTGTTTTACATCACATTAATTTTGATGCCAACAACCGGTGTTATCATGTCATTCGCTGCAGGTTATCCTATTCAATTTTGGTGGCTTGCGACAATTCACTTAACGTGGATTCCAAAAAATAAAACTCTGGTGGATTTGATGGTGAGTGTACATGGATATCTTGCTTGGACCATTTCTGCACTGATTGTCATCCACATACTCGGCGCACTCAAACATCATTTCATCAACAAAGATAATGTGTTATTACGCATGTGGCCCAAACGAAAAAAGAAAGAGAGTTTGTTTCATCGGTGAAATGCCAATGATCATGTCATTACCCATCAATATTCATATTGACATGCAACATCTTCTTCTATGGTATTAGCAATTTTGCCCTCATTCACAGGCGATACTGGTTTTTGTGTCGCTGTAAGGGGAAAAAAACGTTAGTATTGTTTTTTTGCACAATCCATTGTGGTGGTTGAAGTTATAGCAAAAGTAATACAAATTTGATTGAAAAGCAAACGATTTTGCTCGCCAATCATTGAAAATTTTACTATAATAGTAAAAATTTCAAGGATAATATTATATGCAACGTTCTCAATATATCTCCATGATTGATGATTATTTTCAAGCGACTCCCATTGTTGCCATATTGGGACCAAGGCAATGTGGTAAAACAACATTGGCACTTGAGTATGCAAAAAAACATGTGAACACAAAAATCACGCATTTTGATTTAGAAGATCCGATGCATCTATCGCGCCTGGAAAATCCGATGTTGGCGCTGCAAGATCTCGCGGGGTTGATTATCATCGATGAAGTGCAATTGCAGCCAAACCTATTTTCAGTGCTTCGTGTCATGATCGATCGACACCATGAACAGCAACGATATTTAATTTTAGGCAGCGCTTCCCATGATTTAATTCAGCAGTCGTCAGAAACTTTGGCTGGACGCATCAGTTATTTTCAACTCACTCCGTTTTCATTATTCGAAACACATGAGATGAAAAAATTGTGGTTTCGTGGTGGATTTCCGCGATCTTATTTGGCAAACACCGATGCGATTAGCATGACGTGGCGACAGGGTTATATTCAAACATTTCTGGAACGCGATATTCCCAATTTAGGCATTCGAGTAGCGCCGCATACACTCAGACGTTTTTGGATGATGTTGTTGAGTTATCATGGAAATATTTTAAACGCAAGCGAACTGGGCCGATCATTGGGATTTTCCAGTACAGCCATTAATCATTATCTGGATATTTTATCAGGCACATTCATGATGCGTGTATTGCGCCCATGGTTTGAAAATATTGGCAAACGACAAGTAAAATCACCCAAATTGTATTTTCGTGACTCAGGAATTATGCATGCGCTGCTGGGTGTTTCAACGCAAGACGAGTTGAATAATAATGCAAAACTGGGTGCATCATGGGAAGGATTTGCATTGGAAGAAGTGATCAGACGATCACACGTGGATGAACAGAGCTGTTATTTTTGGTGTACGCATGGTGACGCCGAATTGGATTTAATTATTTTTAAAGAGGGTCGACGACTTGGTTTTGAATTCAAGTATTCAGATTCACCGAAAATAACGAAGTCTATGCGGATTGCGATGAATGATCTCAAATTAAATTCAATTCACATTGTTGTTCCAACTTCCTGTCATTTTTTGTTGGATGAGAAAATAGTGGTCTCTGGATTGGGGGAAATTAAATTTTAAATGCACGCTGAACATACATCTGACTATTTCTGATAACAGTTCGCATTTTTGGTAAGAGCGGTCTATACGGTATTGCAGCGTTTTTGTAGCATGGTACGCTTCTTTTATGCAAACCGTATTCAACACATTGCTTCAACCCTTTTTTCCATCACGCTGTTTGCTCTGTGATTTTATCAGTGATAACAAAAAATTAATTTGCCAATCTTGTTTTGACACATTACCGAGTTACCACAACTCATTTTCAAATGAAGAAAATATCATTGCACTATTTGACTATCAGCATCCTATTTCAACGTTGATTTGGAAATTAAAATTTCGCGGTGATTTATCCATCGCGCATTTTTTTTCACAATGCTGGATTGAAAAAATAAATTCACACTATGCAAACAATCCTTTTCCTGAATTCATTATGCCGGTACCATTACACCCTGCGCGACTAAAAGAACGTGGATTTAATCAAGCGCTTGAAATTGCCAAACCCATTGGAAAATATTTTTCTATTCCGATTGATACGCGCACGTGCATTCGCATTAAAAATACAAAAGCGCAATCTCTGCTGGCGGGAGATCAGCGAAAAAATAATATAAAAAATGCATTTGGTTTATCTTATTCAATTAATGCAAAACATATTGCCATTATCGACGATGTTTATACCACCGGCAGCACGGTTTTAGAAATCAGCGCGCTATTAAAAAAATCCGGTGTTGAAAAAATTGAGGTGTGGTGTTGCGCGAGGACTATCACCCATGCAGTAGACCTATAGCGTCATCCACTTAGTTCTGCACGCGGCGCAAGCGAGGAAGTCGAGGGAGTGTACAGGGGAGTACATGACCGATGACGATCGAGCTTGCAACAAAGTGCAGGGCTAAGTGGGTGGCGCTATACAAAACGCAGTAATTGAATAAGATAGGGAATTCGAGGGCATACCTTGTTAGAAAGCGCCCCATCACACCCGACGCCATTTAAAAAATAAAACACTGAAAGCAACCACAACGCCAATCATCACATTATAAAAACGCGCAAAAATAATATGAAGTGTGTCATGCGCATCGGGCGTTGTGAGCAGCATAATCGCAACCGCAATGCCCAATGTATTTCCCATGCTCGCGTATTGATTTTCAGAACCAATTAAAAATCCGCAAGCAAAAAAGGTAATTAATAATGGAATTAATCTCCATGTATACGGCAAATGCAGTAATGCTAACACGCAAATCAAACCCAATATTGTCGCAACCAAATGAGAAAAAAATCGAAAAAAACCTTTTTTAAAAGTGCCATGTTGATTTTCTTCCATGATTAACAAACACGTAATCGTTGCCCAATATCCTTCGGGTTGTTTGCAGTAATACCAAATTAAAAATGTAAACACACAAGCAGACGCGACTTTTAATGCTGAAATAACGTAGTTTGCATTAAATTTAAATTGCGGTAATTGCCACGACAGCGTTGCTTTTTTAATATTATTAGGAAAAAATTTTTTCACCAAAAAAAATAGAAAAAAATTAATGATCGCTAAAACAATAATGCCCAATAACACTTCGATGGTTCTATCAACCGCGATGCTATAAAAATTTTGATGGGCAAGACTGAAAAAAACAACAATCGCCATCGTCATGCCTGTCACAATGCCCGCATAACTGTAAATCGTGGGTTGCAGCGCAATATAACTCGTTACAAAAATCATTGTAAAAATAAGCGCAATAATAATCGCGGGATCGCCTTTGGCAAACACAGCGATCGCATAACCTGCAATTGCACCCGTGATCGTACCAATAGCGCGCATTAATGATTTTGCCAATGTTTGCTGCAAACCCACTTGCGTAATAGCAGCAATGGTCACAAGACACCAAACGCCTTCCGGCAAGTGAAAATAATTCACGAGAATAAATCCGATTAATCCCGCTAAAAACATTTTGATAGCGGTAATTAATGCATGAAAATGCTGCCGCGCATCACCTGTCATATCGTTAGCGTCTCCCACGGCGCATTCACAAAAAATTCAATGGGCGTTGTCACGCGTATACCATCCTGATCAAAAGTGCGATTTAAATTTGATACGAGTTGCGTTGTGCGTTTCGGATTTAATAATTTTTTATAGTATTTTAGTGAAGTTGAAATTGTGCTGTCACTTTCTTTTACTTCAATAAGATCATATACAACATCATCAATGACTGTCACAAAATCAACTTCGCGCCCGTCTTTATCGCGAATATAATGCAACGAACAACGATGTCCAAAATAATCTTCAATAAAATTCAATCGTTTTAATAAATGCGTAGCAACTAAATTTTCCAAGCGCGGACCCTGTGCATCCATAACATCAGTATTATCATAAAAATAAACTTTCGGTGGTTTTTGAATTGCGCGTGCAATTTTTTTTGTATAAGGTTTAATTGAAAATGCAATATACATTCGTTCAATTACATTCAACCAATTTTTTACGGTATTGGGTGCAACTTGCAAATCAATTGCAAGATTAGAATAAGTAATCATGTGGCCCACACGCGTGCATAATGCTTTCAATAATAAATCCAATAACGGCAATTGTTTTATTTGTTCTAAATCACGCACATCTTCACGCAAAATTCGATCCATGCGTTCACGACGCCAACGTCTCGCTTCACGCTCATCATGTTGTAAAAATGGTTCTGGAAATCCGCCCACCGTTAACAAACGCTGATAGGCATCATTTTTATCTATATTTTCAGGCAATTCATCCAATGTGAATGGATGCAGACGCCAATAATGATAACGTCCCATCAATGAATCACCGCCGCGCTTGTACGTATCTAATTTTGCAGAACCAGTAACCAAATAATTTTGATGCGCGGGTCTGATATCGTAAACACCCTTAATCCAACGCTTCCAATGAGGATATTTATGAAGCTCATCAAAAGTAATCAACGACGCTTTTTTATCCCATTGCTTTTTTAGCATATCGATTCTGTCTTCATCGACATCCCAATTAAAATAGGTCAATAATTTCGTTGGATTTTTATCTTGTCGTAAGATCTCATACTTTCTATTGATTATTTCGGCAACGGATTTGCTTAATGTTGTTTTCCCAACTTGTCGCGGCCCTCCAATAAAAACCATCTTTTTTTTCAAGTCTTTGATAACATGTGAATTAATATAACGATTCATTGTCTGTTTTAACCTTAATTGCAAAATAGACGCGTCTGATTTGAAGTATATTGCAAAATAGACAATTTTTCAAGATTTGCTTGGGTTTTGAAAAAACCACTGTTTTACAAGACTTAAATACAGTATCCGACAAAACACAACCAGACCACTCCTGTAACCAGTTGAGTTTATTTGATTTTTAACTTTGCAGTAGTGAATAGTGGTTATTTGGCTCAACCACCAACAACTGGAGTAGTATTGCCAATAAGAGGGATGGCATTGGGTTTGGGTATTCGCATAAAAGAAGGAGACGAAGGAAGCCCGCTACTTTCACCTCCATAACCAAGAGCTAGTTCGCGTGCTAATAGTCTGTCGCTTGCGTTGACCACACGACAACGACAACAACAAAGAACACAAGCACACAAAAGAGCAAGCGCGCCCCCAAGGCTAAAGCAAAGTATTACCCATGCAATGGAATCTTGATTCTGATTTGGCGCACTGCTAGAAGTCGGTTGGTTACGCATTATTCACCTCATTAAATTGTAAAAATAATTTACACATTCGACCATAAAGAAGTGGGAACTGTCAATTTTTTACCTGAATTAATCATGTCTTAAGGTTTGTGAAAATTCGATTACACCGTACCTTCAAACACTCTCGTCACGGCCGAAAATGTCGCTTCTCACCCGACGCAGTTTTTTTCTTTGCTGAATGCCAAAATTTCTTTGCTGGTTTTTCTGATCTGCGATGCATTGTAGCACGACGCGGTTGCTCTTTTGACTGCGATTGCGGCACATCATGAGAGGGTTCAAATGAATCCACTATTTTTCGTGGCAATGTTTTTTTAATTAATCGTTCAATATCACGCAATTGTTTTGCTTCATCCGCACTCACAAGCGATATTGCTTCGCCCGTCGCACCTGCGCGACCAGTGCGACCAATACGATGCACATAATCTTCTGGAATATTCGGTAAATCAAAATTCACCACGTGCGGTAATAATTCAATATCTAAACCGCGTGCTGCAATATCCGTTGCAACCAAAACACGAATGGCGCCTTTTTTAAAATTCGCCAATGCTTTTGTGCGTGCACCCTGGCTTTTGTTGCCGTGAATAGCCAATGTGGGAATATCATTTTTCATTAGAAATTCAGCCAAACGATTCGCACCGTGTTTCGTTCTCGCAAACACCAACACTTGCTCCCATCGATTTTCCCAAATTAAATGCGACAATAAAGCAGGTTTTTGTTTTTTATCAACCGGACAAATCCATTGTTCAACTGAATTGACGGTTGAGTTGGGTGGTGTGACTGAAATTTCAATGTGATGACACATCATGCCTTTTGCCAGCGCGCGAATTTCATTTGAAAACGTCGCAGAAAACATCAGATTTTGTCGTTTTGATGGCAACAGTGACATGATTTTTTTAATATCATGAATAAATCCCATGTCCAACATGCGATCCGCTTCATCCAACACCAACACACTCACATCGCGAAATTGCATGGCGCGTTGTTGATATAAATCCAACAAACGTCCTGGTGTTGCTACTAAAATATCAACGCCTTTGCGTAACGCTGTCATTTGCGGATTAATATTCACGCCACCAAATACCACTGCAAAACGCAATGAAAAATGTTTTCCATACGTTGCAACACTGTGTGCTACTTGTGCTGCTAATTCACGAGTCGGCGTTAAAATTAACGCGCGCACTTGTCCTGGTTGTGCGCGTTCTCTTTTCGATAAAATTTCTAAGATTGGCAAAGTAAATCCAGCGGTTTTACCTGTGCCCGTTTGCGCTGCCGCCATCACATCACGTCCTTCCATGATGGCAGGAATAGCTTTTTGTTGTATCGGCGATGGTATTTTATACCCTTGCTCATCAAGCGCTTTTAAAGTGGAAGCCGACAATCCCAATGATTCAAAATTCATTTTTTATTTTCTCTGTATACTTAACTGTACTGAACACAATGCGCAGTAGGTGTGCAGCCTACAGGATATGAATTGAACAAGACAGGGTTAAAGGCAATTTTGTTAAGACAAACCACGACCAGCAGCATTAGCGGCATTAGAAGTAAAGCTGCCATATAAATAATCAGTGGGTAAAGCAGCATCACCAGTGGCAGGAGGAGGCGACGGCAAGAAGCGATTTCTACGACTTCCGTTATTATTACCAAAAATATTATTACAAGCTAGTATAAGCAGTGGCAGTACTGCCAGTAAAAAGAAAAAAATAAGCTTATGATGAGAATGATCTGAATGTTGATTTGGTACACTGGTAGAAGTCGGTGGGTATGTCGTTGTTGTGTTACCCGGTGTTGCCCCAGCATGACCTAAAGCCGATAACACTGCTGGCGAACCAGATGCTAATGTTTGTAAAACAAGGTTAATAGCAGCAAAGAAAAAGAAAACAGCACGCATTATTCACCTCATCAAATTTATAAAAATAATTGACGCATTCGACCATAAAGCAGTTGGAACTGTCAATTTTTTACTCAAATTAATCATGTCTTAAGGTTTGTGAAAATTCGATTACTCTTTTTTCTTCGACACATATAAATCCGTCACCGTACCTTCAAACACTTCTGCTGCCATTTTAATAGACTCAGATAAGGTGGGATGCGGATGAATGGTTAATGCAATATCGTCCACGTCACAATTCATTTCAATGGCGAGTGCAATTTCAGAAATAAGTTCGCCTGCATTCACGCCAACAATCGCACCACCAATCACTCGTTTGTTTCCATCAAAAATTAATTTGGTAAAACCTTCAGTGCGATCAATGGATAATGCACGACCGGAAGCTGCCCAAGGAAAAACAGCCTTTTGCACAGTAATAGACGATGCAGCAGCGTGCGTTTCTGTCACGCCCGCCCACGCAATTTCAGGATCGGTGTAGGCAACGGACGGGATGCATTTGGGATCAAAATAATGTTTTTTACCCGCGATCACTTCAGCTGCAATATGCGCTTCACTGGATGCTTTGTGTGCGAGCATGGGATTTCCAACAATATCACCAATCGCATAAATGCCGGCAACATTGGTTTTCATTTGTTTATCAACGGGAATAAATCCGCGTTCATCCACTGTGACACCGGCTTTCTCTGCATCAATTAATTTTCCATTGGGTTTGCGACCCACTGCCACTAAAATTTGATCGAAGCGTTTTGGATTGATTGAGGGTGCTTGATCACCTTCAAATGTTACATACAAACCATCCTTTTTCGCTTCCACTTTCGTAACGCGTGTTTTTAACATGATACTTTCATAGCGTTTTTCAAGGCGTTTATGCAAAGGAGCAACCACGTCGCGATCAGCGCCGGGAATTAATTGATCCATCATTTCCACCACAGAAATTTTGCTACCCAGTGAATGATAAACGGTTGCCATTTCTAATCCGATAATACCACCACCCAAAATTAATAATTCACCGTCAGTTTTTTCTAATGCTAATGCACCCGTTGAATCAATCACGCGTGGATCTTCTGGAATAAACGGTAATTTAACGGGTAATGATCCTGCAGCAATAATGCAATGATCAAATGTGATTGTAATAACACCGCGCTCGCTCTCACGAGCGAGCTTCTGAAGAGGCGTTACCACCAACGTGTTAGCATTCACAAATTTTCCTTCGCCAGTCACGATTTCAACTTTGCGTTGCTTCGCCATCATCGTTAACCCACCGGTTAATTTTTTAATGATAGAATTTTTATAATTTTTAATTTTAGCAATATCGAGTGCGGGTTTTCCAAATGCAACACCGTGCGCGGCCACATCCGCTGCGTCATCAATCACTTTTGCCACATGCAATAATGCTTTTGATGGAATACAACCGACATTCAAACACACACCACCAATGACATCGTAGCGTTCAATCAAAATCACTTTTTTGCCTAAATCCGCCGCGCGAAATGCAGCAGAATAACCACCAGGGCCACTGCCTAATACAACGACTTCGGCGTGCAAAGTATTACTCATGTTCAATTCCTCTTTTTAAATTTTCCGCTAAATACACTGCAAATCGCGCACCATCGGCACCATCAATCACACGATGATCATATGACAATGATAATGGCAGTATTAATCGCGGAACAAAATTATCTTTTTGATAAACCGATTTCATTACCGATTGCGATACACCTAAAATCGCGACTTCCGGCGCATTAATAATCGGTGTAAAAGCAGTACCACCAATGCCGCCCAAACTCGAAATCGAAAAACAACCGCCTTGCATATCGGTCATGGATAATTTTCCATCACGCGCTTTTTTACTCACTTCATCCAATTCTTTCGCTACTGTAAAAATATCTTTTTTGTCTGCATCGCGAATAACGGGCACCACTAATCCATTCGGTGTATCTACCGCAACGCCAATGTGAAAATATTTTTTAAGAATTAAATTGTCACCGTTCATATCTAGTGAAGCATTAAATTGCGGGAATTTTTTTAATGCCGCCACAACTGCTTTTATCATAAAAACCAGTGGCGTTAATTTAAATCCCTGTTTCGCCGCTTTTTCTTTATTGTCTTGGCGAAATTTTTCCAATGCCGTGATATCCGCTTCAATAAATTGCGTGACATGAGGAATGGAAACCCAATTGCGATGCAAATTCGCACCCGATATTTTTTTTATTTTGGATAGCGGTTGTAATTCAATTGCGCCAAATTTTGAAAAATCAATAATCGGTTGGGGTAATAAATTTAAACCACTGCCAGCGCCGCGCGATAAATAATTTTTAATATCATCTTTGGTGATACGATTTTTTTCGCCAGTGCCTTTGATTTTGGAGAGATCAATATCAAGTTCGTTGGCAATGCGGCGAATTGAGGGGCTGGCGTGTATGTTGGTGGAAGTGGGAGTTTGGAGTGGGAGATTTGAAGTGACACTTAATTTGGGCGAAGCCTCGGATTTTTCTCCCACTCCCACTCCCACTGGCTTCCCACTCACACGACAAATCACCGATCCTTCCGACACTTTATCGCCTACTTTTACCAAGACAGATTCAACAACACCGGCTTCTGATGACGGCACATCCATGCTGGCCTTATCCCCTTCCAGCGTAATTAAAGGCGTATCAATAGCGATTGTATCGCCTGCTTTAATTAATACGGCAATAACATCAACTTGATTGGCAGTGCCAATGTCAGGAATTTTAATTTCTTTGCTCACACTTCACACTCCCACTCACATTGTTATCGGCTCTGCTCTATCCGCATCAATATTTAATTTCTTTTGCGCGCTCAATAATGCATTTTTATCTATTTTTCCCGCTTCAAACAACGCATACAACGCCGTGTAAGCAATCATTTTCGCATCCACTTCAAAAAAATCACGCAATGCTTCACGTGTATCACTGCGACCAAAACCATCCGTGCCTAAAACATAGTACGGCGCGTGAATCGCCTCGCGAATTTGATTTGCATTAGATTTTAAATAATCGGTTGCAGCAATCACGGGTACAGAATTATTTTTAAAACAGGCTTCAACGTAACATAATTTTTTATTATCAGGATGTAGACGATTTTCGCGCGCAATACTTTCCATATCTTTTCGCAATTCATTAAAGCTGGTTGCACTCCAAATATCTGCAATCACTTTAAATTCTTTCTCCAGTATCGCCGCAGCCTTAATTACTTCATTTAAAATCGCGCCGGAGCCAAGTAACTTGATACTCCCATTCTCACTCCCACTAAAAAAATACATTCCCTTCAAAATTCCCACCTCAACTCCTTGCGGCATAGCCGGATGACGATAATTTTCATTCATCACGTTAATGTAATAAAACACATCTTCTTGTTTTTCAAACATGCGTTTCAAACCGTCATGAATAATAACCGCTAATTCATAGGAAAACGTGGGATCATACGACAAGCAATTCGGCACCATACCAAACATAATATAGTTATGACCATCTTGATGTTGCAGCCCTTCACCGGCTAATGTCGTGCGACCGGCGGTGCCGCCTAAAATAAATCCGCGTGCACGCATATCACCCGATGCCCACACCAAATCACCAAAACGCTGAAAACCAAACATGGAATAATAAATATAAAACGGAATCATCGGCACATGATTTGTCGAATAAGAAGTCGCAGCAGCAATCCACGCTGACATCGCCCCCGATTCAGAAATACCTTCTTGTAATAATTGCCCTTGTTGATCTTCGCGATAATACATTAATTGATTTTTATCTTCCGGTTGATATTGCTGACCTTCTGGCGCATAAATCCCAATTTGTCGAAATAATCCTTCCATACCAAACGTGCGTGATTCATCTGCCACAATCGGCACAATGCGATCTTTGATAGCCGAATCTTTTAATAACACCGATAAAATACGCACAAAAGCCATCGTGCTTGAAATTTCACGATCACCCAATCCATCCAACATACTTTGAAATGCGGATAATGCGGGTATGGTTAATTTTTCACATTGCGCATCACGCAACGGCAAAAATCCGCCTAAGTTTTCACGCTGCTTTTTCAAAAATTGCATCTCGAGTGAATTTTTTTCAGGGGTGTAATACTGTAATGCTTCAATTTCAGTGTCTGATAAATTCAACGCAAATCGTTCACGAAAATATTTTAAATCGTCAAGAGACATTTTTTTGGTTTGATGCGCAACATTTAATGCTTCGCCGCCTTTTCCCATGCCAAACCCTTTCACCGTTTGCGCTAAAATCACGGTCGGTTGATTTTCATGTGCGACTGCTTTTGCATACGCGGCATACACTTTTTGCGCGTCGTGTCCACCCACTAATAATTCTGTTTTTAATTGTTCGTCCGATAAATGCGACACCAACTCTACTAACTCAGAATATTTTCCAAAAAAGTGTTCGCGGAAATATTTGCCGTCATTCGCTGACATTTTTTGAAATTCACCGTCGACCAATTCATCGATGCGTTTTATTAATAATCCTGACTTATCTTTTTCAAATAAACTATCCCACCCCGATCCCCAAATCACTTTAATCACATTCCATCCGGCACCACGAAAAACACCTTCGTATTCTTGAATGATTTTGCCATTACCCCAAACCGGACCATCGAGTCGTTGCAAATTACCATTAATGACAAAAATTAAATTATCCAATTTTTCGCGCGCGGCGATATTCAACGCACCCAATGATTCTGGTTCACCCAATTCACCATCACCACAAAAAGCCCACACATGACGATCCGCCGTTGTAGCCAATCCGCGATTTTGCAAATATTTTAAAAAACTCGCTTGATAAATCGCCATCAATGGACCCAAACCCATTGATACGGTTGGAAATTGCCAAAACGTCGGCATCAACCACGGATGCGGATACGATGCGATTCCTTTGCGTGAAAACTCTTGGCGAAAACCATCAAGCTGTTCTTCCGAAAAACGACCTTCTAAAAATGCACGCGCATAAATTCCGGGTGAGGAATGCGCTTGAAAATAAATTAAATCACCGCCGTGATGTTGATTTTTTGCATGGAAAAAATAATGCAAACCAATTTCATACAAGGTGGCAATCGAACCATACGTGGCGATATGCCCGCCCAATTCAGCAGACACTTTTCCAGCGCGCATCACCATCGCAATGGCATTCCAGCGCATGTAATTGGTGAGTTTTTCAAAAACAACGCGATCTTCTGCAGGCATTCTTATTTCTTGCCCAGCAGGGATACTATTAATGTAAGGGGTGTTGATACTGGATGAGGTCAAGCCACGTTGACTGGCGTAATGCATTATCTCTGTTAATAAAAACTGAGCGCGTTCACTTCCTGAAAATTCGAGCACAGAATCCAAAGCCTCTTTCCATTCTTGCGTCTCCAACGGATCGACATCATGAATAGAACATTGCTTAGGATCACTCATTAAAAAATTCCTCGAGGCGCACATCAACACTGAAATAGACAATTCATTTCAGAAATTTCAACGCGGGAAAAGATAGCATGGATTAGTAAAAGCTACCAATAGTAATCAATGCCATGATCACCAACCAGATTAACAAGACGCGATGAGTAAGCGCTACCGCATCCGATTCAGACTTTTCAGCGGCTAACGCGATATTACCCCACGTTACGACCCACTCTTGATTGTCTGTAATTCCTTGGAATAACACCTTTACCCATTCTTTAAAAACAGCAGCAAAATTTCCAGCCAATGCAAAACTTAATCCCATTAGACGCACAGGCACCCAATCCAACACGCCTTGAGTCAACACAAAATATTTTTGATCTTGTGAATGCGAACGCAATGCGCATACCGCAACGTAAAGCGTCAAACCAACCGGTCCAAAAACAAAATACCAAAAAAGCGGCGCAAATAATTTTTGATAACTTTGTATAAAAACTTCGGAAGAGGATAATCCAGTGATTCCTGCTGTTTTTCGTAATCCAGCCATATCCGTGCAATACCATAATAAAACCAGACTTGCTATTAAATAACCCAGGTGGCCTAGTAAATGATAAATCAGGGTAAACAACAAACTAACCACAATCACAATTGGCAACACCAATGTTAAAACAGCAAACATGCCGTGTCCCTGGAACAGTTTCACGAATTGTTTACGCATCCATGAAACATAATGCGTCGCCCACTCTTTTTGGTAAGGCGTACTCGATAAACTCAAGAACCATTGTGCGCTCAAACAGATGAGAATGACGATGAAAGACATGTGTTACTCCTTAACTATCCTACTTCTACTCACAATCACATTAATATCATACCACTAATTTTATTGTGCTTGTGTTTTTGAAACGCGACGCCAAATAACCGTTTTACCAAATAAGGGAACACCCACATAACCATGCACTTTCAACAGAGTGCCATTATTAATTAACCGCATAGTAGCTTTATATATCTTACCATTGCGTGGATCCAAAATCGTGCCGCCACGACAAACAGTTGCATTACACGCCATATTTTGAATAATACGCAATCCGATAATAGGCTGATTTTTTCGATCATCTCTGCAAAGAATACAACGAAAAATTTTCTGTTCGGTGGGAACATCGTATGTTTTAACAATCTTCCCAATATAAAATCCATGCTGAGGTTGAATCGCAATAATCGAAGATGGTTTTTTACTTTTGCTATCTATGGTTTGCCAATATCCTGTGACTGATTGTGTATTCATTTCTACTTTCGCAAAAACAAAAGGTGAAAATAAAATTAAAAATACACTCATCCATGACAAATATTTTTGTAATTTTGATCGAATTAACATTTACTTCACTCCTTGGTTATCCAACAAATGTATTTTAAGCGAATTTATTATCAAAAATCCGAGAAATTTTATCATTAATTCCTCCAAACGCGATCAAAATACATCAAAAAGTATAAAAATCGATAAAAATTGATCAAAAAGTTTGATCTTGTTGATTTTCATTGTAAAATAAAACTGTCGTTTTTTTAAACTTTAATTAGGGAGAATTAGAATGCCAGCAAAAAAACGAAAAACAGCAAAAAAAGCAAAGCCTGCTAAAAAGGGTGGCGCTAAAAAACGTAAGACAGCAAAACGCAGAAAAACAGCTAAAAAAGCTGGTGCGAAAAAAACTGTTAGACGTAGAAAAAAAAGAGGTCGTCCAGCTAAAAAGAAATAATGTAGCTTAAGACTTTCGAAAGCCGTTATGTGTAACTCACTAACGGCTTTTTTATTTTATAGCCTTCGCCTGGTCTAATAATTCTCGCAACGTCATTGCAGACAACGCCCCCGATTCCGCATAAATCACCGCACGATTCTTAATGATCATTACAAAGGGAATAGAACGCACAGAAAATTCCTCTGCTAATTCTTTTTCGATTTCAACATTGACTGCCGCAAAATAAGCATCTGGATACTCTTTTGCAACCTCGTCCATCACTTTTGAAAACAACTTACAAGGCCCACACCATTCTGCCCAAAAATCAATTACCAGTATCGAATGTGATTCCAGTGTTTGATCAAAAGTGCTTGAAGTTAACACGTGAACTGACATAACTAAACTCCCTGTAAAAATTTCCCTACTTCAACAAACGCAATAGACTTTTCTGAACATCATCCAATGCACCCACACCACTTACTGAATAATATCGCGGCGCATCTGAATCTCCACTGGCTTCCCAATCACGATAATATTTTAACAGTGGTTGTGTTTGCTGATGATAAATTGCTAATCGCTTCCGAACGGTTTCTTCGCGATCATCTTCGCGCTGCATCAGTGGTTCACCCGTCACATCATCTACACCTAAAATTTTTGGCGGATTAAAAAGTGCGTGATACGTGCGACCAGACGGCGCGTGTGCCCAACGACCACTCATGCGCATAATAATTTCCTGATCAGGTACTTCAATATTAATCACATAGTTCAAATGAATATGGTTTTTTTTCAGCGAATCGGCTTGTGCAATCGTTCTGGGAAATCCGTCAAATAAAAATCCAGCCTGACAATCTGGCTTTGCGATTCGTTCTCTCACTAAATTAATAATAATATCATCTGAAACCAGTGATCCCGAATCCATGACTTGTTTTACTTTTTTTCCGAGTGGCGTTTCATCCCTGACCGCCGCACGCAACATATCGCCCGTTGAAATTTGAATAATACCCAAACTGGATACCAACATTTTCGCTTGCGTCCCTTTTCCCGCGCCCGGCGGTCCCAACAATATTAACCGTATCGCCAATGTCACACACTCCAAAAACCAAAAAGAGTAATTTTGCGTAATGTAACATGATCAGTTTCGCGGGTCATCACATCCAGAAATCTTTCCAATCACACTGCGAATACGACCCGTTCGTAAAACAATAATTTGCGCTGAGTCAGCTTGTTTGGTGCAAATGAAAAAACTGCCTTGTTGTCCGCGGGTGAATCCATTGGAACGAAAATGCAGCGCATCCGATTCACCCAATGTGCTCTTCCAATGAAGGTGATAACCTGCCGGCATCGCTGGAAACACACGAATCACCTGTTGATTTTTTTCATTCACAATCAATTGACCTTGCTGCCAATCCATATCACGCGCACAGAAGCGTGTCGTCGCGTGCGACGTCATCGCAACAAAACGCGCATCATGCACTGCACTTACCACCTGATTCACTAAACTCGTTAATTGATTTTTTTGCATGAAAAAACGATATGACAATATTATTGAAAAAAACAAGATGACCATAATGGCGATCACCACGATCAATTCCAACAATGAAAAACCGTTCTTATTCTGTTTTGCGATATAATGTCGGCCACACTCGCACTTGTTGGATGGTATTGCGTGAAACAGAAATCACCTCCATCGGATAACCCGCAATACGCGCGCACGTTTCCACTTTGGGAATACTTTCTAAATATTCGATAATCAATCCACTTAATGTGCGCGCATCACTCACCGGTAAACGCCAATTCGCCAATCGATTTAAATCACGAATACTGACACTGGCATCAATTAACACACTGCCTTCTTTTTCTACGCGAATTAACTGTTCTGCTTGCAACGCGCTCGTTGCAAAATCACCCGCAATTTCTTCCAGTAAATCACGCAATGTTAACATGCCTTGAATATCACCATATTCATCCACCACCAATCCCGCATATTGTTTCTCATGTTGGAAATTCAATAATTGTTGATGAAGCAATGCGCCCTCTGGAATAAAATAAACATCTTCAATTGCTGTTAACAGTGCGGCTTTATCAAAATGCGGATCAGATAATTTCACAAGCGCTGTGCGCAACGTTAACATTCCTGCAATCTGATCAATATGCTCATGATATAGTGGCACATGCGCATGCGTACTCTGCTTTAATCGCAATACAATCGTATTCCAATCCTGATCAAGATCAATACCGTAAATTTCATTTTTTGGCACCATCACTTCTTCAACGGTGATTTGCTGCAAATCCAGCACACGCGACAACATCGCTTGATATTGCGATGGTGTTCGCGCTGTTGCTTCGTGCACAATCGAACGCAGTTCATCGATGGATAATGTTTCTGTTTCACTGCGATCAGCATGTACGCCAAATAATCGCAACACCCCATTGGCAATGACATTCACGATCCACACAACAGGATAAAATAATCTTAACAACCAACTCAGTGGTCGCACCAACAGCAATACAATCGGTTGTGCATGCAATACCGCTAATGTTTTCGGTGCAATTTCCCCGAAAATTAATACGATTGCCGTTAACACAATCGCCGAAATAAATGCGCCCGTTTCACCAAACCATTTTACGGTTGCAATCGTAGCCACGGCGGATGCCAAAATTTCTGCAAACGTATTTCCCATTAATGTCACGCCCAACACGCGATCAGGACGCTCCAATAATTTCAACACACGTTGCGCACGCGTATTGGATTTTCGAGCCAAATGTCTGAGACGATAACGACTCGCGGCCATCATGCTTGTTTCAGCCGCCGAAAAAAATGCGGCTAAAATAATAAGGAAGATTAGGATTGTGATTAGCACACATACTCCGTGAGTTACCTGATTACTGATAACTTGATTGCCCTTATCCTAATATAACCCTATAATCGCCCAAAATCAGCGACAACAGGGTATTAATTATGTTTAGCCAATTAACCGAACGTCTCTCCACTAGCCTGCAAAAATTGCGCGGCGTAAAACAATTTTCTGAGAGCAACATTCAAGAAGCGATTGCAGACATTCGCAAAGCGTTAATTGAAGCCGATGTGGCATTACCCGTTGTAAAAACATTTATTGATGCGGTAACACAAAAAGCCATCGGACAAACGATTGTGAAACAAGTGCGCGCAACCGATGCGTTTATCAAATTAGTGCAAGATGAATTAATTCATGTGCTCGGCGATGAATCGAGTGACATTAATTTACGCGCACAAAAACCCGTGATTATTGTAATGGCGGGTTTGCAAGGATCCGGTAAAACAACCACCACCGCCAAACTCGCACATTATTTATCTGCGACACATAAAAAATCGGTGATGGTGACCTCAACCGATATTTATCGTCCTGCTGCGCTAGAACAATTAGCAACCTTGGCAAAACAAATTAATGTCACGCATTTTCCATCAACCACACAAGACAAACCACTGGATATTGTTAGAAACGCAATAGATCAAGCAAAAAAACAATTTTTAGATATTGTCATTATTGATACCGCGGGTCGTTTGCATATTGATGATGACATGATGCACGAAATCGCTGAGATCAACCGCATTGCACAACCCACTGAAACATTATTAGTAGTGGACAGCATGAGTGGACAAGATGCGGCGAATGTTGCAAAAACATTTAATGAAAAATTGGAACTCACGGGTGTTATTTTAACAAAAACCGATGGTGATGCGCGCGGCGGTGCTGCCTTATCCATGCGTATTATCACCGGAAAACCCATTAAATTTGTCGGTACTGGCGAAAAAATAGAGGGGTTGTCGGCATTTCATCCCGATCGCGTTGCCTCACACATTTTAGGCATGGGCGATATTGTCAGCTTGGTCGAATCCGTTAAAGAAAAAGTCGACAAAAAAGAGGCGGATAAAATTGCGAAAAAATTACAATCCGGAAAACGATTTGATTTTAACGATTTTCTCGCACAATTAAACCAAATGAAAAAAATGGGTAGCATGCAATCCATTCTCGACAAAATGCCGGGCTTTGCAAAAATCCCTAAAAATGCGGCAGAAATGATGGATGATAAAGTGATTGTAAAAATGGAAGCTATTATTTTATCGATGACAGCAAAAGAGCGCCGTTTTCCAGCGCTCATTAACGGTTCACGCAAACAGCGTATTGCAAAAGGATCAGGCACCGCTATGCAAGACATCGGAAAATTATTAAAACAATTTACGCAAATGCAAAAAATGTTAAAGCGATTTGGCGGCAATAAAATGGAAAAACAAATGCGTCAACTCGAGCAGTACAAAGATCGACTACCGCCCGAGTTGCTATCGTCATTTTCAGATAAATTGAAATAGTCACAGCCGTCGTCGATGTAACATTTTCAATTTTCTGTACATAATGAACCTGTACGAAAAAGAATACTTCACAGACAACAAAATTTTCCGTAGAATGTCGAACCTACTAATGTCAAGATGCATTTCAAAGAGGAATTTTAAGAATGGTTGTTATTCGTTTAGCACGAGCTGGAGCAACAAAGTCTCCTTTTTATCACGTTGTCGTTGCCGATTCACGCAAAGCGCGTGGCGGTCGTTTTATCGAGCGTTTAGGCTTTTATAATCCCATGGCACGCGGTTCTGAAACCACATTGCAATTAAATCAGGAACGCATTGCGTATTGGACAGGCCAAGGTGCTCAACCTTCAGCACGCGTCACTTTAATGCTCAAAACAGCGCAAAAAGACAAGGCCATTAACAAAGCTGCTCCAACAAAAGCAGAATTGAAAACAGCACAAATCGCAGCGTCTCGACAAGCAGCAAAAGTAAAAGCGAAGGCAGAGGCAGAAACTGCCACAGCTGCTGAACCGGAAGCTGCTGAGAAATCAGAGTAACGCACATCATTACGCTTGGTCGCATCGGCGATGCGTACGGCATCAAAGGGTGGTCGCATGTATTTTCCTTCACACAACCACCCGATCGTATTTTTCAATACTCGCACTGGCAAATTCAAGCGTATCAAAAACGGGATGCCACTTGGCGCACCATTGAAATTGAATTTCACAAACCACATGGCAATGCTTTTGTTGTCAAAATAAAAGGATGTGAGGATCGCGATCAAGCATTGCTACTTAAAAATCACACCATCGCTGTTGAACGCACTGATTTGCCCGCGCTAGAAAAAAATGAATATTATTGGGATGATCTCATTGGTTTATCAGTCATCAACACACAAGGTAAATCTTTTGGCGTGGTTGATCATTTTTTTGAAACGAGCGCCAATGATGTGATCATAACTAAAGGCACAAAAACACATTACATACCGTATATCAAACAAGTCATAAAATCGGTAGATTTAGAAAAGAAACTCATTATTGTCGAATGGGAAGGCATTGAGTAATTTTTTTTAAGGAACTATTTTATGAAAAAAGAAATCGTCAAACAACTACACCACGCATTTGAAAGCATCACACAACAAGACAAAACAGTTGAATTTTGGTACGCACGCGATTTACAAAAATTATTACATTACGAAAAATGGGATAATTTTTTAAAAGTAATTGAGAAAGCAAAAAGTGCGTGTTTATACTCAAAAAATAGGGTTTCAGACCATTTTGCCGATATCAGCAAAATGGTCATGTTGGGTTCCGGAAGTCAGCGAAAAATTGATGATATCAAACTCACTCGCTACGCTTGCTATCTAATCGCGCAAAATGGCGATCCCACAAAAACTGAAATTGCATTTGCACAAACTTATTTTGCAGTACAAACACGAAAGCAAGAAATTATAGAAAAAAGACTTGCTGAAATCGAACGGCTACAAGCAAGAGAAAAACTATCTCAGTCAGAAAAATTATTATCGGGCGTTATTTTCAAGCGTGATGTTGATGGTGCAGGATTTGCGAGCATTCGCAGCAAAGGTGATAAAGCATTATTTGGCGGTTTTTCAACACAACAAATGAAGCATAAATTCTCAATTCCAGACAACAGAGCACTTGCTGACTTTCTCCCCACCATCACAATCAAAGCAAAAGATTTTGCAAATGAAATCACAACGTTTAATACCACCCGCGATAATTTACAAGGCGAAATTTCAATCACCAAAGAGCATGTAAAAAACAATACCGATGTACGCAATCTACTGGCACGAAAAAATATTTATCCTGAAAAATTACCTGCGGCAGAAGATGTCAAAAAAGTCAGCAGAAAAATAAAATCTGAGCGAAAAGAATTGGGTAAAATTCGAGATTAACTATGCGCTTCGACATTATCACTTTATTTCCAAATATGTTTGATGCATTAAAAAGCGGCATCACAGGTCGTGCACTCTTGCAAAAAATAATTGAAATAAAATGCTGGAATCCGCGTGATTTTACAACCGATCCCAATAAACGTATCGATGACCGGCCTTACGGTGGCGGACCCGGCATGGTCATGGAATATCAACCGCTTCATAATGCAATAATGGCTGCGCGCGCAGATCACCCAACACCTGCCACAGTCATTTATTTATCGCCACAGGGGAAATGTTTAACACAACACACTTTTCAAAAACAGGCAAAAAACACGGAAAAAAGGCTGATTTTAATCGCGGGACGTTATGAAGGAATTGATGAACGCGTCATTTTAAAAGACGTTGATGAAGAATGGTCTATTGGAGATTATGTAGTAACCGGCGGTGAATTGCCTGCCATGATAGTGATCGATGCCATCACACGTTTATTACCCAACGCATTAGGCGATGCAACTTCTTCCGAGCAAGATTCATTTGAAAATAATTTGCTGGATTATCCACATTACACACGCCCCGACACCATCGACGGCCTTGATGTACCAACGGTACTGCAAAGCGGCGATCATGCAGCGATTAAAACTTGGCGACAAAAAGAATCTCTCGGAAAGACTTGGCAAAAACGTCCCGATTTGTTAAAAAGACGGATTCTAAGTAATGATGAAAGAAAATTGCTGCAATTATTCATCGATGAAACTATACTGGGCGGCAATCATTCCTAAAGATTTTGAGGACAGCAACATGGGTAAGTTAATTCAAGCCATTGAAACCGCGCAAATGAAAGATAAAAAAATCCCTGACTTCGCAGCAGGTGATGCCGTTATTGTTCAAATCAAAGTAAAAGAAGGTGATCGTGAACGATTGCAAGCGTTTGAAGGCGATGTGATTGCCGTTCGTAATCGCGGTTTAAATTCTGCTTTCACCGTTCGCAAAATTTCACACGGCGAAGGAGTTGAACGTGTATTCCAAACTTACAGTCCATTGGTTCACGGTATCCAAGTTGTTCGTCGTGGTCATGTTTGTCGCGCGAAATTATATTATTTACGCGATCTTCAAGGCAGAAAAGCACGCATCAAAGAAAAAATCGACGCTGAATCGAAATAGACAGTTGAACTGCGCGTCAGAAACACGCGCAACAGCCAGTGCGCAATGATAATAAAACCCCTCTGTCTCAAAAAAGACGCCGAACGTCGTATCAAAGCAGGTCATCTGTGGATTTTCAGCAACGACATTGATTCGGCACAATCACCCTTGCGACATTATTCCACTGGCGAGTTGATTTCAATCGAAACCGCTTTTGGAAAACCAATCGCTATTGGCTACATTAATCCACACTGTTTATTATGCATTCGCATTTTATCTCTTAATACTCAGGACAAAATCAACACAGAATTTTTTGTCGAAAAAATCAAAACAGCGCTTGCAAAACGCGAACTGATTTTTCCAGAAAAATATTATCGTGCTGTTTTTGGTGAAAGCGATCGATTGCCCGGCGTTGTGATTGATCAATTCAATGACATCATTGTTATTCAAATCAATACCGCCGGCATGGAAAACTTAAAATCATTTTTAATTTCAGCGGCACAAACTGTTTTTTCACCCAAAACCATGGTGCTCAAATGTGATAGTTCAGAGCGTAAAATAGAAGGATTGGAAAATTATTGTGAGATTGTGGGTGACCCACTACCTTCTGAAATCACACTGACAGAAAATAATTGCACGTACATTATTTCACTGACTAAGGGGCAAAAAACAGGATGGTTTTTCGATCATCGTTTTAATCGCGCACTTATTGCGTCGTATTGCCAAAATAAACGTGTTTTAGATGTATTCAGTTATTGCGGCGCGTTTTCCATTCTTTGCGCGAAAAAAGGTGCTGCTGAAGTGACGGCAATTGATCGATCTGCTTCAGCGCTCGAAAAATTAAAAATCAATGCGACAGTAAATTCACTCACTACCATCAAAACAATGTGTGGTGATGCGCTTGAATTAATGCAAAGCTTACAAAGACAAGCAGAAAAATTCGATGTGATTATTCTTGATCCACCCGCTTTAATAAAAAGAAAAAAAGACAGCAAGGCAGGCGAAAGTTGGTATCAAAAATTAAATGAAGCCGCATTAGTGTTATTAAACACAAATGGAGTTTTATTATCGGCGTCTTGTTCGATGCACTTATCATCCGACAATTTATTAAATATTATTCGCCGCGCGGGAATCCATACTAAAAAAGAAATATCCATTTTGGAGCAATGTCATCAAGGCCCCGATCACCCGATTCACCCTGCGATTGCAGAAACCAATTATTTAAAGGGATTTATAGTCAATGTCATTTCTGTGGCAGAAAAAATCCAATCACACCCGCAACAATTAATGACACAGGCACCACACTCACCGCCCACTCAAAATGATTCGGCATAGACAAATGTGTTATTAAAAATCCAATAAAAGGCTGCAAAATGGGCGCAAAAACAACGCAAAGCATGTTGGTAAAACCAATACACGTCGCGCGATTTTCTGGTGATGATAAATCATTTGCGATTGCAAATGTTAATACGTAACTGCTTGCGCACACACCCGTCAAAAATAATAGGAGCGCTGTGATTGATAATGATAACTGCGTATCAAAAATAATAATAAATAAAAGTAATGACGCGCAAAATGCATTAAAAATCATGATGCATCTACGCCAATGTGTTCTGCCATCCACCCATCCAATGATCGGGCCACCAATCGCGATACCCCCATACAATGCACACGCAATCAGCGTCGCATTCACCAAATCAATATGACGCGATGTTTCAAAAAAAGGAATGGCCCATAACGCAATAAATACCGTCACAATACCAAACATCAAACCAGAATAAGTGCCATTCACCCAAACAAGGGAATTACACAGTATCGGCTTAAAATTTTCACGTAAAGAAAAATGATCAACATTAACACGAGATGATTTTTTCCGAGGTGAATTACGCACAATAGAATATAAAAATACAGACAATATCGCAGCAATAATGCCCGCAATCATCATACAATTGCGCCAGCCGGTTTTTTCAATAAAATGCGCTAACCAAAAATTTCCAATGATAGCGCCAATCACACCTGCCGTCTCAACAACCGCCGCCATAAAAGCAAATTGTCTTTTGGGAAACCAGATTGAAATAATATTTAAACATCCCACGAAAGCAAAAGCAGAACCGCCGCCCATTAATACACGACCCAACAATGCCATCGCAACAGATGATGCGCTCGAAAAAATAAAACTACCCAAACACACAACCAATGCACCTGCACTTAAGATTCCACGCGGGCCATAACGATCCATCAACATACCGGCGGGTGTTTGCAACAGCACATAGATATAGTAATAACTGCTTGCTAATATGCCGCCACCAAAAGCGGTCAGCGCAAAACTTTTCATCAACCCATTGATCACTTCACCTGATGATAATTGCAAGAAAAACTGAAATAGCACAAACAGTGCAGCCACAAACCAAACAGACCATGCCAAGCGCATGCGTTTTTTACGGGCATTTTTTAATGCGCCCGATTGCCACGTAAATCGCGGTAATTCGTGGTCAGAATGTGAAATGGTATTTTGGGTCATTTCGCTGCTCAAGAAAAAAGAGTGAGTATGGATGTGAGTCGAAGTAAAATATAATATATTATTGCGAAAGCCAAGATTTTAGTGGGAGCAGAAGAAAATCCATGATCACAAAACTCAATAGTTTTTCAACATTGCGATTTTCAGGTGCAAAAACACCAGAATTTTTACAGGGACAATTAACCTGTGACATGCGTGAACTAAATCAACACAGCGCCTATTCTCTTGCGGCAGTGTGCGATCATCGCGGCCGCATGCTTGCGAATTTTTGGGTAATCAATTGGCATCATGATTTTTTATTTATTTTACCAAGAAGTGTATGTGAGATTGTCAAAAATCATTTACAAAAATATGCGGTATTTTCAAAAGTGAGTATTGTACAAGATGATCAATTTTTTATTGCTGAAATGGGAAGTGGGAGTGAGAGTACAAGCGACTCTGTTTCTATTTTACTACCCAGCAAAAAGAGACATTTAATTATTTCCGATCATACTCTATTTCCAGAGGTGAAAATAAATATTGATGAAACCGAGTGGCAAAAAAATAATATTGCTGATCGGTTTTGCATTTTGCATTCTGAAACCAGCTTATTATTCACCCCTCAAATGATTCACTTAGAAAAATTAGGTGGTGTGAATTTTACAAAAGGCTGTTACGTCGGACAAGAAATTGTTGCGCGCACTGAATATCTTGGAAAATCAAAGCGTCATCTACAGCGATTCCAACAACAAAGTGATCACCCCTTAAACCGGGGAGATGAATTGAAAAATAAAAAAAATGAATCAGTCGGTGTGATCGTTGAATGGGTTAAGCTCACTGAAAACGAATATGATATCTTAGCGGTGGTTCAAACATGAAAACAAAACTCATTTTTACTGTAATAGCTTGTGCAGGAATAACGTTAACTGCTTTTGCTAGCATGGACAGTCTTTGCGACACACTCAGAAAAGAATGTGCGGCCAAAAAAATATCTCCGAAGGTATGCGAAATAAAAATGGCAAGCTGTCGTTATCAATTAAAGAAAAAAAATGATCAAACACAAAAAATTTCACCCAACCAATAAACACTATATTTTCTGTCTCAATAGCGGAAACAAAATTACATCGCGAATGGAGGCGCAATCAGCAAACAACATCACGAGTCGATCAATACCAATGCCTTCGCCTGCCGTTGGTGGTAATCCATATTCCAACGCATTAATGTAATCTTGATCAAATGGCATTGCTTCATGATCACCCGCATCACGCGCCTTCAATTGCGCATGAAAACGATTTGCTTGATCTTCAGGATCATTTAATTCTGAAAATCCATTTGCAATTTCTTGTCCACCACAGAAAAATTCAAAACGATCAGTGATAAATGGATTTTTATCATTCGCACGCGCCAGTGGTGATACTTCCGCAGGATAGTCTGTAATAAAGGTGGGTTGCTTTAATTCACGTTCAACCCATTTTTCAAATAAAGCTAATTGCACCGCACCCAATTGCATGGTTGGTAATAAATCAATTTTAAATTGTTGTGCCAATTTTTTCGCAGCATCTAAATTATCTAATTGTTTTTCGGTAATGTCGGGCTGTTTTTGCATAATCGATTCTTTCATTGTCATGCGCGCAAAGGGTTTTGAAAAATCAATTTGTGTTCCTTGATAAGTCAGGTGCGCTTGACCCAATACATTTTCTGCCAATTGACAAAATAATTTTTCCGTTAAATCCATTAAATCATGATACGTTGCATACGCTTGATAAAATTCCAACATCGTAAATTCAGGATTATGGCGCGTTGAGATACCTTCATTACGAAAATTACGATTAATTTCATATACTTTTTCAAATCCACCAACAACCAATCTTTTTAAATATAATTCCGGCGCGATACGCAAAAATAATTCCATGTCCATCGCATTGTGATGCGTTTTGAACGGTTTTGCTATTGCCCCACCTGCTTGCACTTGCATCATCGGTGTTTCCACTTCCACAAAATGATGCGCATCTAAAAAGCGGCGAATTTCTGCAACCATTTTCGAGCGAATGTGAAAAATACGACGCGCGTCCTCATTAACCATTAAATCAACATAACGTTGACGAAAACGTTGTTCTTGATCAGCCAAACCATGATATTTGTCGGGCAATGGACGAAGCGCTTTCGTTAATATTCTTAATTGATCCACTTTAATCGACAATTCATTGGTTTTTGTTTTAAAAATAATACCGCTTGCACCCACAATATCGCCCAAATCCCAGTGTTTAAATTGTTCATAAATACCTTCAGGCAAATGATCGCGTGCAATATACAATTGTATTTTTCCAGACATATCTTGCAAATGAACAAACGAAGCTTTTCCCATGACACGTCTTGTCATCATGCGACCCGCCACAGTCACTCGAATATTTTTTTCAACCAACGCATCATGATCAAACAGGTCGTAATTTTGATGGATATCTTGCGCCAATGTGTCGCGTACAAAATCATTGGGATAAGCAATCCCCCGCGCACGCATTTCTTTTAATTTTGATTTGCGCTGATTAATCTGTTCGTTTTCGTCAAGTTGATTTTCTGGCGCTGGATTTTCTGACGTATTTTTTTCACTCACGAGGATTTCCTTAATCTGACTCGAAAAACATGGCATTAATCTTAGAAGATAGAGAATATAGACACAAGTTAATATTGCCGGCGCGTCTCTTCTACAAGCGACGTAAAACGACTCACCACCGCCATCGTCATGCGCGAAATGCACACCAATTTCTGCGCTTCATTTTCAATCTTAATTTCCCACACTTGTGTTTTATTGCCTAAATGCAGTGGTTTTGCGATTGCTGTCACCATACCAGACAATGCGGGTCGCACATGATTGGCATTAATATCTAATCCAACACAGTAACAAATCTTTTGATCAACACAATAATTCGCGGCGGTGCTGGCAACCGTTTCTGCCAATGCCGCCGAAACACCTCCATTTAAGAATCCGAGCGGTTGCTTTGTGGTGTAATCAACCGGCAATGTTGCTGTTAAATAGTCATCGCCGATTTCTGTAAATTGAATTCCAATAAATTCTGCAAAAGTGTTTTTAGCGCGCTCTGTAAGCAATTGCTGTGTGATGGGCATTTTCCAAATTGACATAAGTTTAGTTATCCATTATCCAGGTATCCGTTATCAAGATATTATCACTGATAATCTACACTAATCACTCGCACTGATAAAACTTATCCGCTTGACAACATTCCTTAAAATGCCTAACGTTGACTCATTAATAAAAATCAATGGATGAGCACTGAGATGCAAAAAAAATCAAGGGATTTATTTCAATTTTCAAAACCCCCTAAACAACAACCCGCCGTTATTCCCGTTTTTTTCGCAACTGAAATGTGGGAAAGATTCGGTTGGTATATGATACAAGCATTATTAGTTCTATACATGACCAGTCACTTATTTGGTTTTTCTGATTCCAAAAGTTACGCTATTTTAGGTGCATTCTCTGCCATTTCATATATCACGCCCATTTTTGGCGGATACATCGCTAGTCGCATTTTAGATTTCGAACATGCTGTCACTCTTGGCGGTTTTTTATTGGCTATTGGATATGCATTTTTATCGCTGCCCCATGAAAATTTTTTCTATATCGCACTTGCCATTGTTTCCATCGGAAATGGATTTTTCAAACCCAATATTTCAAGTTACTTGGGTGATTTTTATCATGGCAATGATCCTTTTCGCGAAAAGGGATACACGATTTTTTACATTGGAATTAATATCGGCGTATTGCTATCAACAGGTACATCCGGATTTTTAGTGCGTTATTTTGGATGGCACATTCCTTTTCTCATCGCAAGCATTGGTCTGTTAGTCGGAACCGCTACGTTTGTCTTTGGGTTGTATTATCTCAGGAATGTGAATAGTTACCATCGAATCAAACCCTGCATTGCCAACAAAAATCCTTGGGCAATTACACTGGTTTATTTAAGTATTTTCGCTCTCACATTTTTATCATATGAAATTATTTGTCATCGTGCATTTGCAAATGAATTAATGCTGGGCGGTGGCTGCGCTATTTTCATTGCGTTATTTGTCTATGCATTTCGTCATGATATTGCTGCGCGCAACAAAATGCTTGCTTGCATTGTTCTCACGATCGTTTCAATTATTTTCTGGGCGCTTTACATGCAAATGTTTTTCTCAATGAATTTATTCATTGAACGCGCCGTGGGACGACATATTTTTGATTTTGTTTTACCAACACCTTTATTTCTCAGCTTGGAATCTGTTTTTATTATTTTACTGGGTGCTTATTTTGCACATTTGTGGGAAAGACTATCAAAGAAAAATAAAAACCCGAGCATCCCACTCAAATTTGCATTGTCATTGTTCGCATTAATGATCGCGTTTATTATTGCTTTTTGCGGGACAAAATACACCACTGCTGTTGGCACAACCAACATGATGTTTATTATCAGCGCGTATTTATTTATTACTATTGGTGAACTCTTGCTGTCACCTGTTGGATTGGCGATGGTAACGATATTGGTGCCACAAGAACTGACTGGATTAATGATGGGCGTTTGGTTTGTTGCGTTGGGATTAGGTGAAAAACTGGCTGGCGTGATTGCCAATTACGCCGCTATTCCAAAACACATTAATGCGCTTCCAACGATAGATCAAATTTATGGTCACGCATTTTTTCACTACGCATTGCTTGCATTGATCTGCGGTGCAGTGTGTTTGGTTTGCGTTCCATTTTTAAATAAATTAATTGGTGATCACAATATCCAATAAATCACAATCATATTGCTATGCTTGCTTCAGTGTGGCCACAATAAATTTATCCAAATCTCCATCCAACACTTTTTGTGTATCCGTTCGTTCAACACCGGTACGCAAATCTTTAATACGTGATTGATCAAGTACGTAAGAACGAATTTGACTGCCCCAACTGATATCCATTTTACTATCTTCAATCGCATCTTGTTTTTCACGCTTTTTTTGCATTTCCAATTCATACAATTTTGCACGCAATTGTTTTAATGCGCTCGCACGATTTTTATGTTGTGAACGTTCACTCTGACACTGCACCACGGTATTCGTTGGAATGTGTGTCATGCGAATCGCTGAATCAGTTTTATTGACGTGTTGACCACCTGCACCTGACGCACGAAATGTATCAACACGCACATCAGCCATATTAATTTCAATTTGAATATCATCATTAATTTCAGGAGAAATAAAAACAGAAGCAAAAGACGTGTGACGACGATTACCTGAATCAAATGGTGATTTACGCACCAATCGATGCACGCCCGTTTCTGTTCTCAACCAACCAAACGCGTACTCACCTTCCACATACACTACTGCATTTTTTATTCCCGCCACTTCACCAGCGGAAATGGATTCAATCGTTGCGCGAAAACCATGTTGAGTACACCAACGTAAGTACATACGCAATAACATCTCCGCCCAATCTTGCGCTTCCGTGCCGCCTGAACCCGATTGAATTTCAAGATACGCATTGTTTGGATCCATCTCACCCGAAAACATACGACGAAATTCAATGCGCTCAACATGCATTGTGATATCCGCCACATCATTTTTTATTTCTTGAAGTAATGGCTCATCATTTTCTGATTTCGCAATATCGAGCAATTCACTCGCATCGGATAATCGCGATGCAATGGTATCAAGACCTTCTACAATCGATTCTAATTCAGATCGCTCTTTACCTAATTCTTGCGCTTTTTCAGGTGTTTTCCAAATATCAGGGTTTTCTAATTCACGACGCACTTCCAGCAAACGAATTCTTTTTGACTCAACGTCAAAGAACCCTCCGAAGGGTTTCAACTCGATCACTTACATTTTTCATTGTTTCGAGTAGCGGGTTAATTTCAATTGCCATACAAACCTCACATAATACTGTTCTCACATTCTACGTGATCACATCCAACATTGCATCACGTTACCATCTCCGGACACGCTCCGTTCATTCGTATCCGATAAACTCAACGTACCGCAATGCAAATCACGTTTTTTCTGTGCACCGGTCGGTATTATCTGAAGTTGATAATGTGACTGAGTCGCTGACGTAATTTGTAACTGGTACGGCAATCCACTCATTACATTTTCAGCGTGTAACGCAGTGAATGTTGCACCACGATAACTTGCATGTTGACTAAAATACTTTTCCATGCGAACCGCACATTGCATTAACGCAATTTCAGCACGATTTCGCTCTGCTTTTACTTGGTGATCGCTGTACAGGGGGTATGAAATAGCAATCAGAATTGCACTGATCGCGATTGCCAACATTAACTCAATTAATGTAAAACCGGCTTCTTTTAGCATATTTTTATCACATTGCTTGTATTTTTTAGTACGGAAAAAGTAGTATTAATTGCAATGCAATTCAAGACAATACCGTATTTTTTAGACTAAAAACTGCTTGCGATTTCAAGAAAGTTGGGTATGATGACAAGCTTCTTGATTTGTTTTCTGGGTCGCGAGCATCAGTCGGGTTTTTTGCGAGCAAGTACAGCAAAAAACGGGTAACACGATGTTACCCTGGGTGCAATAACGACAAAGACAAATGCAGTACAAGGATGTACGAGATACGTTGTATGAGTTCCGGGTCGTTAGCTCAGTCGGTAGAGCAGCGGACTTTTAATCCGTTGGTCGACAGTTCAAATCTGTCACGACCCAAATAAAAAAGGCCTCTCGCAGAGAGGTTTTTTTATTTAGATAGCTCAGATTTGAACATTTGTTCGAAAAATTTTCAGGATAGAAAATTTTTCATGCTGCGCAGCAGCACCCGAAGGGCGAACACACAGGATGTGTGTGAGTAAATCTATCATCACGACCCAATAATTTCTCTTTGGGAATTCAAATAGCTACTGCAAAATTTTCAAATCGATTTTTTTCATTCATCTCCACATGTAGGGAATTTGTCACGTAAATTCGATTCGCTGCAGTTCGCAAATGTGAACTGGATAAATGCGCATATCGCAGCACCATTGCTAAATTCGACCAGCCTCCAAGTAATTGCAATTCTTGTAAGCTCGTTCCATTTCCATTTAAACGTTTCGTTTAAAGTTTTATACCCAACTCGCTGGTTCGTTCCATATAACCTCCTTTTTTGCGAAAAAGATGGCTCTATGCAGATCAGTATGGGTACGTATCTCGTCATCCCGCGGCGAAGTCCGCGGGATGACGGACTACAATGCTAAAGTTGATAAAAAAGCATTCTCACTTAACTTGATGACGATTGATATACAGCAGATTGGAATTTATACCCACACTGATCTGCATAGAGCCAAAAAGATTATATGTTTTTAATTACTTATCAGCGAGTTACTGGAGATGAAAAATGCTGCATAATAAGCCATGAAATTAAATTCTATGGGTTAAACCTGTCGAGTTTGAGTATAAAATAAGGAAAATGAAAATGGCACGTTCAAAAAAAGCAAAAACAAAAGCTGTTAAACCAGTGAAAAAAGGTACGTCAAAATCCGTAGTAAAAAAAATGAAGAAACCTGCAAAAATAGCTAAAAAGCTTGTTAAAAAATCTAAAAAAGTATTAGCTCAACCCAAAGGCTATCACAATGCTACACCTTACTTGGTTGTTAACGATGCTGAAAAAGCGCTCACTTTTTATCAAAAGGCATTCGGTGCAAAACAAACAGTTCGTATAAACAGACCTGATGGAAAAATTGCGCATGCTGAATTCAAAATAGGTGATTCTAAATTTATGTTGGGTGAGCCTTGTCCTGTTAAAGGCGGTAAAACACCGAAAGATTGTGGTGGCTCACCTATGAGCATTTATTTGTATGTTAAAAATGTTGATGCAACTTTAAAAGCGTGTGAATCTGTCGGTGGTAAAATTATCCGTCCTGCTGAAAATATGTTTTATGGTGATCGCAATGCGATGATCGAAGATATCTCAGGGTATTCATGGTGTATTGCAACACATGTTGAAGATGTTACACCCGCACAATTAAAAAAACGTGCGGCGGCATTATTTGGCAATAAAAAATAATAAGTTTTAAAATATTTATAGGCGCTTTTTAAGCGCCTATTTTTTAACGGATTTAAAATAATCTCAAACATTATCAGGAGGGTAGATGAAAATCACCAGCAACGTTTTTGAACATGAAAAAATAATACCTTCAAAGTATACGTGCGATGGTTCGGATATTTCGCCATCATTAGCGTGGGATGGGGTACCCGATAATACGAAATCATTTGTTTTAATTGTTGATGACCCTGATGCACCGCATGGCACATGGGACCATTGGATATTATTTAATATGCCAAGCAGCGTTCGCCAATTACCCGAAAATATTTCTACACTGCCGGAAGGGTCACAAGAGGGAAAAAACAGTTGGGGTAAAACAGGGTATGGCGGACCTTGTCCTCCTTCTGGCGTACATCGTTATTTTTTTAAACTCTACGCACTTGATACTGTTTTGACACTCAACAATGGTGCAACTAAAACTGAAATTATACATGCGATGAAAAATCATGTGATCACAGAAGCAGAATTGCTTGGAAAATATGAACGAATTAAAAAATAACGAGTGATAAAATAAAAAGTGAATAATTCTAATCTAAAAATTCCTGATATTTTAAAAAATAATATTATTTTATTATATGGCAATGTTGGATCACAATGGCTTCAAAATTTACCACAATTTATTTCGTATTATGAAAAGCTATGGGAATTTAAAGCAGGCGATTGCTTTTCAGACGCGCAGTTCAATATTGTTTTGAATGCTAAAAAACAGGATGGTGAACAAGTTGTTTTTAAATGTTGCGTTCCAAATAAAGAATTCAAAACAGAAGTAAAATCATTAGAGCATTTTAATGGCATTGGCGCTGTTAAATTATTAAAAAGTGACATTGAAAATGGCGCAATGTTAATTGAAAAAATTAATCCTGGCACATTACTCGAAAAATGTGCGTTATCCGTTGAAGAAGAAACGTTGTTGGCAGTATCGGTATATAAAAAACTGCATAAGCCAATCGAAAAAATGGAAGTCTTCCCAACGCTGACTGATTGGTTTGAAGGATTTGACCAACGCCTCACTAAAAAATTTGGTGGGACGCCAGGACCATTTTCGAAAAAAATAGTTGAAAAATCAGCATTCTTAAGTCATGAGTTATTAACATCACAAACCAACACCGTTTTGCTGCATGGTGATTTACATTATGCGAATTTATTGCTTTCAAATAAGGGTTATGTCGTCGCGATTGACAGCAAAGGGGTCGTCGGTGAATCAGAATTTGAAATTCCACTGCCTCGCGTAACAAATCCCATTACAAAAAAAGAATTATTGTATCGACTCGATTGTTTTATTGAACAATCACAGTTTGATAAAAAACGTATTTACAGTTGGGTTTTTTGTAAAGCCGTATTGGCTGCATGGTGGACTGTGGAAGATGCTGGGGCTGCTAGTGAGTTTACTCAGAAATTTTTAAACGTCGCTGAAATTACGCAAAATTTTTTATAAAACGCTTGACCCTATTGTTAGACGATACTTTATCTTGTGTCTCGTGAGGATAAACGACAATGAAACAATGGTACGTGAAAGAATTAAGTCAATTAACGAAAGTGACGGTGCAAACACTGCATCATTACGATCATATTGGTTTATTAAAACCTTCTGTACGTTTGGACAATAATTATCGTTTGTACTCAGAAAAAGACTTATTAAAATTGCAGCAGATAATCGCATTAAAATTTTTTGGCTTTGAGTTGTCGCAAATTAAAAAATTGCTCGATGAAGATGTCGATATGATTGACCACTTTACGGTTCAATCTGTTTTTCTAGAAGAAAAAGCGAATGCCTTAATAGCAGCGAATCAAGCCTTAAAAAATATTTTATCTGAATGTCATCAAAATAAGTCAATTGCGTGGGAATCTATTATTCAAACCATCGAGGCATATCGTATGACACAACAATTAGAAAAAACGTGGGCAGAAAAAGTATTATCAGCGGATGAATTAAAACAGTGGGCAAGCTTCCAACGTGAATTGGCATCGCGTTCACATGAAAAAGAATCATTTGAAAAGAATTGGCGTGATTTGGTATCCAAAATCAATGCGAATTTAAAAAATGATCCATCCAGTGAAATTGCCATCTCACTTGCAAAGCAATGTATGGAAATGGTCAATTCATTGTATGGTGATAAATATAAACAATTACAGCACGTGGTATGGGAAAAAGGCTTTAAAGGTGGGAATATTGGCGGTGAACATGGGCTGTCCAATGAAGCAGTAGCGTGGCTTGATAAAGCAGTTTATGAATATCACAGTAAACGCATTGGCGATATCTTGGTTCAGATTGGCAAAAAACCTGATGACGCAGTTCGTAAACAATGGAACGCCTTGTTGGATGATATGTGTGGTAAAGATATCGCAATACGATCTGAATTTATTGATAATGTGATTAATCATCCGCATTGTACTGCCGATATGAAAGCGTGGTTGGAAAAAACTAAATGAGATAAGGGAAACTTCAATGCTGGGCTAAAAAGATAAAAAATTTAGCCCTGCATAAAATTTTTTTGGATAAATATGAGAAAGCTTTTATTTGTTGTAATGCTGTGCTTATTTTCAAGCACATTTGCCGGTGAAGATAAACTAAACGCTGTTTTTCAGACTGTTTCGCAAAAATTAAATCAATTAGAAATACAAAACCATGTTGATATTGGGTTGTCTGCTATTGAAACTTACAACAATACGCATATTAACTTTAATGCCAACAAGCGATTCCCAATGGACAGCACATCAAAAGTAATGACAGTCGCTGCCATTTTGAAAAAAAGCGAAAGTGATCCTGCGTTTTTAAAGCAGAGAATATTTTTCACGGAAAATGATGTCAGAAAATCCGGTTATGCGCCTATCACGAGCAAATATGTAAAAGATGGAATGACGATTTTCAATCTGTGTGCTGCGGCTCTTGAATATAGTGACAATGCTGCTGTAAATCAATTGATGAAAATAGTAGGTGGTCCCAATCAAGTGACTCAATTTGCACGATCCATTGGTGATCAAAAATATTTTTTAGTGCGATGGGAGCCGAAGCTTAATTCTGCTATTCCGAATGATAAGCGTAATACAACAACGCCCGAGGCGATGGCAGATTCCGTACAAAAATTAGTATTGGGTCATGCGCTAAATAATTCTCAACGCGCACTTTTGAGGAGCTGGATGAAGCATTGTAAAACAGGAGATCATCGTATTCGCGCTGGCGTGCCAAATGATTACCTTGTTGCTGATAAAACAGGAACAGGTGGTTACGGTTCCATCGGAGATATTGGTGTTATCTGGCGTGCACATCAATCGCCCGTTGTACTGGTGGTGTATGTAAGACAAAATGAAAAAAATGCGCGGACGCCAGATAAGGTGATTGCACAAGCGACAAAAATTTTGATGAATGCGATATCTACACTTCGTTAACGTACTGACAATATAAATTCAATGCGTTAATGTGCAGGGCTAAATTGTTTTTCAAAAGCATGAAGGTAACTATTCAGCCTTCGAGGCGCTTTTATAAAAAATCAATGACATGTAGTGATTCTGCTGGCAGAATGCACGGACTATGGAACGTCCAGATCTGACAAAACTAACAGAACAGCAAAAAGATAATTTGATA